>NZ_JBHFII010000063.1:37379-47461 GCF_057334215.1 Achromobacter maghribensis | reverse complement strand
GGCCCGCACGCCGGGAAGAGCTACTTTTTGCGCAGGAAGGGATACGCCTGCTGCGCCAGAAAGGTGCCCGGCATGTCGTTGTCCAGGATGCCGTAGTTCTCGGGCAAGCGCTTGCCCACCCCGCGCACGGCGGTACCGAAGATGTAGTCGATGAACGAGAAGTGCGCCGCGTAGTTCTTGTCGATCGCTTCCCTGTCCGACGAGTGGTGCCAATGGTGGAAGTCGGGCGTCACGATGATGTAGCGGAGCCATCCCCATGGGAGCTTCACGTTGGAATGGATCAGCACTGCCTGGAAGCCGACGATGATGATGTAGGCGTCCAGCACCGATTTCGAAAAACCCAGCACGAACAGCACGCCCAGCACCGCCACGCGCGTAATCAGCAGCTCCACGATGTGCAGGCGCGAGCCCGCCAGCCAATCCAGCGTGCGCGTGCTGTGGTGCACGGCATGGAAGCGCCACATGACGGGCACCTCGTGATAGACCCGGTGCGCGGCATACTGCGCCAGATCCGCCACCAGCACGGCGACGAACAGCTCCAGCAAGTACGGCATGGATTGGATCGCAGCCTGCAAGGGCTCGTACGCTGCCCACGAGAACAGGCGGTGAATGAAAAAGTTGATGCACAACAGCACCGCCCCCACCGACAGGTGGTTGAACAGGAAGTGCTTCATGTCCACTTGCCATTCGCCGCGGAACACCGGTTGCCCCGGATACAAGGGCGTCAACTTCTCGAAAATGATGAAGACCGTGCTGGAGGCCAGCAAATCCAGGATGAACCAATCCAGGCCCAGGTACGGGTGATTGCCCGTGTTGGTCGTGGTCACCACGACCTGGCTGCCGCCGGCCGCGACGGCGCAGCAGACCAGCACGAAGGCCGAGATGTTCAGCCAGCGCTGGCGCCCCAGCACCGTGTTGGCCAGCGCGATCGACCCGGACACGAGCAGCGCGCCAAATAGCAGCGTGCGCATGGCATCCACGGAATAGAAGGCGCGCAGTTCCGGCGTGGTCAGATAGGCAGGGAAGTGGAAGGCCAGCACGCCCAGCACCGCCAGGATTGCCAGGAACAGCGCAATCACGCCGCTCATCATTCCCGTACCCGCATGGATACGTCCGTCCTGCCTAAAGAGTTCAAAGACTTGCCGATAGATGGGCACGCGCTGTTTCATGTCACTTTTATGGCTGACCACGGGGAAGCGAGTGTATCTCTGGGCGGAAACACTCATGTAAAGAAACGTGAGCATGCGAGACAGTTTTGCTAGAGCCACGGCGCGCTTGCGCCGCATCAATTCCTGGTGGAGGAGGATTTGGCCCTTCGGTTGACAAGGCCCGGGTGTTGGCGTGTCATGGAATCGACGCCGGCACGCGTCATGCCTGGCGCGCCACCGGTCCCGTCAACTGGTACCCAAGAGAGGCCTCAATGTTCCCTGAATATCGCCAACTCATTACCCAGCTGAAATCCGAGAACGCGCATTTCTCCGCCCTGTTCCAACGCCATAACGATCTAGACCAGGAAATCAAGAATATGGAGGACGGTATCGTCCCCAGTTCCGGCACCAATATCGAGGTGCTGAAAAAGGAAAAGCTGCAGCTCAAGGACAAGCTCTATGGCTTGCTGAAGGCGGCCGATCAAAACGGCGGCTGATCCCTGACGGCTGGAGGCGGCAGCGTCCTTCGCGCCTGGACGCAAGTGCGCCACCGCCCAACAGCCCGCATCACACGGCCTATTTAGCGAAACTAAAGTTGATTTAGGCTATTTAGTTTTTCTAATTTTCCGGAAAAGGCTAGTCTGTCGCCCTTTTACAGGGCAACCCATGACCACCGCCTTCATTCCCGGCTTCCTGCTCAGTTTCGGGCTGATCGTTGCGATCGGCGCGCAAAACGCTTTTGTGCTGCGGCAAGGGCTGCGCCAGGAATACGTGTTTGCCGTCTGCCTGACGTGCGCCGTGTCCGACGCCCTGCTGATCGCTGCCGGGGTGGCCGGCTTTGGACTCGCCGTCGATACCCTGCCCTGGCTGGAACCCGCCATGCGCTACGGCGGCGCCCTGTTCCTGCTGGTCTACGGGGTGCGCAGTTTGCGCTCCGCCCTGCGCACGCAGCATGACAGCCTGTCGCCTTCCTCCAAGCAAACGGCGGGCCTGGCCGCCACGCTGGCAGCCTGCCTGGCCTTCACCTGGCTGAACCCGCATGTCTATCTGGATACCGTGGTGCTGCTGGGGTCGATCTCCAGCCAGTACGAAGGCGCCAAGACCGCCTTCGCGCTGGGCGCGATGACGGCCTCGTTCGTCTTCTTCTTCACGCTGGGCTACGGCGCGCGGCTGCTGCGCCCCCTGTTCGCCAACCCACGCGCATGGCGCGTGCTGGACGCGTGCGTGGGGGTCGCGATGCTTGCGATCGGGGTGAAGCTGGTGGTGTAAGCAAGCCCGGTCCGGCAGGCAAAATAAGGGGGTATCAGCCGTCATCTACAATCGTCGCCGTGCCGGCCTTACCAAGGCGCCGGCCTGTAGCAACACACAGGTAGCATGACGCGCGCGAAGAAACCCGTTCAACGAAAAAAACGCCCGGCAGCCCGTAGCCAGACCCGCTCGGCAGGCCGCACATACCGATTCCTGCGAGCGCTCCTGGTGTCGTCGCTGGCCAGTTTTGGCGCGGCCACCTACGTACTGAAGCCGCAATGGCCCGCCCAATTCTCGCCCGACGCGATTCTGGCGAAGCTGGGCTGGCCGCCTCAAGAGAAATTCGCGCCCATCGTGGTGCCGGCCGGGGCGCTCTCCCAGACCCGCTTTGCCGATTGCCCCCAGTTCTTTCCGAAAGGCAACATGCCTGTCGTTCCCAGCCGGGGCGATCTGCGCGAGTTGTGCTTCTCGGCATTCGCCGTTTTGCATAGCGGCCAGACAAAGACTCCCGTCTTCGTAGCCGAACGGCTGAACCGGAAAACTCTCTCGCAGGCCCAGGGAATGCCGCGCACGGACAAGTTCTATGCTGAAGCGCGCCTGCCCCGCTCCGAACGATCGGACCTGGACGATTACAAGGGGTCGGGCTATTCGCGCGGGCACATGGCGCCGGCGGGTGACATGGGCTCCCGGGAGTCCATGGCGCAGAGCTTTTCGCTGGCCAACATGGTGCCCCAGGACCAGACGCAGAACGCCGGCCCCTGGAGCCGCATCGAACAAGACACGCGAAAGTACGTGATGCGCGCCGCAGGCGACGTCTACGTCTTCACGGGGCCGTTCTATACCGACAAACCCAAGACGATCGGGTCGGGCGTCGCGGTGCCCGGCTATGTCTACAAAGTGGTCTACGACGCGACGACCGGGCGTTCATGGGTGCACTGGCAGGCCAATGCCGCCAGCACCAAGGAAGGCCCGCCGATCAGCTACGAGGAATTCGTGCGCCGCACGGGCATGCAGCTGCTGCCGACGCAGGGGTAACGGGTTCGGCCGCCGCCCAGCAACCGCTGGTTATGGGAAAATCGGCTCAAACCCGCCGCATAGGACGACAACCCGCTTAGCCTGGTGGGTTCCAATCCTTGTCCCAGGACGATATGAAAATTCACGGCAAGACCGCCGCCGAGATCTACGATTGCGTGCGCACCTTGGCGCTGGCCGGGCAGTTGCCCGCAGGCGCCTCGCTGCCCCCGGTGCGGGATCTGGCGGTGGACTTGGGAGTGAACCGCAATACGGTGGCCTCGGCCTACCGGCGCCTTGTCACGGCCGGCATCGCCGTCACGCAAGGGCGTCTGGGCACGATCATCCGCGACCCTTTCCAGGCCGGCGAACAGGAAGGCACGCTGGCCAATTCTCCCCTGACCGATTTCGCCAGCGGCAACCCGAACCCCGCATGGCTGCCCGATCCCAACGCCGCGCTACGCCTGCGTCCCTACCGGCCCAGGCTGTACGGCGAGCCCACCATCAATGCCGGGCTGGAAGCGCACCTTCGCAAATGGTTCCAGCCCGACTGCCCCGCCCACTTCGACGTCGACCTGACACATGGCGCGGTGGATGCCATCGAGAGGCTGCTTGGCGCTTATCTGGTGGCCGGCGACAAGGTGGCTGTCGAAAACCCCTGTTTCCTCGGCAGCATCAACACGCTCAGGACCATCGGCCTGCAGGCCATCGGTGTTCCGGTCGATGCGCAAGGCATGCGGGCCGACGGGCTGGAGGCGGCTTTGGCCAAAGGGGCGCAGGCCGTCATCATCACGCCCCGGGCGCACAACCCGACGGGTTGCAATCTGAGCGACAAGCGGGCACGGGCGCTTGCGCGATTGCTGGCCAGGCACCCCGACGTCATGGTGATCGTGGACGACCATTTCGCGCTGCTTTCCAACGCCGCCTATCACCCCCCCATCCCCGACAACGCCTACCGCTGGGCCTTGGTGCGTTCTTTCAGCAAGGCGCTGGGCCCCGATATCCGGATCGCCGCCGTGGCAAGCGATTCGGCCACGTCGCGCCAATTGCGCCTGCGCCTGGCCGCCGGCACGAACTGGGTCAGCCATCTGCTGCAGGACATTGTTGAAGTCCAGCTCACGCAGCCTGAAACGGTCACGCTGCTGACCCAGGCCCGCGCCGACTACGCCAACCGCCGCAACATGCTGGAAGATGCGCTGCGCGCCCAAGGAATTGACGTTCCGGCGCAAAGCGACGGCCTGAACCTGTGGGTGCCGTTGCAGACCGACGACCAGGCGATCTCATTGGCCCTGGCCCGCCAAGGCTGGCTGGTGCGCCACGGTGACGCCTTCTCCGTCCAGGAAGCGGTTCCGGGTCTGCGGATCACGATCTCCCGCATTGAACCGGCGCAATGCGCCCGGCTTGCCCAAGACCTCAGGCACAGCCTGGGTTAAGCCGCCCTGCGGCAGCGCCGATCCCGTCCCGCCACAAGCGCGTCACGAAAGACGGTCCGCACTCACGAATCGGCGCCTTCCCCTTCCACCGTAGGCCAATAGTGGCTGTCGGGCAGGGCCCGCGCGCCAAAGATCGCCTGGCCGACGCGCACGACGGTCGCGCCTTCCTCGATGGCGATCTCGAAATCGCCGGACATGCCCATCGACAACGCGTCCAATGCGATGCCCGCCGGCGCGTCCTGCCGCAGTTGATCGCGCAGCTTGCGCAACAGCACGAAACACTGGCGCACGCGTTCGGCCTCGGCCGAGAACAGCGCTAGCGTCATCAGCCCGCGCACGCGCAACGCGGAAAAGCCGGGCAACGCGCGCAGAAAGGCCGGTACGTCATCGGGGTGCAGGCCGTATTTGCTGGCCTCGCCCGACGTGTTCACTTGCACGAACACGTCAAGGGCGCGGCCTTCTGCCTGCAGCCGCCGTTCCAGCGCCTCAGCCACGCGCAGGCTGTCCAGCGCCTGGAATTCGCTGGCAAAGCGCGCCACCAGCTTGGCTTTGTTGGTCTGCAAGTGGCCGATCACAGACCATTGCAGGTCATGCAGGTCCTGGGTGGCTTCCCACTTTCGATAGGCCTCTTGCGGTTTGTTCTCGCCCAACAGTCGGCAACCCGCCGCATGGGCCAGGCGGATGCTGGCTTCGGGCTTGGTCTTGCTGACGGGCAACAGACGAACTTCGGCGGGATCGCGCCCCACCCGGCCACACGCCGCCGCGATGCGCGCATGCACCGCCGCCAGGTTATGGCGAAAATCCTCAACCGACTCGGCTTCCGGCCAGCGGTTGTGCAAGTCATGCAGCGGCTGCGTCTGAGACGTGCTGGAGGAGGAGTCTGCGTTCACGGTTCGGGCCTCAAGGCATTGACATTGTCATAGGACAAAGATTAACACGATCCACCATACGCAGGAACCGCCGTAGCCGGTGCACGACGCGTGTGCGACACGGGCATGGGCATTTTCGAAAGCGGTATCATGACGCCACCCTAAATAACCGGATCCGTCGTCGTGACAAAACCCGTATTGCTGCTGGCGCTGGCCCTTGTATTGGCCGGCTGTTCCAAAGAAGAAACATCGCCTTGGACCCGCCTGCAAGCAGCTACGCCGCAATTGAAGGTGGCGGCCAACACCCCGGACGCCGCGGTGAAATCCTGGTGGCAGGTTCGCGACGAGGAAGCGCGATACGCCGTCGCCGTCTGCCAGGAAACCGCCGAGCTTTACCAGCCGTTCCGCTCCACCCGCGACAGCCTGTCGACCGGAGCGCTCCAGGCCACGCTGGCTGCCAACGACCGGTGCGACGCCGAGACCTACGAACGCGAGATCGTGAACGTCGATGTGCAATCCGACACCCGCGCACTCGTCGTCGCCCACATTCGGAACGCCAAGCCGCCCACCCCGGGCTACGTCATGAACATCGATGAGCGCGACAAGAAAGAACGGGGCGTACGGATGCAATACCTGCTTGAACGCGCCGACAACACGCAAACGTGGAAAGTGGCGCAGGTATACGGCCAGAACCGGTACTGCACGGTCGCGCCGGTGAATGGCTGGTGCCCGCTGTACAACCCGAACCCGGGCTCCGCCCATACGTACGTCTTCGAACCCGCGCAGTAAACACTGCGCGGCCATTCACGCACGGGCGGAGCCAGCGGGGTCAGTTCACGGTAACGCCGGCCTGTCGCACGACATCGCCCCAAAGCGAAATCTCTTTCACGATCTGATCACGGAAGTCCTGCGGGCTGCCCGGCGCAGCCGCCTCTCCCGTGGCCTTCAGTCGATCCGCCATCTCGGGCTGCACGACGGCGGCATTGATCGCGGCATTCAACTTGGCTTGAATCGCGGGCGGCACGTCCTTGGGGGCGATAATGCCGTACCACACCGTGACGTCATACGGCACCCCCGCCTCTCGCACGGTCGGGATGTCCGGCGCCGACGACACGCGTTGCGGCAGCGTCACCGCCAGCACTTTCAAGCGCTTATCCGCCCGATAAGGCAAGGTGGAACCCGCCGTCGTCAACATCGCGTCCACCTGACCCGATACCGTATCCGTCAACGCTGGCGCCGAGCCCTTGTACGGCACGTGGGTCATGGAAATGCCCGCCGTCTTCAGCAAGGCCTCCGTCGCCAGATGTGAAATACCGCCCGTGCCGGACGACGCATACGTCAGCACACCCGGCTTCTGCTTGGCCAGGGCGACCAGTTCGCCCAGCGTCTCGACCGGCACCTTCGGATTGACGGACACGAAGAAGGGGGCGCGCGCGATCATCCCGATCGGCGTCATGTCGCCCACCGGATCAAACGGCAACTTGTACAGGCTGGGGTTGACCGAATAGCTATTGGAAATCAAGGTCAGGGTGTAGCCGTCGGGCGCGGCGCGCAGGCCCTGCTCCACCCCCAGCTTGCCGCCCGCGCCGGGACGGTTTTCGACCACCACCGGCTGTTTCAGCCCCTCGGACAGCAGTTGGCCCAACAGACGCGCGATCCCGTCATTGCCGCCGCCCGCCGCGAACGGCACGATCAGCTTGATCGGCTGCGACGGATACTCCTCGGCATGCGCGGGCGAGCCCGCCATCAGGCCAAGCGCCAGCGCGACCGGCAGCAACGCCCTGGCCGCCTTGCCACGCATGGCATGAAATCTGGGTTGCTTCGTCATCCCTCTCTCCTCGTTGACGTCGTCGCGCATCGGACGGCGCGAATCTCTTATGTGCCGGCGCATCGGGAGGCGCCTGGCGTCGCGAAGTATGCCTTATCCGGGGCAGGCCCAAAGCCCATCAAAAAAATATGCGCCACGCTTGGTTTTGGCGTCACGAAATCAACGAAAATCCGTACCCGCCCGGGGCGAATATTCGCCCCCGCGGACCCCACGCGGGGCTCGCCGTTACTCCGCAATTGCATTTGTAATACCCATTGACGGGGAGGCCCTTTTTTACGGGAAACTAGGCACCAGGATGTAGCGTCACCCCTCACCACGTATAGACAAGCGATATGGAACAGTCGACTCTGGATGGTTGCACGCCAAATAACCCCGCTATCTACATTTCCGGCGGGATCGGCGATGGCATCCTCAATATGGTCTTCGCACGGGCCTTGGCCGAACACGCCGGAACCCCCGTCACGCTTCTCATGACGCAGCCGGAGGCATCGCTGGCGCTGTTTCGGGCCCAGTCCTATGTAAAAGAAGTTGTCCCGCTGAAAGAAATCAGCAAGTTGGAGGGTCGGGCTCGCGTCACCGAGGCTAGCCGTGTTTTGGCGGCAGGCGCCTACGACGCGCTTTTTCTGTTTACTTTCCGGTCGCATATCGCGGCGGCGGCTCGTCTTGCGGGCATCCCGCAGCGCGTCGGTTATCTGCGCTGGCATCACCCGCATTTTGCGCGTTGGCTCACGGACAGGGTCTGGGTTCGACGCAAAGGGACACCGCATCCCGATACCCACACCTGGCTGCCGGAGGTGTTACGCAAGGTGGGCTGTCCCTACGAGGCACGCTACCCATCGCTCGATATCGCCCCGCGCGCCCTTGATATCGCCGGGCAACTCACCGAAGGCCTGCCGCGGATGGTCGGCTTTGGCCTGAACGCCTCTGCCCCTACACGGCGCTATGCCGCGCAGGCCTATGCGCAGGTCGCCCGAATCTTGCATGAACGCGATCCCGACCTGGCGTTCCTGCTATGCGGCGCCAGCGATGTACAACACATCGCGCAGGAGCTTCGCGCCGCGTTACCGCCGTCGATCCGTGTCCTCGACATCACGCAAGGCAACACGGACATTTGCGTGAGCCAGGCGCTGATCGCCCGGACTTTGGCCTTTGCGACCAATGACAGCATGGGGATGCACATCGCCGTCGCCCATGGCGTGCCAACGATCGGACTGTTTGGGTGCAGCCCCGTCATGCGCTATGCGCCCTGTCTTCATCCGCTTGAACCGTCGGACGGCCCGGGCATGGACGGGATTTCGCCTGCGGTCGTGGCCGAGGCCATCTGGCGCCAGCTACCGGGCACGCCTCGCGCATCGACGTGAAACGGGGCGCCCTGGCGTTGTCGCCATGGCGCATGGCGCGGAAATGACAAAGGCCGTCAGTGAGCACTCTCACTGACGGCCTTTTATTTACTGGTCGGGGCGGTGGGATTCGAACTCACGACCCTCTGCTCCCAAAGCAGATGCGCTACCAGGCTGCGCTACGCCCCGAAGGGTGGCAACTATACCAGAATCCCGCCCGGCCCGGGAATCATCCCGCCTACGACGCCATTCGCCCTCGCCCTTCCGGCTATCCCCTGGTTGACACCTATATAGCTCAAGCCTAAATTAATTACGGCTTCTGGCGCATACCGATCCCGGTCAGCCCAATGCAAAACGGCGCGCCAGTCAGGCGCGCCGTTTTGCATCAAGGGACGATCCGGTATGCGATCAGCCGAAACGGCCCGTGATGTAGTCCTCGGTTTCCTTGCGCGACGGCTTCACGAAAATCTGGTCGGTCTGGCCAAATTCCATCAGCTCGCCCAGGTACATGTAGGCGGTGTAATCCGAGCAACGGGCGGCCTGCTGCATGTTGTGCGTCACGATCACGACCGTGTAGTCGTTCTTCAGTTCGGCGATCAGCTCTTCGATCTTGGCGGTGGAAATGGGGTCCAGCGCCGAGCACGGTTCGTCCAGCAGCAGCACTTCGGGCTTGATCGCCACGCCGCGCGCGATGCACAGGCGCTGTTGCTGGCCGCCCGACAGGCTGTTGCCGCTTTGGTGCAGCTTGTCCTTCACTTCGTTCCACAGCGCAGCCTTGCTCAGCGCCCACTCCACGCGTTCGTCCATCTCGCCCTTGGACAGGCGTTCAAACAGACGCACGCCGAAGGAGATGTTGTCGTAGATGCTCATCGGGAACGGCGTGGGCTTCTGGAACACCATGCCGACCTTGGCGCGGATCAGCGAAATATCGGTCTTGGTGGTCAGCAGGTTTTCGCCGTCCAGCATGATTTCGCCCTCGGCGCGCTGGCCGGGGTACAGCTCGAACATGCGGTTGAACGTGCGCAGAAGTGTCGACTTGCCGCAGCCCGACGGGCCGATGAAGGCCGTGACCTTCTTCTCCTGGATCGACATGTTCACATTGCGGATCGCATGGAACTTGCCGTAGTAGAAGTTCAGGTTCTTGACCTCGATCTTGTTCTTGACGGCGGTAGCGGTGTTTTCCATTTCTCTTCCCTTGGCTCGGG
>NZ_JBHFII010000063.1:21581-37357 GCF_057334215.1 Achromobacter maghribensis | reverse complement strand
CCCCCCGGCACAGCGATCTTTACTTGCGGAACATGTTGCGGGCAATGATGTTGATGCCCAGCACCAGCAACGTAATCAGCGTGGCCCCGGCCCAGGCCAGGTCATTCCAGTCCTTGAAGGGGCTGGCGGCGTATTGGTAGATCACGACCGGCAGGTTGGCCATCGGCGCATTCATGTTGAACGACATGAACTGGTTGGACAGCGCGGTGAACAGCAGCGGCGCGGTCTCGCCCGAGATCCGGGCAATGGCCAACAGCACGCCGGTGATGATGCCGGTCTTGGCGGCGCGATAGCACACCAGCGTGATCATGCGCCACTTGGGGCAACCCAGCGCCGCCGCGGCTTCGCGCAGGCTGTTGGGCACCAGCAGCAGCATGTTGTCGGTCGTGCGCACCACCACCGGAATCACCAGGATCGACAGCGCAAGCGCGCCGGCCCAGCCGGAGTAGTGCCCCACCTGCGCCACATACACGGCATAGATGAACAGGCCGATGATGATCGACGGCGCCGACAGCAGCACGTCATTCAGGAAGCGCGTCGCGGGCGCCAGCCAGCCGCGCTGGCCGTATTCGGCCAGGTAGGTGCCGGCCAGGATGCCCACCGGCGTGCCGATCAGCGTGCCCACGCCCGCCATCACCACGCTGCCGAAGATCGCGTTGATCAGGCCGCCGGTTTGCCCGGGCGGCGGGGTGATCTCGGTGAACAGCGTGTACGACAGCGCAGGCGCGCCCTTGGTCAGCAGCGTCAGAATGATCCAGAACAGCCAGAACAGGCCGAACCCCAGCGTTCCGAGGGACACCGCGAGCATGATGCGGTTGACCACGCGGCGCCGGCGGTAGATGCCATTCTGCATATTGAGTACGGATACAGCCATGATCTTTTCCTTGTGCTCGCGGCGGGTCAGGTTTTCTTGCCTTCGCCGGCAGACAGGCGAACCAGCAGGACCTTGGCCAGGGCCAGCACGATCGTCGTGATCAGGAACAGGATCAGGCCCAGTTCCAGCAACGCCGACTTCTGGATGCCGCCCGCTTCATTGAATTCGTTGGCCAGGGCCGACGCGATCGAGTTACCCGGAGAGAACAGCGAGCCGGACCATTTGAACGCGTTGCCGATCACGAACGTCACGGCCATCGTCTCGCCCAGCGCGCGCCCCAGGCCCAGCATGATGCCGCCGATGACGCCCGACTTGGTGAACGGCAGTACCACGCGCCACATCACTTCCCAGGTCGTGCTGCCCAGGCCGTAGGCCGATTCCTTCAGCATCGCGGGCACCAGTTCAAACACGTCGCGCATCACCGCGGCGATGAACGGGATGATCATGATGGACAGGATCAGGCCAGCCGTGAAGATGCCGATGCCGAACGGCGGACCGGCGAAGATGCCGCCAATGACGGGCACGCTGCCCAGGGTGGCGATCAGGAACGGCTGCACGTACTGCTGGAACACCGGCACGAAAACGAACAGGCCCCACATCCCGTAGATGATCGACGGGATCGCCGCCAGCATTTCCACCGCGGTGCCCAACGGGCGGCGCAGCCAGGTCGGCGACAGTTCGGTCAGGAAGATGGCGATGCCGAACGACACCGGCACCGCGATGATCAGCGCAATGGCCGAGGTCAGCAGCGTGCCGATGATCGGCACCACGGCGCCATAGTTCTGGTTGACGGGGTCCCAATCGTTCAGCCACAGGAACGACAGGCCGTACTTGGCCAGCGATTCACGGCTGCCGTAAATCAGGGATATGAGAATCGCCGCCAGCAGAATGAACACCAGGAAGGCGAACAGGCGGGTCAGATTCTTGAAAAGCGCATCCATCAGCGCATTTTTATTTTGCTTCATAGGCGAAGGCGTGCCGGTAGTCACGGAGTCCGCCACGCTGGGCGAAAGCGGCACACTATTATCCATTACCGCGCTCATGGATGGACTTTCCTTAGGTAACCTGGGGGAACAACGGGAGGTCTTGCGGCAGACCGCCCCTTATCTTCTGCTGGCAGAAAACCAGGGGCGGCTGCTTGACGGGTTGCGCGCGATGGGGAGCCGCTTGCTTAGCGGGCTCCTTCCCGCGCTTTACCCATTTACTTCCAGACGGCCTTGCCGTCGGCAGCCTTCACTTCGCCCCAAGCAGCGCGAATTTCCTTGGTAACGGCTTCCGGCAGCGGCACGTAGTCCATCGTTTCAGCCGACTTGGCGCCGTTCTTGAACGCCCAGTCGAAGAACTCCAGCACGGCCTTGCCCTGAGCCGGCTTGTCTTGCGACTTGTGGATCAGGATGAAGGTTGCGGCGGTGACGGGCCACGAATCGTCGCCCGGCTCGTCGGTCAGGACCACGCCCATGCCCGGCGCGCTCTTCCAGTCGGCGTTGGCGGCCGCGGCAGCGAATGCCTTCTGCTCCGGCTGGACGAACTTGCCAGCCTTGTTCTGCAGCTGCGTCCAGGCCAGCTTGTTCTGCTTGGCGTAGGCGTATTCCACGTAGCCGATCGAGTTCTTCAGCTGGCCGACGTAGGCGGCGACGCCTTCGTTGCCCTTGCCGCCCTGGCCGGTGGGCCACTTGACGGCCTTGCCTTCACCGACTTGCGACTTCCAGTCAGCCGACACCTTGGACAGGTAGTTGGTCCAGCCGAAGGTGGTGCCCGAGCCGTCCGAACGGTGCACGACGATGATGTCGGCCGAGGGCAGCTTGACGTCGGGGTTCAACGCCTTGATGGCGCTGTCGTCCCACTTCTTGATCTTGCCCAGGAAGATGTCAGCCAGCACGGGGCCCGACAGCTTCAGCTTGCCCGGCGCAACGCCGTCGACGTTCACAACCGCCACGGTGCCGCCGATCACGGCCGGGAATTGCAGCAGGCCGTTCTTTTCGAGGTCAGCTGCCTTCATGGGATCGTCCGAGGCGCCGAAATCGACGGTCTTGGCGATGATCTGCTGCTGGCCGCCGCCGGAACCGATCGACTGGTAGTTGACCGCGTTGTTGGTGGCAGCCTTGTAGTCGGACGCCCACTTGGCGTAGATCGGGTACGGGAACGATGCGCCGGCGCCGGTAACATCGGCGGCCTGGACGGCAAACACGGCGGCGCTCAGCGCGACGCCCAGGGAAACTTGCTTGAAGACACGTTTGAACATCAGGGTTCCTTCTGTGCTCGTTGGAGGAGTCTGGTCAGGCTTTTTCGGTGCCTGTCTTTCAGCGACCCTCGCATCTTAGAAGCCCAACGTGACAGGATAGTGACAGTCACATACGCTTCATACGACACCGTTTTCATCCCCAAAAACACCGCGGCCGCCCGGGAAACCGGGGCGGCCGCGATATTCAGGGACAATTCCCTGTGTGACAAGCCAAGGCGTTACACGCCCAGTTTCTGCATCAGGTACAGATGCAGGTTAAAGGGCTCGCGACGGCTCTTGACCCTGGCGTAATCGCCATCAGGCTGCTGTTGCCATGCCAATTGGTTATCACGAAGCGCGTAAGTGAACGCCTCGTCGATGACGCGCTTCTTCAAGGTCTTGTCGTAGATCGGGAAGGCGATTTCCACACGGCGGAAGAAATTGCGGTCCATCCAGTCGGCCGACGACAGGTAAACCGTTTCCTCGCCATCCGCGTAGAAATAGAACACTCGCGAATGCTCCAGGAAGCGGCCCACGATGGAACGCACCCGGATGTTCTCGGACAGCCCGGGCACGCCCGCGCGCAACGCGCACACGCCGCGCACGATCAAGTCGATCTTCACGCCGGCCTGGCTGGCCTTATAGAGTTCTTCGATGACCTGCTCTTCCAGCAGCGAGTTCATCTTGGCCATGATGCGGGCACGCTTGCCGGCCTTGGCCGCCCGGGCCTCGGCGCGGATCAACGCCACCATGCCGTCATGCATGGTGAAAGGCGACTGCATCAACGCCTTGAGCGAACGGCGCGCCCCCAACCCGGTCAGCTGCGCGAATACCTTGTCCATGTCCTCGCACAGTTTCGGGTCCGCGGTCAGCAGCCCGAAGTCGGTGTACAGCCTGGCCGTGCGGGGGTGGTAGTTGCCCGTGCCCAGGTGGGCATAGCGGCGCAGACGGCCGTTCTCGCGGCGTAGCACCACCGCCATCTTGGCATGCGTCTTGTGCGCGACGACCCCATACACCACATGCGCCCCCACCTCTTCCAGCTTGGACGCCCAGTTGATGTTGGTCTGCTCGTCAAAGCGCGCCATCAGCTCCACTACCACCGTGACTTCCTTGCCGGCACGTGCGGCCGCCAGCAGGATCTTCATCAGCTCGGAATCCTCGCCGGTGCGGTAGATGGTCTGCTTGATGGCCATCACGTCGGGGTCCAGCGCGGCAGCCGTCAGGAAATCGATGACGGGCTGGAACGACTGGTACGGGTGGTGCAGCAGCCGGTCCTGTTCGGCCACGGCCTCGAACAGCTCGGACGGCTTGTCGCCCACCCGGTCAAACGGCGCAGGCACCGGGGCGCGGTAATCAGGAAACAGCAGGTCGGGACGCAGGTCCGAATTGCACAGCTGCATCAGGCGCGACAGGTTCACCGGCCCTGGCACGCGGTAGGTGTCCTGGGCGGTCAGCGAAAACTCGCGTTGCAGAAAGGTTTCCAGCTCGACGGGCGTCAGCTTGTCGATTTCCAGCCGCACGGCAGCGCCGAAATTGCGTTGCGACAACTCGCCCTGCAGCGCATGGCGCAGGTTGGTGACTTCTTCCTCGTCCACGAACAGGTCGCTATTACGCGTGACCCGCCACTGGTAGCAGCCCAGCATCTCCAGCCCCGGGAACAGTTCGCCCACGAAGGCCCGCAGCAAGGACGTCAGCAGGATGAAGCCCTCGGGGTGGCCGGACAGCGCGGGCGGCATCTTGATCAGGCGCGGCAGCGCGCGCGGCGCCTGCACCACGGCGATCGACGCCTGACGGCCAAACGCATCCGCGCCCGCCAGCGACACGATGAAATTCAGGCTCTTGTTGTAGACCCGGGGAAACGGGTGCGCCGGGTCAAGCCCGATCGGGGTCAGCAGCGGCATCACGTCGCGGTTGAACACGTCGCGCGCCCACTGCTGCTGCTCGGCGTTCCATTCGGACGCGTGATGCAGCGTGATCCCTTCGGCCTGCATGGCCGGCAGAATCTCGTCGTTCAGCAAGTTGTACTGGCGCGCCACCAGGGCGTGCACGGCTTGCTGGACGTTTTCGAACGCCTGGTCAGGCGTCATGCCGTCCGGGCCGACCAAATTGGGAGACTGGCGCTGCTGCTCTTTCAGGCTGGAGATCCGGATTTCGAAGAATTCGTCCAGATTGGAACTGACGATACACACGTAGCGCAGCCGTTCCAGCAAAGGCGTCTTCGGATTTTCCGCCATCGCCAGCACACGGTCGTTGAATTTGAGCAGCGACAACTCACGATTCATGAGCAAGGGCTCGCCGGGCGGGCGTGTGGGCATACCGGATTCCATACGTAGGGGGAGCGTGGAGTTTTACTGCAAATAAGTGACGGTTCTATGACACAGCGACAATTCCGTAGCGTACGCCAAATTCGGGACATATAGCGCGCACACCTTTTATCGCAAGCCTATGTTCCATAAGCGAAAACCCGTAGCTCAGGGCACTGTCACATGGGGTCTCTATAATCAGGCCACCTCAAAGCCTATATTACGAGCCGCATGGATCAACTTCTGGCCGCGGTGGACCTCGGGTCCAACAGCTTCCGCCTCTCCATCGGACGCATCGTTCAACAGGACGGTACGCCCCAGATCTACCAGATCGATCGTCTCAAGGAAACCGTCCGGCTTGCCGCCGGCCTTGACGCCGAGAAACGCCTTGGCGACGACGCCATCGAGCGCGCCATCGCCGTCCTCGAGCGCTTTGGCGACCGCCTGCGCAGCTTCCACCCCAATCGCGTTCGCGCGGTCGCCACCAATACTTTCCGGGTTGCCCGCAACACGCGGGACTTCCTGCCGCGCGCCGAAGCCGCCCTGGGCTTTCCCATCGAGGTCATTGCCGGCCGCGAAGAGGCCCGCCTGATCTTCTCGGGCGTGGTCCACACCCTGCCCCCGTCGCCCAACAAGCGGCTGGTCATCGACATCGGCGGCGGCTCCACCGAAGTCATTATCGGCAAAGGCCACGAACCCGGACTGATGTCATCGCTGTACATGGGTTGCGTCAGCTACAGCCGCCAGTTCTTCTCGGACGGCGTGGTGGATGCGCACCAGATGAAGCAGGCCGAACTGGCCGCCCGGCGCGAGATCGAAGTCATCGCCAAGCAGTACCGCAAAATGGGCTGGAAAGAGGCCTATGGCTCTTCCGGCACCGCCAAGGCGCTGTTCGCGATCCTGACGGAAAGCCGCTTTTCCGACCGCGGCATTACCCGCGCGGGCCTGGCCAAGCTGAAAGACCGCATCGTGCGTTCCGGCCGGGTCATCCCGTCCGAATTGCCCGGGATCAAGATTGAACGGTCCGACGTGTTGCCCGGCGGACTGGCCATCATGACGGCGCTGTTCGATGAACTCGGCATCGAGGTCATGCACACCGGGGACGGCGCGCTGCGCCTGGGCGTGTTGTACGACCTCCTGGGGCGTGACGACGAGCATGACAAGCGCGATGAATCAGTGCGCCAGTTCATGAAGCGCTACCACGTCGATCTGAACCAGGCCCGTCGCGTGCGCCACGCCGCGCTGACGCTGTTCGACGCCATGTTCCCCGAGGGCCCGGAACGCGCCGAGCTACGCCCGGCCCTGGGCTGGGCGGCCGACCTGCACGAAGTGGGCCTGTCGATCGCGCACAACGCGTATCACAAGCACACTGCGTACGTGCTGGAAAACGCCGACATGCCGGGCTTTTCGCGCGCCGATCAGCAGTTGCTGGCATTGCTGGCGCTGGGTCATCAAGGCAAGCTGACCAAGCTGGAACCGCTGATCCGCACGCGTCCCCAATGGAAGGCCATCCTTAGCCTGCGCCTGGCCGTCCTGCTGTTCCGCCGCCGCGGCGAGATCGAACCGCTGCCGCTGACCGCCTCGGTCCGCGACAACTCCATCGTCGTGCGCGTCAACCGCGAATGGCTGGCCCAGCACCCGTTAAGCGACTTCACGCTACGCGCGGAAGAAGCGGAATGGAACAAGGTCGGTTTTTCGTTCGAAGTGCTGGAATTCTGATCCTGGCGCGCTGAACCGGCGCGCACAGGAAAACGGGCGATGGCCGCAAAGCCATCGCCCGTTTTTTTATTAGAACGGCGACAAATCCGTCTCGCGATGAAGCCGTTTTAGCTCCATGCGCAAGGGCCGCGTGGCCCGCCGTATCAGTCTGATCTTCATACGGCGGATCAGGCGGCGCATGATGATCAGCGCTGGCCGTTGAGGGCCGCGGGTTGATCCAGACCGAAGTGACGGCGGTAACGCTCGTCCATGCGTTCCATTTTCAGCAACACCGGGAAGTCCGCGGCGTTGAAATCCGGGTCCCAGGCGGGTTCGCCGCATACTTTGGCGCCCAGCTTCAGGTAACCCTTGATTAGCGGCGGCACGCGGGCAGGCAACGTGCTGTTCAGCTTTTCCACCGGATACCGGTGCAGGGGCACCACGCGCGGTTCGTTCTCAAGCGGCAGGTGCTTGGAGATCGTGCGCCAGACTTCCGCGGCAGTGACGCCGTCGTCGCGCAGGCTAACGCTTGCGCAGCCCAGCACGTATTCGTAACCGCCGCGCCGCAGGTATTCGGCCAGGCCGGACCACAGCAGCATGATGACCGCGCCGTTACGGTAGTCGGCGTGCGTACACGAACGGCCGACTTCGACCAGGTTGTCGCGGATCGCGCCCAGGCCGGACAGATCGAATTCGGATTGCGAGTAGTACCCGCCCGCCTCCCGCGCCTTTTCAGGCGTCAGGATCCGGTACGTGCCGACAATGCGGCCCGTATCCATTTCGCGGACCATCAGGTGTTCGCAGAAGGGATCGAAACGATCATGTTCGATACCGTCTTGGGCGTCCGGAAACACGACCCCCATATCCTCAGTGAAGACGTCGTAGCGCAGACGCTGAATCTGCTCGATTTCTTCAGCCGTGCGCGCCAGTCCGACCGCCAGCACCTTCGGGGCGATGCCCGTGAACGGTTCGGCGGGATTACGGCTTGGGTTGATGCGTGCTAGTTCCAGCATTGCGCGAAGCTCCTAGAGAGTCCAGTCAGTGTGGACGCCCTGTATGTCAAAGACTTGACCAATATGTTACGTGACTATGAAGTTTAGTTCGGGGCAGATGGGTCAACTTTAGGCAAATCTCGACAAAACTTTACAATTGAACGCGGGGGCCGCGAATGCACAAAAGCCACCCCCGCTGCCGGTGGGTGGCTTTCGTCCCGGTCGACTTGTCGGGCCTATTGCAGGCTGGCGGCGAGCTTCTCGGCGCAGGAAACGGCAAGGGATTCATCCTCGGCTTCCACCATCAACCGAAGCTTCGGTTCAGTGCCCGAAGCGCGGATCAGGATACGGCCCCGGCCGCCCAGTTCAGCCTCGACCGCCTTGCGCGCGGCCGTCAGGCCGGCATGGGTTTTCCAGTCCTGGCCAGGCGCCAGCGGCACATTGATCATCTTCTGCGGATACATGCGCAGATCGCCCACCCACTCGGCCATCGACGCGTTGTTGCGGCGCAGCGCGGTCAATACCTGCAGGGCGGCGATGGTGCCGTCGCCGGTGGAATGGCAATCCAGGCACAGCAGGTGGCCAGAGCTTTCGCCGCCGTACAGCCAGCCGCGCGATTGCATCTGCTCCAGCACGTAGCGGTCGCCCACGTTGGCGCGCTCGAAGCCCACGCCCAGGCGTTCCATTTCGCGCTCGAAGCCGAAGTTGGTCATCAGCGTGCCCACCACGCCATCCACCTTGTTGCGCTGCATGCGTTCGCGAACGATGGCGTACAGCAGCTCGTCGCCGTTGTAGATGCGGCCTTCGCCGTCCACCACCTGCAGGCGGTCGGCATCGCCGTCCAGCGCGATGCCCAACTGCGCGCCGCGGGCCTTCACTTCCTTGGCCAGCATCTCGGGGTGCAAGGCGCCCACGCCCTTGTTGATGTTGAAGCCATCCGGATGCACGCCGATGGCATGCACTTCGGCGCCCAATTCCCGGAACACGTGGGGAGCGATGTTGTAAGCGGCGCCGTGGGCCGCATCCACCACGATCGTCATGCCGTTCAGGTCAAGATCGTTGGGGAACGTGCTCTTGCAGAATTCGATGTACCGGCCCTGCGCATCGGACATACGGCGCGCGCGCCCCAGGCCCTCGGAGGCGACGCAGCCCAGGGGCTCATCCAGGGCGGCTTCGATATCAGCCTCGATCTCGTCGGGCAGCTTCATGCCCTGGGCCGAGAAGAACTTGATGCCGTTGTCCTGGTACGGATTGTGCGAGGCGCTGATGACAATGCCCGCCACCAGGCGCAGCGCCCGAGTCAGGTAGGCCACGGCGGGCGTCGGGATGGGGCCGGCCAGCAGCACATCAATGCCCGCGGCGGACAAGCCCGCTTCCAGGGCGGATTCCAGCATGTAGCCCGAAATACGGGTGTCCTTGCCGATCACGACCTGCGGACGCGTGCCGCCGCGCACGGCGTGCTCGCGCGCCAGCACACGGCCGGCCGCATAGCCCAGGCGCAGAGCGAATTCGGCGTTGATCACCGGACCGCCGACTTCTCCGCGCACTCCATCCGTACCAAAATACTTGCGTCGAATCATGAACTGATTGCTCCTTGTTCGGCCGCGTGCCATACCTTAAGGGCATCCACGGTGGCGGCCACATCGTGCACGCGCACGATGGAAGCCCCCCGGGACACACAGGCAAGGGCAGCGGCAATGCTGCCGGACAGCCTGTCGCCGACCGGCCGGCCAGTGGCCTGTCCGATCATGGTCTTGCGCGACAGGCCGATCAGCAATGGATAACCCGTGCTGCGCAGGCTGGACAGCCGGCGCAATAATTGAAAATTCTGGTCTGCAGTTTTGCCGAAACCAAACCCCGGGTCCAGCACGATACGGCGGGGATCGACCCACGCCGCGCGCAGCTTTTGCGCCCGCGCACCCAGGAACAGGCCAATCTCTCCGATCAAATCGGTGTACTCAGGGGGGCTGGCCTGCATCGTGCGGGGCTCGCCTTTCATGTGCATCACACATAGCCCGCAACGCGATTGCGACACGGCCTCGATGGCGCCCGGCTGCCTGAATCCGTAGATGTCGTTGATCATGTCGGCGCCCGCATCCAGCGTGGCGCGCATGACTTCCGGCTTGAAGGTATCGATGGACAAGGGCACGCCGCAGTCGCGCAGTGCTTCGATCACGGGCAACAACCGGCTCAATTCGTCGGCCACCGACACCGGCTGCGCGCCGGGGCGCGTGGACTCGCCGCCCAGGTCCAGGATCTGGGCGCCCTCTTCGATGAGTTGGCGCGCATGCGCCACCGCGGAATCCGTATCGTCGTGCTGGCCGCCGTCGGAAAAGGAATCCGGCGTGACATTGACGATACCCATGACAAGCGGGCGCTCGAGATCAAACTCGAAGCGCCCGCAAAGGAAGTTATTTGCCATAACTCAGGACAAAAAACCTCAGACTGCTGCAGCCGTGCTGCCGCCAGCCGCCAGACCGGTGCTGGGAGGCGTGTCGGTCGAATCGGACGGGCCTTGCGGCGTTTTCGGGGGACGCGGAGGACGGCCCTCGATGATGTCGTTGATCTGGTCGGCGTCGATGGTTTCCCATTCGAGCAGCGCGGACGTCATCACTTCGACCTTGTCGCGATTGTCTTCCAGGATCTTGCGCGCGACTTGGTATTGCTCGTCGATGATGCGGCGGATCTCGGTGTCCACCTTTTGCATGGTGGCTTCGGACATGTGCGTCGTCTTGGTGACGCTGCGGCCCAGGAACACTTCGCCTTCGTTCTCGGCGTAGACCATGGGGCCCAGCTCGTCGGTCATGCCGTAGCGCGTGACGATGTCGCGGGCGATGGCGGTGGCGCGTTCGAAGTCGTTCGAGGCGCCCGTCGTCATCTGGTCCATGAAGAGTTCTTCGGCGATGCGGCCGCCGAACAGCACGGCGATGGTGGACAGCAAGCGGCCCTTGTCCATGCTGTAGCGGTCGGTTTCAGGCAACTGCATCGTCACGCCCAGCGCACGGCCACGCGGGATGATGGTGACCTTGTGAACCGGGTCGGTCTTGGGCAGCAGGCGTGCAACGATCGCGTGGCCGGACTCGTGGTACGCGGTGTTCTTGCGTTCCTCTTCGGGCATGACGATCGAGCGGCGTTCGGCGCCCATGATGATCTTGTCCTTGGCCTTTTCGAAGTCGGACATATCCACCGTGCGGCCATTGCGGCGGGCGGCGAACAGAGCAGCTTCGTTGACCAGGTTGGCCAGGTCGGCGCCCGAAAAACCGGGGCAGCCGCGCGCCAGGATGGTCGCGTCGACGTTAGGCGACAGCGGAACCTTGCGCATGTGGACCTTCAGGATCTGCTCGCGGCCACGGATATCGGGCAGCGGCACAACCACTTGACGGTCGAAACGGCCCGGACGCAGCAGCGCCGGATCCAGCACGTCGGGACGGTTGGTTGCGGCGATCACGATCACGCCCTGGCCGGATTCAAAGCCGTCCATTTCAACCAGCATCTGGTTCAGGGTCTGTTCGCGTTCATCATTGCCGCCACCCAGGCCGGCGCCGCGCTGACGGCCCACGGCATCGATTTCGTCGATGAAGATGATGCAAGGCGCGTGCTTCTTGGCGTTTTCGAACATGTCGCGGACACGGGCCGCGCCCACGCCGACGAACATTTCAACGAAGTCCGAACCCGAGATGCTGAAGAACGGCACCTTGGCTTCACCGGCGATGGCCTTGGCCAGCAGCGTCTTGCCGGTACCGGGCGAACCGACCATCAGCACGCCGCGCGGGATACGACCGCCCAGCTTCTGGAACTTGCTGGGGTCGCGCAGGAAGTCGACCAGTTCCTGGACGTCTTCCTTGGCTTCGTCGCAACCGGCGACGTCCGCGAAGGTGATCTGGTTGGTGTTTTCGTCAAGCATGCGGGCGCGCGATTTGCCGAAGCTGAACGCACCGCCCCTGCCGCCGCCTTGCATCTGTCGCATGAAGAACACCCAGACGCCGATCAACAGCAGCATGGGGAACCACGACACGAAGATGCTCATCAGCAGCGATTGCTCTTCGCGCGGCTTGCCCGACACCTGCACGCCATACTTCAGCAGATCGGAGACCATCCAGAGGTCGCCCGGCGAAGTCAACGTATAGGCGCGGCCCGCGTCCGGGGTGACGTACAGCACGTCGCCCTGAACGTCGACCTTGCGGATACGTCCCGCCTTGGCGTCGTCCATGAACTGCGTGTAGGTCACGCCGTCCTGGGTCTGAGCGCGTCCGTCGAACTGTTTGAAGACGGTAAATAGCACAAGGGCTATCACCATCCAGACAGCGACTTTGGAAAATGAATTATTCAAGGTCGATCTCCTGCTTTCGATTCCGACCGGCGACCGCGCACCCGCATATGGCACAGTCACAAGTATGTCAATAGCCCATTCTACCCTGTTGGACCCGATTGCGTCCTGGGATCCCTGGGGCCCGTGTATTTACGTCTGATTCGTGATTTTTTAGGTCGTTGTCTCGCCAAGCAGGTAGCGTTTTTTGGGGTTCCGGAGCAAACATACTCCGGCCCGGGTTACTTCAGATCGCGGGCAACCAGAAAGGTTTCAGAGGACTTGGCCCTTGATGCCTTCGGCTTGCGCTCGACCACCCGCTTGAAGTGCTGCTTGAAGCTTTGCACGATCTGCGAAAAACCGCTGCCGTGGAAAGCCTTGACGATCAGCACGCCGTCGGGCTTGAGGTGAGCGCGGGAAAATTCCATCGCCAGGTCGCACACATGCTGGATGCGCGCGGCGTCGGCAATCCCCACGCCTGACAAGTTGGGGGCCATGTCTGAAATAACAAGGTCCACGGCATGCGATCCGACCATGTCTTCCAATTGTTTCAGAACTTCATCTTCGCGGAAGTCGCCCTGGATGAATTCGACGCCCGCGATGGGCTCCATGGGAAGCATGTCCAGCGCAATAATACGTCCGTCCACGATGCCGCCCGGCCCCGTCAGGCGCTCTCGCACCACTTGGGACCAGCTGCCGGGCGACGAACCCAGATCGACGACCAGGTCTCCCCGGCGGAGCAACTTTTCGTTGTCCAGAAGCTCGATCAGCTTGAAAGCGCCCCGGGCCCGATAGCCCTTCTGTTGCGCCAGCTTCACATAGGGATCGTTGATGTGCTGGTGAATCCAGTCTTTAGAGAATTTATTCTTGGCCATTACCGTACAATTCCACGCATGCCTATATTAGAACTTACCTCTCGTGAGCGCAGCGACCTTCGGTCCGCCGCCCACTCCCTGCGCCCCGTCGTCCTGATTGGCGACAACGGCCTGACCGAAGCCGTGCTCAAGGAAATCGACCTGGCACTGTCTTCGCACGGCCTGATCAAGGTACGCGCCGGTGGCGACGACCGCGAGGCCCGCGACACCATGTTGTCGACGATTTGCGACACTCTGTCTTGCGCCCCGGTGCATCACCTGGGCAAGACCCTGATTCTTTTCCGCCCGCTGGCCGGCAACGTCAAGCCCGCCGCACTGGCCGCCAGAGAGCCCGAAGCCCCGGCCAAACGCCGTGCCTCGGAGCCGTACACGCCCAAGAAGCTGGCCGCCGAAGGCAAGACACTTGGCAAGCGTCCGCGCCGCAGCGAGTCCGAAGAGCCCAAGCCGGCCAAAACCCGCTTCGTGCCCCAGGACCAGCTCAATAAGAACGGCAAGCCCATGCGTCCCAGCAACAAACGCGATACCGACAGCAGCCACGGCATTCCTCGCCGCGCCGGCAGTGCGCTCAGCCTTCGGGCCGGGGCACGCAGCGGCACCAGCCGCAAGACGTCGAAAAGGTAAGGCCGGGCACAAAAACGGGCGCTTTACGCGCCCGGTCCACCATAGCGATCCGCGAATGTACCGCGGATTCCAGACGAACGCAGCGTTCGGTCTATGGTGTTTTGACAGCTAACTGCTTGGGTTGATGCGTTAGATGTAACGCACGCCCAGAACTTCATACTCGCGAACGCCAGCCGGGGCCTTGACCTCGACGACATCGCCTTCGCTCTTGCCGATCAGCGCGCGCGCCACCGGGCTGGACACGGAAATCAGGTTCGACTTGATGTCGGCTTCAACGTCGCCGACGATCTGGTACGTCACGCGGTCGCCCGAGTCCAGGTCCTCGATGTCGACGGTAGCGCCAAACACGGCGCGGCCTTCGGCTTCCAGGGAAGACGGGTCGATCAGATGGGCATTGGAAAGCGTACCTTCGAGTTCGGCAATCCGGCCCTCGATGAAACCTTGGCGCTCGCGAGCGGCATCGTATTCGGCATTTTCCGACAGATCACCCTGCGCACGCGCTTCGGCGATCGCGTTAATCACGGCAGGACGTTCCACGGTTTTCAGCCGCTGGAGCTCTTCTTGCAAGCGCTCGGCCCCGCGCACGGTCAAAGGAATGGCAGACATGTCGTTTCCCAAACAAAAGTAGAAAAACGCCCCGACGGAGCGTTCTCGGTGAAGGTCGTTACCCGGGCGCGCGCATGCGGCTTGGTGCCTTTTGGGCAGAGCCTGCGGCGCGGACGACCAAAACAAAACCCCGGCTCGGGTCGGAACCGGGGCAATCAAGGTCATATTGTGGTCAAAGTCCACGGGAATTGCAAGCCACGGCAGAAAACGTGCTTTTCGGCGCATTTCACCGCTATAACCCGCTAAAACAGGCGGTTTCCCTAAAGATCCCTTTGCTCATCCAGCAACGGCGCCTGACGCGCCCGCCAGGCCGTTGCGTGAAAGATACTTGTTGATAGCTTTTTGTATTCCCGAGGGTCGTTGCCGCCATGGCCCTCCCGCGCGGGGCGTCGCCCCGCCGGGATCAGGCCGCCGCCGCGGGCTTCTTACGGCGTAGCAAGGCGTACAGGATGATCGCGCCGAAGGTGGCGGTGCCGATGCCGCCCAACATGAAGTCGCCCAGCTTGATGGTGAAGTCGCCCGCGCCAAGCACCAGCGTGACCGCCGCCACGATCAGGTTGCGGTTGTCGCTGAAATCCACCTGGTTGACGACCCAGATACGTGCGCCGGCGATGGCGATCAGGCCAAACACCACGACCGACATGCCGCCCAGGACGGGCGCGGGGATGGTCTGGATCAATGCGCCGAACTTGGGCGAAAAGCCCAGCACCACGGCGATCAGCGCCGCCACCACGAACACCAGCGTGGAATAGATGCGGGTGACGGCCATCACGCCGATGTTTTCGGCGTAGGTCGTGACGCCGGTGCCGCCCACGGCGCCCGAGACCATCGTGGCCACGCCGTCGCCCACGAACGCGCGGCCCAGATAGCGGTCCAGGTCTTGGCCCGTCATGGCGCTGACCGCCTTCACGTGTCCAAGGTTTTCGGCCACCAGGATGATGGCGACCGGCACGATCAGGCCCATCGCCTCGGCCTTGAAGACCGGCGCGGCGAAATGCGGCAGGCCGATCCAGGCGGCAGCCGCCACGCCGGAGAAGTCGATGGGCTTGCCCATGCCCATGCCGTTGGCCAGCACCGCGTACACCACGCAAGCCAGGATCAGGCCGACCAGGATCAGCAGGCGCTGGACCATGCCCTTCGTGTAGACGGCGATGCCGCCCACGCAGACGATGGTCACCAGCGCCATGAAGGCGTCGAACCCGGATGCGCCCATGGCGCCTTTGGCCGCGATGGGCGCCAGATTCAGGCCGATCACGGCCACGACCGCGCCGGTCACGACC
>NZ_JBHFII010000063.1:16124-21553 GCF_057334215.1 Achromobacter maghribensis | reverse complement strand
CCCCCCCCCCCCACGACCGCGCCGGTCACGACCGGCGGCATCAACGCGTCGATCCAATTGGCGCCGCCTCCGGCGCGCGCATTGACGATCCACACGATGACGCCAATCAACGTATAGGCCAGGCCGCAGGCGATGATGGCGCCCAGGGCGACACCGATATTGGCGTTGGCGCCGCCGCCGGCGTAGCCGGTGACCGCGATCACCCCGCCGATGAAGGCAAAGCTGGAACCCAGGTAGCTGGGCACCCGGCCGCCGACGAACAGAAAGAAGATCAGGGTGCCGATGCCGGACATCAGGATGGCGACATTAGGGTCGAAACCCATCAGCAGCGGCGCCAGCACGGTGGAACCGAACATGGCCACCACGTGCTGCGCGCCCATGGCGATGTTCTTGGGCCACGACAACCGTTCATCGGGCGCGATGATGACGCCCGGCTCGGCGTCGTCCGCCAGGCGCCAGCGCGGAAAGTAGGAATTGGACATGGGTTTCCCAAAATAGGTGTTGGGTATGAGCGGGCGCCAGTGTAAATGGGGCCGCGAAGGGGCGGCAACGTTTAAGTTCGCCGCCAGAATGCCGTATTAGTGGAAACCCCCAAATCCAACCTGGCAGCAGGAGCAAACATGGCGACCACGCCCATCAATGGCATCTCTCGGAACAACCCGCTGGCCGACCTGTGGGCCGAGCGGATCCAGGCCAACAAGGAGGCCAAGCCGGCCGACGGCGAAGCCAGTACGCTCAGCCCGGACGGCAAGATCCGCCTCGGCAGCGCGGGGGGCCTGAAGGTCGGCGAGGCGAGCGCCAGCGAAGAAACGGACAACGACGATGAATACACCCGCCAGATCAAGGCGCTGCAGAAGCAATTGAAGCGGGTCATGGACCAGATCGCCAAGGTCAAGGCCAGCGGGATGTCCGACGAAATGAAGGCGCAGCAGCTCCTGGCGCTGAACGCCCAAGCCGTGCAGATCCAAGGGCAGATCGCCCAGGTGATGTCGCAGCAGGCCCGCGCCGCGAAGAGCAGCGGCATCTCCACGACCGCATAGCATCGGCGACGGGCGCCGGCATCGGAACGCCGGCATCGAGGCACCCGCATCAAGGCGCCCGCACTGATAGCGCGTATCAAAATTTCTGATTGGACGCGTAGCAGGGCAAACATTACTGTCTCCGAACAAATCTAAAACCACGGAGACAAACCATGCATGCAATGCGCACAGCCCTTGCAGGCGCGCTGTTGGCCGCCTGCGCGGCGCCCGCCCTGGCCGGCACCGTCACGGTGATCACGTCGTTCCCCAAAGACCTGACTCAGGCTTACAAGAGCGCCTTCGAGAAGGCCAACCCGGGCATCACGCTGGAAATCCTGAACAAGAATACGGTGTCGGGCATCGCCTACGTGCGTGAAACCCCGGCGGGCCAACGTCCCGAAGTGTTCTGGGCCAGCGCGCCCGACGCGTTCGAGGTGCTGGGCCGCGACAAGCTGCTGGCCAAGTCATCGGACGTGGCGAACAAAGACGTGCCGGACAAGATCGGCAACTACCCCATCAATGACCCGGGCGGCATGTACCTGGGGCAGGCGCTGGCGGGCTACGGCATCGTCTACAACACGCGCTATATCGCGGCGCACAAGATCCCCGCGCCGGTGGAATGGAAAGACCTGCTGTCGCCGAAGTGGTTCGGCCACGTCGGCATCACATCGCCGTCGCGCTCGGGCACGATGCACCTGACGGTCGAAACCATCCTGCAGGGCGAAGGCTGGGATGAAGGCTGGAGCACCTTGCTGCGCATGTCCGGCAACAGCAGCGCCGTCACCGAGCGCTCGTTCGGCGTGCCGGACGGGGTGAACAACGGCCAGTTCGGCGCCGGTCCGGTCATCGATTTCTTCGGCCTGTCCAGCAAGTATTCCAAGTTCCCGGTGGAGTTCGTCTACCCCTCCGAAACCGCCATCGTGCCGGCCAACATCGCGTTGATCTCGGGTGCGAAGAACACCGAGGAAGGCAAGAAGTTCATCGCCTTCACGCTCAGCCAGGCGGGCCAGGAACTGCTGCTTGAGCCGAAGATCTCGCGGCTGCCCGTGCTGCCGTATTCGGCGCTGGCCGGCAAGATTCCGGCAGGCTACCCGGACCCGGCCGAGATCGCAAAGCGCAGCAAGGTGCAGTTCAACGCCGACCTGTCGCAGACGCGCTACTACGTCGTGCAATCGCTGTACGACCAGACCGTCACGTTTCGGCTGAAGGAACTGCAGGCCGCTACCAAGGCCATCTACGACGCCGAGGCCAAGCTGGGCGACAAAGCCAAGAGCGGCCGCGCCGCCGAGCTGCTGGCCCAGGCGCGCAAACTGACCTGGGCCCCGCTGGTGGACGGCAAGCAAGCCGCCGACCCCGCCTTCCTGGCGATCTTCGCGGGCAACAAAAAGGACGCCGCCGTGAACCAGCAGATCACCCAGCTGGAAGGCGAATGGAACGGCAAGTCCAAGGCCAACTACGAAGAAGCCGTCAAGCTGGCTAAACAGGCCGCGGCGCTGTAACCCGCACCACGCGCGCGGGGCGGACGGGACCGTTCCTGCCCGCCCCGCCGCGGTCCCTGGCAACGATTTCGGGAATCTCGATGAATTCTTCGGGCCACTCACGCCTGCCCGCCGGCCCCGTATTGACGGCGCTGCTGGTATTCGGCTTTTTGCTGCTTTTCCTGGCCGTGCCCGTGGGCACGGTGTTCTACAGTGCCTTCGTGAACGCTGACGGCAGCCTCACGATGGGCCACTTCGGCGCGTTCTTCAACCAGCCGCTGATGAAGGAAGCGTTCTTCAACAGCCTGTACGTGGCGGGCTGGTCGGCGCTGCTGGCGTCCTTGATCGCCGTGCCCCTGGCCTACTTCACGGTGCGCTTCGAGTTCCGGGGCGCGCTGATCATCCAGACGCTGGGCGTGCTGCCGTTGATCATGCCGCCCTTCGTGGGCGCGGTCGCGATGCAGTTGATCTTCGGCCGCTCGGGCAGCGTCAACCTGTTGTTGAACGACTGGTTCGGATTCACGATCCCGTTCATGGAAGGCTTGAACGGCGTCATTTTCGTGGAAGCGCTGCACTACTTCCCGTTCATTCTGATGAACCTGGTGGTGGCGCTGCGCAACATCGACGGCGCCATGGAAGAAGCGGCCTTCAACCTGGGCTCGCGCGGGTTTCGGCTGTTCCGCCGCGTGATCTTCCCGCTGGCGCTGCCGGGTTACGTGGCCGGCACGTCGCTGGTGTTCGTGAAGGTGTTCGATGACCTGGGCACGCCGCTGGTGCTGGGCACGACCAACATGCTGGCCCCGCAAGCCTATCTGCGCATCACCCAGGTAGGGCTGGAAGATCCGCTGGGCTACGTGATCAGCGTGATCATGATCGCGTTCTCGATCCTGGCGCTGTGGCTGTCCGCGCGCGTCCTCAAGGGCCGCGACTATTCCACGCTGCAAAAGGGCGGCAACAGCATCCAGAAGCGCAAGCTGGGACCGATGGAAAGCGTGCTGGCTTACGGATGGATCATCCTGGTGCTGCTGCTGGTGCTGTCGCCGCACATGGGCGTGCTCCTGCTGTCGCTTGCCAGCGTCTGGAGCTTCGCGCCACTGCCCGACGGCTACACGCTGGCGCATTACTCGGCGGTGTTCTCCGAATCGCAGGGCATGATCGCGAACACCCTGCTCTATTGCGGCCTGGCCGCGGGCGTGGATGTGATCCTGGGCACCGCCATTGCCTATCTGATGCTGCGTACCCGACTGCCGGCGCGCCAGTGGCTGGATTTCATGGCCTCTGCGGCGCTGGCGATCCCCGGCATCGTGCTGGCCATCGGCTTCCTGCGCACATTCCGCGGCATCGAACTGCCCGGCACCGGCACCTTGCTGACCTCGTCGTGGATCATCATCATGATCGCGTATTCGGTCCGGCGGCTGCCCTACGCGCTGCGTTCCTGCGTGGCGTCGCTGCAGCAGATCAACGTCTCGCTGGAAGAGGCGGCGCAGTCGCTGGGCGCCACCCGCATGAGCACGATACGGCGCGTGGTGGTGCCGTTGATGGCAGGCGGCATGCTGGCGGGCTTCGTCACAAGCTTCGTGACCGCGGCGGTGGAGCTGTCGGCCACCATCATGCTCGTCACCAAAGACAGCCAGGCGCCCATGAGCTACGGCATCTATCTGTATATGCAAAGCGCGGCCGGCCGGGGTCCGGGCGCCGCGCTGGGCGTGCTGGCGGTGGCCGCGGTGGCCATCGGCACGTATGTATCGCACTTGCTGGTGGAGCGCGCGCAGTCGCGCCAGCGTCCGGCACGCAATGAAGGGGAATCCGCATGAAGAAGGTCAGTGTCGAATGCCGCAACATCCGCCTGTCTTACGGCAAGACGGAAGTGCTGAAGGATGTGAACATCAACATCGAGCCCGGCGAGTTCTTTGCCTTGCTGGGGCCGTCGGGGTCGGGCAAGTCCACGCTGCTGCGGTTGATCGCCGGCTTCAACCGACATAGCGCGGGACAACTGCTGGTGGACGGCAAGGACATCAGCGGCACGCCCCCCTGGGACCGCAACATCGGCATGGTGTTCCAGAACTACGCGCTGTGGCCGCACATGACCGTGTGGGACAACGTGGCTTTCGGCCTGGTGGAGCGCAAACTGCCAAAGGCGGAGATTCGCGCCAAGGTGGAGGCGGCGCTGGAACTCGTGGGCTTGTCGCAGTACGGCAAGCGCCGTCCCAATCAGTTGTCGGGCGGTCAACAGCAACGTGTTGCGCTGGCCCGCACCATTGTCATCGAGCCCCAGGTTCTGCTGCTGGACGAACCGCTGTCCAACCTGGACAAGAAGCTGCGCGTGCAGATGCGCCAGGACTTGCTGAGCCTGCAGCGCCGGCTGGGCATCACCACCATCTTCGTCACCCACGACCAGGAAGAAGCGATGACCACGGCCGATCGGATGGCGGTGCTGGACCACGGCGTGGTGCAACAGATCGGTGCGCCCAGTACCCTGTTCGACTATCCGGTGAACCGTTTCGTGGCCAATTTCGTGGGCACGATGAACGTGCTGGAAGGCGACGTGCGCGAACGCACCAGCGGCAGCGTGGTGCTGGCGGTGGAGGGCATCGGCGACCTACATTTGCCGCTGACCGCCGAAGCGCCGGCGGCGCCGCGGCTGGCAGCCAGCTTCCGGCCCCACACGGTGCAGATCGAAATGGCCGACGGCCTGGGCGACGCGCGCTATGTCTGGCTGCCGGGTATTGTCGAAAGCAGCGAATTCCTGGGCGAGTTCACGCGCTACCAGGTGCTGATCGGCGAACAGCGCCTGACGGCAGACCAATCGCATCTGGCGGGGCTGTCCCCCTTCCCCGCCGGCGCACCGGTGTCGATCGGATTGGAACCCAGCCAGATCCGGCTGCTGGCGGCCTAAACTTGCGGCCATGGAAATCTATCAGATCCGCGCCAT
>NZ_JBHFII010000063.1:889-16045 GCF_057334215.1 Achromobacter maghribensis | reverse complement strand
CGGTCGCCCGGCTGGGCAACCTGACGAAGGCGGCCGAAGCGCTATCGCTGACCCAGCCTGCCGTCACCGCGCAGATCAAGGCGCTGGAACAGACCCTGGGCGTGGCGCTGTTCGACCGCAGCGGCGGGCGGCTGGCGCTGGCCAAGGCAGGCGAAGTGCTGTTGCCCACGGCGGAATCGCTGCTGGTGCTGGGCGCGCAGCTTCGGTCTGAAGCCCAGCAGCTGCAAGGCAGCCTGCACGGCGCGGTTGAACTGGGTGTGCCCAGCGAAAAGCCGGATTTCCTGCGTCTGGGCGAATTGGCCTCGGCCGTCAATCAGCGGCTGCCGCTGGTGGAGCTGAAGACCCAGACGCTGCCCGCCGCCACGCTGGCCGAACAGGTCAGCACCGGCCGCCTGCCGGCCGCGCTGACCATTGCCGCCAATCCCCCGCGCGGCGTGCTGTGGCTGCCGCTGCGCAGCGTGCGCTACCGCATCGCCCTGCCGAAAGAGCATGCCGCGGTACTCAAGCGCGGCGGCTGGCGGGAGGTGGCGCAACTGCCCTGGCTGGACGGCCCCTCCGGCTGCCATACCCACCTGCTGCTTCGCGACATGTTCGAGCGCCACGGCCTGTCGCCGCGCATCGTCATGCAACACGATGACCAGGCCAATCAGGATGCGCTGGTGCGTGCGGGCGCAGGCTGCGCGCTGCTGCGCGAGGAAACCGCGCTGGCGGGCGCGGCGTCCAACGATTTCATCGTTTGGGGCCAGGCCCGCGTGGACGCCATGCTAGGCTTTATCCTGCCGTATGAGCGTGCTAGCGAGCCCGCGCTGGTCGCGTTAAGCTCGATCATTCAAACCATCTGGAAGCCGCGCGCGGCCATCGCGCCGGCCCAGCTCTAAGCCTTACTCCCCACATCACGACCTCAATGACTGAAATCTGGTTCATCCGCCATGGCGAAACCGACTGGAACCGCCAGCGCCGCCTGCAAGGCTGGAAAGACATCCCCCTGAATGAATTCGGCGTCAACCAGGCCGGTTTGCTGGCGGCGCGCCTGCGCGAAGAAGCCCGCCACACGCCCATTCACGCCATCTACAGCAGCGACCTGCAACGCGCCCACGCCACCGCCGTGCCCGTATCCGAACAACTGGGCCTGCGTGTGCGCGTGGAACCCGGCATTCGAGAGCGCGGCTTCGGCGTGCTGGAAGGTCTGGACCACGAGCACATCGACACGCAGGCCCCCGAGGCCGCTGCCGCCTGGAAAAGCCGCGACCCGCTGCGCCCGCTGGATGGCGGCGAAACGCTGGGCCAGTTCCAGTCGCGCGTGATCTCGACGGTGGACGACATCGCCGGCCGCCACGAAGGCGAACGCATCCTGCTGTTCACGCACGGCGGTGTGCTGGACATTATCTGGCGCCATGCGTCGGGCGTGCCGCTGAATGCGCCGCGCGACGCGGCGCTGCTCAACGTCAGCATCAACCGCGTCGGCGTGCAGGGGCGCAAGTGGGAAGTACTGGATTGGGGCGACGTGGGCCATGTGGCCGACGAAGTCGGCGACGACGTGGTGCCGTAGACGGCAGCCACGGGATGCGCGAAGCGGAACCTACTCCGCTTTGCGCGGTTTGCGCGGCGCATCGCGCGCCAGCTTGTCATACACGGCGTTGGGCAGCAGCCGCATCAGCTTGGCCACCACGCCCATCTGCCACGGAATTACCGTATACGACGTGCCGCGCCCGATCGCGGCCAGCGCGCGCCGAGCAAAGGCATCCACCTCCATCAGGAAGGGCATCGAGTACGGATTCTTTGCCGTCATCGCGGTCTTGATGTAGCCGGGCGCGATCGTCACGACCCGAATGCCATCCGCCGCCAGTTCCAGCCGCAAGCTTTCGCAATAAGTCACCACGGCGGATTTGGACGCGCTATAGGCGCCCGCCCCCGGCAGGCCGCGTACGCCGGCCACGCTGGCGATACCCACCAGCCGTCCGGAACCCGCCGCGCGCATGGCGCCCACGAACGGTTCGAAGGTGGCGACAGTGGCCAGCAGATTGGTGTCGACAATGGCTTTGAACACGTCGTAGTCTTCGCCGTGCTCGGTCAACGTGCCCGCGCTGATGCCGGCGCTGGCGATGACCACGTCTACCCTGCCCTGGCAGAACGCGATGAAATCGGATGCGGCCGCATGCAGCGCCGCGCGGTCGCGCACATCGACCGCGTAGCAGCGGTGTTCGCCGGGCAGGCTGTCGGCCAGCTCGCGCAATGCGTCTTCGCGCCGGCCCAAAAGGCCAAGCGTGGCGCCGGATGCTGCGTACTGCTGCGCCAGGGCGCGGCCCAGGCCGCTGCTGGCGCCCGTAATGAAGACTCGATTCATGGATCGCCGTAAGCAGAGATGAAAAAGCAGGGATGAAAAAGGGGCGACCCTTTTACAAGGGCCGCCCCGGCATCCTACATCAAGCGCACGCGGCTGGCTTGCGCCGCGCGCCCTCTTTCAGTGCTTCAGTCCTTCAACAACGACGCGTGCAGATCCTGCAACGGATACACCTGCAGGCCAAGGCCTTGGCGCAGGTACTGCATGCCCTCGACCGCGGCGCGGGCGCCGGCGATGGTGGTGAAGAACGTGACGCGGGCCGCCAGCGACTGCGTACGGATGGTGCGCGAATCGACGATGGCGTTGCGACGCTCTTCGACCGTGTTGATGACCAGCGCGATTTCGCCGTTCTTCACCATGTCGACGATATGCGGACGGCCTTCGGTGACCTTGTTGACCACTTGCACCGGAATGCCGGCGGCTTCGATCTCGGCAGCCGTGCCGCGCGTGGCGACCAGCTTGAAGCCCAAGGCATGCAGGCCGCGCGCCACTTCGACGGCGCGGGGCTTGTCCTGGTTCTTCACGCTGATGAACACCGTGCCGGATTCCGGCAGACGCACGCCAGCGGCCAGTTGCGACTTCACGAAGGCTTCGCCGAAGCTCATGCCCACGCCCATCACTTCGCCCGTCGACTTCATTTCGGGGCCCAGGATGGTGTCCACGCCCGGGAACTTCACGAACGGGAACACGGCTTCCTTGACCGAGAAGTAAGGCGGCACGACTTCCTTCGTGATGCCTTGCGCCGCCAGCGTCTGGCCGGCCATGGCGCGCGCGGCGATCTTGGCCAGTTGCAGGCCGGTGGCCTTGGACACGTAGGGCACCGTGCGCGATGCGCGCGGATTCACTTCCAGCACGTAGACGTCACCGCCCTGGATGGCGAACTGCACGTTCATCAGGCCGCTGACGTTCAAGGCCTTGGCCATCATCGTGGTCTGGCGCTTGATCTCGGCGATGACTTCCGCCGACAGCGAGTACGGGGGCAGGCTGCACGCCGAGTCGCCCGAGTGCACGCCGGCCTGCTCGATGTGTTCCATGACGCCGCCGATGAAGACGGTTTCGCCATCGGCCAGGCAGTCCACATCGACTTCGGTGGCGTTGTTCAGGAAGCGGTCCAGCAGCACGGGCGAGTCATTGCTGACCTTCACGGCCTCGCGCATGTAGCGTTCAAGGTCTTGCTGCTCGTGCACGATTTCCATGGCGCGGCCGCCCAGCACGTAGCTGGGGCGGACGACCAGCGGGTAGCCGATTTCGGTGGCGTGGGCCAGGGCCTCGCCTTCGGTACGCGCGGTGCGGTTGGGCGGCTGGCGCAGGCCAAGCTTGTTCAACAGCTTCTGGAAACGTTCGCGGTCTTCGGCGACGTCGATGGATTCCGGGCTGGTGCCGATGATGGGCACGCCGTTGGCTTCCAGGGCGCGCGCCAGCTTCAACGGCGTCTGGCCGCCGTACTGGACGATCATGCCGACCGGGTTTTCCTTGTGGACGATTTCCAGCACGTCTTCCAAGGTCAGCGGTTCGAAGTACAGGCGGTCCGACGTGTCGTAGTCGGTGGACACGGTTTCCGGGTTGCAGTTGACCATGATGGTCTCGTACCCGTCTTCGCGCAACGCCAGCGCGGCATGCACGCAGCAGTAGTCGAATTCGATGCCCTGGCCGATACGGTTCGGGCCACCGCCCAGCACCACGATCTTCTTGCGATCGGTGGGCGCGGCTTCGCACTCTTCCTCGTACGTGGAGTACATGTAGGCGGTGCGGGTGGCGAATTCGGCGGCGCAGGTGTCCACGCGCTTGTAGACTGGACGCACGTTCAACTGGTGACGCAGCTTGCGAACTTCGGATTCAGCCGAGTCCAGCAGGAAAGCCAGGCGGCGATCGGAGAAACCGCGGCGCTTGAGTTCCCACAGGGTGGCGTAGTCCAGGTCGGCCAGCGTTTTTTGTTCCAGCGCCAGTTCGATGTCGACGATTTCCTTGATCTGCGACAGGAACCAGGGGTCGATGTGCGTGATGTTGTGCACTTCGTCCAGCGTGAAACCTTGCGCGAAGGCATCGCCCACGTACCAGATGCGTTCCGGACCGGGCTCGCCCAGTTCGACTTGCAGCTTTTCGCGGTCGGTGGTTTTCTGGTTCAGGCCGTCGACGCCGACTTCCAGGCCACGCAGCGCCTTCTGGAACGATTCCTGGAAGGTGCGGCCGATGGCCATGACTTCACCGACGGACTTCATCTGGGTGGTCAGGCGCGCGTCGGCGGTGGGGAATTTCTCGAACGCGAAACGCGGCACCTTGGTGACGACGTAGTCGATCGACGGCTCGAACGAGGCCGGCGTGGCGCCGCCCGTGATTTCGTTCTTGAGCTCGTCCAGCGTATAGCCCACGGCCAGGCGCGCGGCGACCTTGGCGATGGGGAAGCCGGTGGCCTTGGAGGCCAGCGCCGACGAACGCGACACGCGCGGGTTCATTTCGATGACGATCATGCGGCCGTCGCGCGGGTTGACCGCGAACTGCACGTTCGAACCGCCCGTATCCACGCCGATCTCGCGCAATACCGCGATCGATGCGTTACGCATGATCTGGTATTCCTTGTCGGTCAGCGTCTGGGCCGGCGCCACGGTGATCGAGTCGCCGGTGTGCACGCCCATCGGGTCCAGGTTTTCGATCGAGCAGACGATGATGCAGTTGTCCGCCTTGTCGCGGACCACTTCCATCTCGAATTCCTTCCAGCCCAGCAGCGACTCTTCGATCAGCAGTTCGCTGGTCGGCGACGCTTCCAGGCCACGGCGGCAGATGGTTTCGAATTCTTCGGCGTTGTACGCAATGCCGCCGCCCGAACCACCCATCGTGAAGCTGGGGCGAATGACGGCCGGGAAGCCCGAGGTGCCGACTTCAGCCGCGATGCGGCGCTGCACTTCCCAGGCTTCGTCCATGCTGTGGGCAACGCCCGACTTGGCCGATTCCAGCCCGATGTCGGTCATGGCCTGCTTGAACTTCTGGCGGTCTTCAGCCTTTTCGATGGCGTGCTCGTTGGCGCCGATCAGTTCCACGTTGTGCTTTGCCAGCACGCCGTGGTGGGCCAGGTCCAGCGCGCAGTTCAGCGCGGTCTGGCCGCCCATGGTCGGCAGCAGCGCATCGGGCTTTTCACGCTCGATGATCTTTTCAACGGCTTGCCAGGTGATGGGCTCGATGTAGGTGACGTCGGCCGTTTCCGGGTCCGTCATGATCGTGGCCGGGTTGCTGTTCACCAGGATGGTGCGGTAACCCTCGGCCTTGAGCGCCTTGCACGCCTGCGCGCCGGAATAGTCGAATTCGCAGGCCTGCCCGATGATGATGGGGCCGGCGCCGATGATGAGTATGCTTTTTAGGTCTGTACGCTTGGGCATGATGCAATCTTTACTTTTGGCCGGACATCAGGGCGATGAACTTGTCGAACAGTTCAAGGATGTCGTGCGGACCCGGGCTGGCTTCGGGGTGACCCTGGAAGCAGAAGGCCGGGCGGTCGGTGAGCTCGAAGCCCTGCAACGTGCCGTCGAACAGCGACACGTGCGTCACGCGCGCATTGGCCGGCAGGCTGGCCGCGTCGACCGCGAAGCCGTGGTTCTGGCTCGTGATGAACACGCGCTTGGACTGGAGATCCTGCACGGGATGGTTCGCGCCGTGGTGGCCGGTCTTCATCTTGAGCGTCTTGCCGCCGACGGCCAGGCCCATGATCTGATGGCCCAGGCAGATGCCGAACACCGGCAGCTTCTTGTCCAGGAACGTGCGCGTGGCGGCGATGGCGTAGTCGCAAGGCTCGGGGTCGCCGGGACCGTTGGACAGGAACACACCGTCGGGATTCAGCTTCAGGACGTCTTCGGCGCTGGTTTGCGCCGGCACCAGCGTCAGACGGCAGCCGCGGTCGGCCAGCAGGCGCAGGATGTTGCTCTTGATGCCGAAGTCATACGCGACGACGTGGAACTTGGACTGGTCGGGCTTGGAGAAGCCTTGGCCCAGTTGCCAGGTGCCATCGGTCCACTCGCTGCTGGTCTTGACCGAGACGACCTTGGCCAGATCCTGGCCGGCCATGCCGGCAAAGCCGCGGGCCAGTTCAACGGCGCGCTCGGTGTCGGTGCCAACGAAGATGCAGGCGCCCTGGGCGCCTTTTTCACGCAGGATGCGCGTGAGCTTGCGGGTGTCGATGCCGGAAATGGCGACGATGCCTTGCGCGGCCAGATAGTCGGGCAAGGATTGCGTGGAACGGAAGTTCGACACGCGAGCGGGACAGTCGCGGACCACCAATCCGGCGGCATAGACGCGATTGGCTTCGACGTCTTCGGCATTGACGCCGGTGTTGCCAATGTGCGGATAGGTCAGCGTGACGATCTGACCGCTATAGCTGGGATCGGTGAGAATTTCCTGGTACCCGGTCATCGCGGTGTTGAACACCACTTCGGCAACGGTATGGCCAGGCGCACCGATCGACACGCCTCGAAAAATGGTACCGTCCGCCAGAGCCAGAATTGCAGGAGGGAAGCGGTTGATCCCCTCGGGAAAAAGTTGCGGCAGCACAGTAAACCCCGGTTTTAGAATCGATAATCAAACCTTCGGATTATACCTTGACCCGGCGCTTTTCTCGGAGAACCGCGCCAAATAAGGCCGATATCGGTGATTCCCGCCCTTTTCGAGCCACCACGCCGCGTTCTCGGGCCACGCGCCGTTTGGCGGACAGCAAGGCGCCAGCGGCAGTGATACGCTAGGGACACCTTCAACCCTTGCCGTCGTGAGCCGTATTTGTCCATGTCCAGCCAACTTGACGCCCTGCGCAATCACACCACCGTTGTCGCCGACACCGGGGATTTCGAAGCGATGAAGGCGTTGCGTCCCACGGACGCTACCACTAATCCGTCCCTTATTCTTAAAGCCGTTCAGCAGGACGCCTACCGTCCGCTGCTGGAAAAAACGGCGCGCGACCATGGCGGCGCCTCGACGCCCGACCTCGTCGACCGCCTGTTGGTCGCTTTTGGCCGCGCCATCCTGAACATCGTGCCGGGCCGCGTTTCGACCGAAGTGGACGCGCGCCTGTCGTTCGACACCCGCGCCACCATCGAACGCGCCCGCGGCCTGATCGCCCTGTACGAGGCCGCCGGCGTGCCGCGCGAGCGCGTGCTGATCAAGATCGCCTCGACGTGGGAAGGCATCCAGGCCGCCCGCGCCCTGCAATCCGAAGGCGTGCGCTGCAACCTGACTTTGCTGTTTTCGCTGCCCCAGGCCGTGGCCTGCGCCGATGCGAACGTGCAACTGATTTCTCCTTTCGTCGGCCGCATCTACGACTGGCACAAGAAGAACGCCGGCGCCTCCTGGGTAGAAGCCGACAACGCCGGCGCCCGCGACCCCGGCGTGCTGTCGGTCAGCCGCATTTACCGCTATTACAAGCAGCATGGCATCGCCACCGAGATCATGGGCGCAAGCTTCCGCAATGCGGGACAGATCCTGGCGCTATCCGGCTGCGATCTGCTGACCATCAGCCCCGACCTGCTGAACCAGCTGGCCGGCGCCGAAGGCGACGCCCCCGCGCAATTGCGCGCCGACGACACGGGCGAACCCATCGCGCGTATCGGCTCGGACGAGATCAGCTTCCGCACGCTGCTCAACGACGACGCCATGGCGACCGAAAAGCTGTCCGAGGGCATCCGCCTTTTCGTGGCGGACGCGGTCAAGCTGGACGCGCTGATCGAGGCGCAGCGGCGCTAAGCTGGCACCTATGCCGGCAGGCGCGCGCCTTGCCCGCGCGCGCCCGCTTCGCGACGGCCTAGCGGTGGTCGTGCGAATGCACTTGCAGCGCTTCCAGGAAGCGCGACACCATGTTGTACGCCGCCACCGTCGCGGTCAGTTCGACGATGAGCTTATCCGACCCCATCGCCGCCCGCGCGGCCTGGAACACGGGTTCGGGCACCTGCACCTGGCGGGTCATCGCGTCGGTGTAGGCCAGCACCGCCTTTTCCCGCTCGCTGAACAGCGCCGAACTTTCCCAGGCGTCCAATGCGTCCAGCTGTGCCTGGGAAACCCCTTCTTTCAGCGCGATCGGCGCGTGTTGGTCGGCCTCGTAAGGGGCGCCGTTGATCGCCGCCACCCGCATGATGACCAGCTCGCGAAGGTCGCCCGGCAGCGTGCTTAGCTGACGGATCGACGTCAGGTAGTTCAACCAGCCGCCCGCGACCGCGGGGCTATGCAACAGCATCCGGTACAGGTGCAGGACGCTGCCGCGCTCTGCGACGATGCGATCGACCAGGGGCCGGGCGTCGGGATGAGTCAGATCGGCGTAGGGAAGACGGGCCATGAAAACTCCATATCGGTGACAGGGCTGCAAATGCACACATTCGCACAATATATTTGACATAATGACAGCACATCGCGCGTCCCCGGTATAGAGCCAGCACGAATGCGCCCCCATCCGTTTCACCCGCCGCGCTTGCGTTCGTGCCATCGCAACGGCCGGAAACGGGTCTGTCCCCCGCCCGCCTGGTCGTGGCCCGACACGACGGCGAGATTTCCGGTGGATTGCCGCGACGGCCTGGCGCTTTGCTCGGTGACGCTGCCGCGCGGCCAGCACGATACGCCCGCCCTTGATATCTGGAGGTACCCTTTTGAACGACGTGCGCGCGATTCGCGTCCTGCTGGTTGACGATAACGAAATGGGCTCGGAGCTGCTGGCCGAGTTCCTGGCGCTTTCCGGACTGGAAACGCGCTGTGCCGCCACCGGCGAAGCCGCCCTGGAACTGGCCGACAGTTTCGCTCCCGAGGCCGTGCTGGTGGACATCCTGCTGCCCGACATGGACGGCTACGAACTCGCCACCAGGTTGCGCGCGCGCGGCAAGCCGGCCCGTATTTATGCGTTGAGCGGGTTGGCGCGCCAGGAACGGCGCGACGCCCCGGAAGGCGTGTTCAACGGCTGGATCGAAAAGCCCGCCGACCCCGACGCGCTGCTGGCCATCTTGCGCCAGGCGCACTAAACGTGACCCTTCCCATGCCTGCCCCCCTGCAAGCGCTGGCTGCCCACGGCGTACGGCTGAAAGTGCTGGCGCAGGTCTTCCCCGTGCTGCGTCACGAGGTGGTCGGCCCGCTGTCCAACGCGACGCTGGCGGCCGCGATGCTGCGCCAGACGCCTGAAGGCGCCAGCCCCGACGCCTTGCAGCAGCGCTGCCAGCGACTGGCAGGCGACTTGACGGGCATGCTTGAAGACAGCGTCGCCGTCGTGCGCGACCTGGACCAATGGTTTGCGGACCACGGCGCGATGGCGCCGGCCGACGCGTTGCTGGGCGAGTGCCGCAAACTGATGTTTTCGCATTTGCTGCTGTCCCGCCGCAGCGTCACCTGGTCCGAAACGGTCGCTGCCGTCCAGTTGCCGACGTTCGCCTCGCGCTATTTGGTGCTGGCCTGGCTGCTTTGCTTGCTGCAGGCCCTTCCCGCCGACTCGGATCTTGCGCTGGATTTTTCCCAGGCGGATGCGTGGCATGCCCGATTTTCCGGCGCGCCGGTTTTTTCCGATGCGCAACCTGCGACTTTCGACCCGCAGGAAGTCGAACTGCTGGCGGACGCGGCAGGCTGGCGCCTGGTGCGCCAGGCGGATTGCTGGTCGCTGCATCTGCCCGTGCTTCCCGACAAATAAGGCAGGCGGCAACGGCTGGCCAGCCGCCGTTGGCCGCCCGGCCGGGTTACAGCTTTTCGGTCTCGCCCGATTTGGGCTGCCACTTCATCAGGCGCTTTTCACCGACGCCGACGATGTAGTCGAGCACCAGCGCGAATGCCGTCAATACGACGATGCCCGCGAACACCGTGTTCACGTCGAACGTACCTTCCGCCTGCAGGATCAGGTAGCCCACGCCGCTTGCCGACCCCAGGTATTCCCCGACCACGGCACCGACGAAGGCCAGGCCCACGGACGTATGCAGGCTGGAAAACACCCAGCTGGTGGCCGACGGCAGATAGACATGGCGCAGCAATTGGCGTTTGCGTGCGCCCAGCATGCGCGCGTTGTCCAGCAAAGTCGGACTGACTTCGCGCACGCCCTGGTAGACGTTGAAGAACACGATGAAGAACACCAGCGTGACGGCCAGCGCCACCTTGGACCAGATACCCAACCCGAACCACATGCCGAAGATCGGCGCCAGGATGACGCGCGGCATCGAGTTGGCGGCCTTGATGTAGGGGTCGAGGATGGCACTTGCGCGCGGCGACAGCCCCAGCCACAAGCCGAAGCCCAGGCCGGCGATGGTGCCGATGAAAAACGCCAGCACGGTTTCGGTCAGGGTCACCCACAGGTGCGTGTAGATGTCCGCGTTGGTAATGAACCAGGCCCAGATGCGGCCCCAGACCTTCAGCGGCTCGCCAAAGAAGAACGCGACCTTGGAATCTCGCGATGCGAAATGCCAGACGCCCAGGATGACGACCAGCAGCAGCAGTTGCCAAAAGCGCAGGCTGGCGGAACCGGATTTGAATGACTTCGACATACCTCAGGCTCGCTTCTGTTGGGCATAGCCCTTGAGAACTTCTTCGCGCAGCACGGCCCAGATGGCCGTATGCAGCTCGACGAAACGCGGATGGGCGCGCACCTCGGCGACGTCGCGCGGGCGCGGCAGATCGATGGTGAATTCACCGATCGGGTGCGTGCCCGGCCCGGCCGACAGCACGATCACGCGGTCGCTCATCGCGATGGCTTCGTCCAGGTCATGCGTGATGAACAGCACGGCCTTGCGCTTGGCCATCCACAGTTCCAGCACCTCGTTTTCCATGAGCTGGCGCGTCTGGATGTCCAAGGCCGAGAAGGGCTCATCCATCAGGATGATGTCGGGATCGCGGATCAGCGTCTGGGCCAGCATCGCGCGCTTGCGCATGCCGCCCGACATCTGGTGCGGATAGCGGCTCTCAAAGCCGCCCAGCCCCACGCGGCGCATCCACTCCCGGCCGCGCTCCAGCGCTTCCGGACGCGGCACGCCGGCGAAGTCCAACCCGGCGACCACGTTGTCCAGCGCGCTGCGCCAGGGCAAGAGGGCTTCGCCCTGGAACATGTAGCCCGCGCGCGCGTTGATGCCCGACAGGGGTTGGCCGAAGACCTTCACCTGGCCCGACGATGGCGCCAGCAAGCCGGCGCCAACGTTGAGCAAGGTGGATTTCCCGCACCCGGTCGGCCCCACCACCGACACGAACTCCCCGGGCGCGATGGCCAGGGTCGTGTCGCTGACGGCGGTGTAGCGCTGTGACCGGTCGTCACGCGAAACAAAGGTGCAACTGATATTTTCCAGCGATAGTGCGGCTTCAGCCATTGGCGTACTTCTCGTTGGCGCGGCGCGCGAAATCGTTGGTCCAGACCTTGGAGGCGTCGATCTTCCCGCCGTCGAAATCCGCCTGATAGGCGGCCAGCGCCTTCAGCGCGGTGGCCGCGCCGTCTTCGGGGATCATGCCGTTGGGCGACAGGCCTTCCAGGCTCTTTGCGATGGCGGCCTTGTAGACCGCAGGATCGCCCAGCAGGTAGGTTTCCGGCACGATCTTGGCGATCTCGTCGGGACCGGCCTTCTGAATCCACTTGTCGGCGCGAACCAGCGCATTGGTCAGGGCCTGCGTCGTGTTCGGGTTGGCGTCGATGAACGCCTGCGGCGCGTACAGGCAGCCGGCCGGCATGTTGCCGCCGAAAATGTCCTGGGTGTCCTTGAGGGTGCGCGTGTCGACGATGATCTGGATATCGCCCGGCATCTGCAGCATCGACACCACGGGGTCGGTATTGGAGATGGCGTCGATCTGGCCACTGCGCAAGGCCGTCACGGCGCCTGCGCCGGCGCCCACGCCGATGATGGACACGTCGGATGCCTTCAAGCCGTGCTTGGCCAGGAAGAAGCTGACCACCATGTTGGTGGACGAGCCCGGCGCGGTCACGCCGATCTTCTTGCCCTTGAGGTCGGCCGGGCCCTTGTAGTTGGGCAGGTTCTTCTTGGACACGCCCACGCCGATCATCGGCGCGCGGCCTTGCAGCACGAAGGCGCGGTACGCCTGGCCCTTGGATTGCATGGACAACGTGTGCTCGAACGCGCCCGAGACGACGTCGGCGCTACCCCCCACGACGGCCTGCAACGCCTTGGAGCCGCCTGCGAAGTCGGCGATGCTGACATCCAGGCCTTCGTCCTTGAAGTAACCGCGGGCTTCCGCGATGGACAAGGGCAGATAGTAGATCAGGGGCTTGCCGCCCACGGCGATCTGGACCTTGGTCTTCTCAAGCTTCTGTGCGCGCACGATCGCGGGCGCCATGCCCATGACGCCGGCGGCGCCGGCCATCTTGAGCAAGTCACGGCGGGTAACTGACATGTGGTTGTCTCCTAATTGTCGGGTTTACCGATAGCGCCGGTCTTCGCCAGCTCGTCAATAGCCGCTGAATCATACCCCAGCGATTTCAGGACTTCCTCGGTATGTTCCCCTAATGCCGGGCCGACCCAGCGCGTCTGGCCGGGGGTCTCCGACAGCTTGGGAACCACAGCGGGCAGCTTGACCGGCGTGCCGTCGGCGAAGTGATGCTGCTCGATCATTTGGCGCGCCAGGAACTGGGGATCGCTGAACATGTCGGCCACGCTGTAGATCTTGCCGACGGGCACATCCGCGCCCTTCAGCACGCCCAGCGCCTCGTCGATGCCGCGGGCGCCGCACCATTGCTGAATGGCGCCGTCGATCTCGTCGACCCGGCGCGCGCGGCCATCGTTACGCACCAGATCGGGGTCTTCGGCCAGATCGTCCCGGCCGATGGCCCGCATCAGCCGATGGAAGATCGCGTCGCCGTTGCCGGCGATGACGATGTTCTGGCCGTCACGCGTGGTGTACGTGTTGGACGGCACGATGCCGGGCAGCGCGCCGCCCGTGCGTTCGCGCACCACCCCAGCCACGTCGTATTCGGGAACAAGGCTTTCCATCATGTTGAACACGGCCTCGTACAAGGCCACATCCACCATCTGCCCCTGCCCGGCCTGGCAGGCATCGCCCGACTTGCCGTTCCAGCGGCCGCCCGTGGCGTCGCGGTGGCGCAGCGCCATCATTGCGCCGATCACGCCGTGCAGCGCGGCGATGGAATCGCCGATGGAAATGCCGACCCGCAACGGTGGCCGGTCGGGGTGGCCCGACACATAGCGCAGCCCGCCCATGGATTCACCGATGGCGCCAAAGCCCGGCTGGTCTTTCATGGGGCCGGTCTGGCCGTAGCCCGACAGCCGCACCATGATCAGCGCGGGATTGATGGCGCGCAGTTGCTCGAACCCCAGGCCCCATTTCTCGAGCACGCCCGGGCGGTAGTTTTCGACCACGACATCGGCGTCCAGCGCCAGCTTGCGGGCGATCTCCTGGGCGCGCGGGTCTTTCAGGTTCAGGGCGATGGATTGCTTGTTGCGTGCCTGCACCGTCCACCAGAGCGAATTGCCCTCATGCAGATGGCGCCAGCTGCGGATGGGATCTCCGCCACCCGTGCCGTCTGGCCCGTGCGGCGTCTCCACCTTGATGACATCGGCGCCGAATTCGCCGAAGATGCGCGCGGCGAACGGCCCGGCGATAAGCGTGCCGAGTTCCAGGACCTTGAGTCCGGTCAGCGCTGACATGGTTTGTCTTCCTCACGATTTTTTTGCCGCGCCGATACGTTGCCGGCTGGCTGTTGTGGTGCCGCGAGCCTCAGGTAGTCTTGCGCTCCATCAAGGCCCAGGCGATTGTGCCGGCATCCACGTATTCCAGTTCACTGCCTGCCGGCACGCCGCGCGCCAGACGCGTCACGCGCAGGCCGCGTTCGCCCAGTGCTTCGCCCAGGAAGTGGGCGGTGGTCTCGCCTTCGGCGGTGAAGTTGGTGGCCAGGATGACTTCCTGCACCTCGCCGTCCGTCGCCCGCTTGATCACGCGGTCGAAGTCCAGCTCGCGGGGGCCAATGCCTTCCAGCGGCGCCACGCGGCCCATCAGCACGTAGTACAGGCCACGGTAGCCGTGGCTGGACTCGATCATGTTCTGGTCGGCCGGCGTTTCCACGATGCACAGCAGCGAGCGGTCGCGCTTGGGATTGGCGCAGGTGCCGCAGACCTCTTCTTCCGAAAAGCTGTTGCACCGGGCGCAGTGCTTGAGATCCCGGACGGCGCCGGCCAATGCCTGCCCCAGCATGTCCGCGCCTTGCGGGTCATGCTGCAGCAGGTGGTACGCCATGCGTCTGGCCGATCGGATGCCTACGCCGGGCAGGCGCCGCAGCGCCTCGATCAGCGACACCAGCGGTTCGGGTTCAGGCAGTAAGGGATCCATTGCGGCCTAGGATCGCGCCGATCAGAACGGCAGCTTCATGCCCGGGGGCAGCGGCATGCCGGCGGTAACGCCCGCCATCTTTTCCTGGGACGTGGTTTCAGCCTTGCGCAGCGCGTCGTTGAACGCGGCGGCGACCAGATCTTCCAACATGTCCTTGTCGTCGCCCAGCAGCGACGGATCGATCACGACGCGCTTGACGTCGTGGCGGCAGGTCATGGTGACCTTGACCAGGCCGCCGCCAGAGGCGCCTTCGACCAGGATCTCAGCCAGCGCGTCTTGCGCCTTCTTCATGTTTTCCTGCATCTGCTGCGCCTGGCGCATCAGGCCGGCCAGTTGTCCTTTCATCATGATGGATGTTCCTTGAACGAGGGGAATGAGAGATTGCCGCCGCCTCAGGCAGCGGCCGGGGGATCAACGTGGCGGATGGAGCCGGGTACGACCTGGCCTCCAAAATCGGCCAACAGTGCTTGCACAAAAGGATCGACGGCCACGGCGTCTTCGGCGGCCTGCTGGCGCGCGGCGCGTTCGGCCTGCGCCCCCGCATG
>NZ_JBHFII010000063.1:0-777 GCF_057334215.1 Achromobacter maghribensis | reverse complement strand
GCGGGGGCCTCGCCCGTGACGCCGACTTCCACATCCAGCCGGACGCTCTGGCCGAAATGTTCGCACAGGACGGTTTGCAGGCGAACCCGGCTTTCGCTTTCAGCCAGCGTCCTGACGGCGACGCGCAGGACGATCGCGTCGCCCTGCACGCCGGCCCATTCGCTTTGGCGCGCCAGTTCCGCAGCCAGCCCGGTGACGGGCAAGCTAGCGGCCAGTTCGGGCCAGCCCGTGGGCGTCATGTCCGTCATGCGGGCGCGCGATTGGCGTTTGCGGGCTGGCGCCGGTCCATCGCGCCGGGCCGGCACGGCCGGTGCCGGGGCAGCGGACGGCGCGCTGGCCAGGGTTTCAAATTCGTCATCGTCCGGATCGGACGTAAAGCCGCCGTCCGGGACAAAACCGCCTTCGGCTTCGAAGGGAATTTCTTCGTCGACCCAGGAAGGCGGGCCGCCATCGGCTTCGGCCGGCGCGCTGGCCAGCACGGCGGCAACGGCGGGGGCGACGGCCAACGCCGCCGAACCCGTGGACTTGGCCGTCGGGGCGGCCTCGGGCGCCGCCGGCGCGTCGGCCGGCAGGTCTTCCCAGGGCGGTACGTTGTCGCCGGCGGTGGCCGGAGACGCGGAGACGGGTTCGGGTTCGGGTTCGGGTTCGGGGGCGCGATCAGTGGCCACCGGCGCGGGAGCCGGGGCCGCGGACGGGGCGGCAGCTTCGACCGGCGCGACGGGCGCAACCGGTTCAGGCACCACTGCTGGCGCGGCAACGACGGCTGGCGCGGTGGCG
>NZ_JBHFII010000062.1:0-2201 GCF_057334215.1 Achromobacter maghribensis | reverse complement strand
AACGTCACTGACGCACACAACAGCGTCGTTGAAGCCTCCGGCGAGACCGTCACGGGCAAGGTTACCGTGTCGGCTGAAGCTGGCGTCGCCGGCGTCACGGTCGGTGGCCATGATGTCACCAACGCGTCCACGACCCCGGTCGTCATCACCACCGACAAGGGCGTGCTGACCATCACGGGTTACAACGCGGCGACGGGTGTCATCACCTACTCCTATCAGGAGACCGGTGGTGCTGACGATCACACCGCGGGCGATGACGCGGTCAAGGACAGCTTCACCGTCACCGTCACCGACGTGGGCGGCGTTGCGACCAGCAATGACCTGGTCATCCAGATCGTTGATACCGCGCCGGTTGCCAACGCCGACTCGGCAAGCGTTACCGAAGATGCCGCTACGCCTGTCACGGGCAATCTGCTCACCAACGATGCGTTGGGCGCGGACACCAGCACAGTCGCCATCACCACCGGCGACGCCAAGTACGGCACGCTGGTCGACAACGGCGACGGCACCTGGTCCTATCAGTTGAACAACAGCCTGCCGGCCGTTCAAGCCTTGAACAACGGCGAGACGCTGACCGAGACCATCCGCTACACGATCACCGATGCCGATGGCGACACCAGCACCGCTGAATTGACCATCACCATCAATGGCCAGACCGACGCGCCGCCGGTTGTCACGCCTGAAGATGGCGACGGAAACGTCACTGACGCACACAACAGCGTCGTTGAAGCCTCTGGCGAGACCGTCACCGGCAAGGTCACCGTGTCCGCTGAAGCCGGCATCGCAGGCGTCACGGTCGGTGGCCATGATGTCACCAACGCGTCCACGACCCCGGTCGTCATCACCACCGACAAGGGTGTCCTGACCATCACCGCCTATGATGCCGCTACCGGCGTTATCACCTACTCCTATCAGGAGACGGGAGGCGCTGACGATCACACCGCTGGCGATGACGCGGTCAAGGACAACTTCACCGTCACCGTCACCGACGTGGCCGGTATTGCTACCAGCAATGACCTGGTCATCCAGATCATTGATACCGCGCCGGTTGCCAACGCCGACTCGGCAAGCGTTACCGAAGATGCCGCTACGCCTGTCACGGGCAATCTGCTCACCAACGATACGTTGGGCGCGGACACCAGCACGGTCGCCATCACCACGGGCGATGCCAAGTACGGCACGCTGGTCGACAATGGCGACGGCACCTGGTCCTATCAGCTGAACAACAGCCTGCCGGCCGTTCAAGCCTTGAACAACGGCGAGACGCTGACCGAGACCATCCGCTACACGATCACCGACGCGGATGGCGACACCAGCACCGCTGAACTGACCATCACCATCAATGGCCAGACCGACGCGCCGCCGGTCGTCACCCCCGAAGACGGCGACGGCAATGTCACCGACGCGCACAACAGCGTCGTTGAAGCCTCCGGCGAGACCGTCACGGGCAAGGTTACCGTGTCGGCTGAAGCTGGCGTCGCCGGCGTCACGGTCGGTGGCCATGATGTCACCAATGCCTCCAATACGCCTGTCGTCATCACGACCGACAAGGGCGTGCTGACCATCACCGCCTATGACGCCACGACCGGTGTCATCACCTACTCCTATCAGGAGACGGGTGGCGCTGACGATCACACCGCGGGCGATGACTCCGTCAAGGACAGCTTCACCGTCACCGTCACCGACGTGGCCGGTATTGCTACCAGCAATGACCTGGTCATCCAGATCATTGATACCGCGCCGGTTGCCAACGCCGACTCGGCAAGCGTTACCGAAGATGCCGCTGCCCCGATCACGGGCAACGTCCTGGGTAATGATGTCCTCGGCGCGGACACCAGCACGGTCGCCATCACGACGGGCGATGCCAAGTACGGCACGTTGGTCGATAATGGCGACGGCACCTGGTCGTATCAGCTGAACAACAGCCTGCCGGCCGTTCAAGCCCTGAACAACGGCGAGACGCTGACCGAGACCATCCGCTACACGATTACCGACGCGGACGGCGACACCAGCACCGCTGAACTGACCATCACCATCAATGGCCAGACCGACGCGCCGCCGGTTGTCACGCCTGAAGATGGCGACGGCAACGTCACTGACGCACACAACAGCGTCGTTGAAGCCTCTGGCGAGACCGTCACCGGCAAGGTCACGGTTTCCGCGGAAGCTGGCGTCTCTGGCGTCACGGTCGCTGGCCATGA
>NZ_JBHFII010000061.1:687131-697954 GCF_057334215.1 Achromobacter maghribensis | reverse complement strand
GCCCCAAGGCGGCGCAGCCCCCTCGGGGGGCAGCAAGCGCGCACAGCGCGCGCAGCGTGGGGGCAACTTATCCCCGCTTACTGTGGAGAACGTTGAGGACAGCTTTGGGGCAGACCCAAAATCTCCTGTCCTGCCAAGCACTTGCACCTGCTGATCAAACAATGCGCAATCATCCTTTTGGATGAGTTTTCGCGCGTTTATCCACGAAAAGGCTGGATGTCCGTCCAGGCCTTTTGCGCCCGCCCCATCGTGTGTGGATTTGTCCCAGCATTCTGTGGAAAAGCATGAGGACAGCTTGAGGGCAGGTCCGAAATCCCTTGCGATATCAATGCCCTGCAAGGGGTGGTCAAGAAAGGCCCAAGCGCTCGATTTTCGGCCCGGGTTGTCCCCGTCAAATGTGGATAAGCCTGAGGACAGTATGCGGGTAGTCGCCAAAAACCCTTATGCGGCAACGACTTGCGGGTAGCGGGCAAAGAACGCTCAGGCGCACGTGCCAAACGCCACCGCGTTTCGCGGTGCGAGGCGATGGGGATAAGCGCACGGGCTTGTCCCCATCGAATGTGGACAAGCCTATGAACAGTCGGATAACAAGCCCGAAAAGTCCTTATCCGACAACCACTTGGAAGGGCTGCTCAAAAAAGGCGCAGCGCCAGAATTTACTTGTCGCCTTCCAGGCGCATGCCGATCTTCAGACCGACCTGCCAATGCGCCACTTTGCCGTCCTTGATATGGCCGCGCACTTCGGTGACCTCGAACCAATCCAGGTTGCGCAGGGTTTCCGAGGCGCGCTCGATGGCTTTGGCGATCGCGTCATCAGTGGACTTGGTGGAAGAGCCCACCAGTTCGATTTGCTTGTAGACATGATTCGACATTGCTCTTCTCCACTAAGGGTATGAGTCGTGAATCGTCGGCGCGCGAGCCTTTCCGGCGCTTACGACCGGCAATCCATTCGAACACACAGGATACCCCCGCGGCGGTAGAGTGGTGTTACGAGTTTCGTCGCCCGATCTCGACAGGCGACGGCTCTGCTCCCGCAACCTCGCAAGGAGATCACCATGCCTGAACGAAAAACCCTGGAACGAGCCAAGCGCGACAAGCGCGAGGGCAAGTCAGCGTCCACGCAGGCCGGAGAATTCGTACGCGAAGAAATCGAGCATGTCCGCGAAGGCAAGCACGGCGTGCGGTCCACCAAACAAGCCATCGCGATCGGACTGTCGAAAGCGCGGCGCTCGGGGGTCAAGCTGCCGGCCTCCAAGTCGGCCAGCCCAGCCACCAAGCGCAAGGCGGAACAGGACACCCATGCCGCCAAGGACGGACACGCCAAATCCTCCACACGCGCCCGCGCCACCACCACCGCGTTGAAGAAGGAAAGCGCCAAGCCGGCATCGCGCGCCGCGCTGTCGCGCCAGGCCAGCAAGACGGCCGGCCGACGCACCGCGGCGGACCGCTCGGCGGCCGCCAAGAAAGCGGCCGCGACCAAGGGCGCGGCCGGACGCTCCGCGGCGGCAAAGAAGGCGGCCCGCACGCGGGCAGCCAACAAGCAGGCAGGCGGCGCCCACCATCGCGCGGCGCATTGACGCGATGACGCGATGACGCGGCTAGCCTGCGTCGAAACGCTTGAACCGTTCCTGCAGGAATTCGCGCATGCGTTTCACTGCGGGCGACAGCAGCATGCGGTGCACGCACAGCAGGTATAAGGGCGACGGCTCGGTGCCGTAGTCCGGCAGCAGTTCGACCAGCCGGCCGGCGCGCAGGTCGCTCAGCACGTCGTAGCGCGATTTGTAGGCCACGCCGTGTCCCGCCAGCGCCCACCGCCGCACCAGGTCGCCGTCATCGCCCACCCGGTCTCCCTTGACCGGCACCGTGGTGCGGGTGCCGTCGCGCTCGAAGCTCCAGCGGTCGTGCAGCGTTTCGCCCAGCACGAACGACAGGCAGTTGTGGCGGCGCAGATCCGCGGGCGCCTGCGGCACGCCATGGCGCGCCAGATACGCGGGCGATGCGCACACGACGCGACGGTTGTGTTCGGACAGCGGCAGCGCCACCAGCGCCGAGTCGTTCGGCGTGCCGTAGCGGATGGCGATATCGACCGGTTGCCGGTACAGGTCGGCCAACCGGTCGCTGATGCGCACCTGGAAACTCACGCGCGGATGCTGGTGCTGGAAATCGTCCAGCCAGGGCAGCAGCACATGGCGCCCCAGGTCGGACGGGATCGAGACCGACAAGGTACCCGAGATGGCGGTCTTGTCGCGGGCCATGGCGTTCTTGCCAGCCTCAAGCGTGGAGATCGCTGCGCGGGCATATTCCAGATAGCGTTCACCATCGGCCGTCAGCCGAAGGCTACGCGTGGACCGCACGAACAGCCGCGTTTCCAGCGTCAGTTCCAGCCGCTTGAGCGCGGCGCTGGCCACTGCCGGCGACAAGTCTAGTTCGCGGGCGGCGGCGGAAAAGCTGCCGTGGTCGGCGGCTGCCACAAAGATCCTCAAGTCCTCGAACCGGACCATGGTTGCCCCATTTTCAAAAAATTATTGAAACTGAGTCGGATGCTAGCCGGTTTTTCAACGTTCCGGACTAGGTAATCATGAGTCCATTCCCCGACCTGTCTGGAGTCAACGCATGAAAATCGAACTGAACGGCAAGAAAGCCCTGGTCACCGGATCTTCTGGCGGCATCGGTCTGGCCATCGCCATGGGGCTTGCGGAAGCCGGCGCGGACGTGGTCCTGCATGGCCGCAATGCCGACAAGCTGGCCCACGCCGCCCAAGCCATCGCCGACAAATTCCCGACCGCCCACGTCAGCACCGTGCAGGCCGACCTGGCTACCGCGGACGGCGCGGCATCCGTCTGCGCCGCCCACCCGGACGTGGACATCCTCGTCAACAACGCCGGCTTCTTCGCGCCCAAGTCCTTCACCGAAATCACGGACGACGACTGGCAGGTCATGCTGGACACCAACGTCATGAGCGGCATCCGCTTGTCGCGCTACTACCTGCCCCGCATGATGGCCGCCGATTGGGGTCGCATCATCTTCATTTCCAGCGAATCCGGCGTGCAGATCCCCGCCGAAATGATCCATTACGGCGTCAGCAAGACCGCGCTGCTGGGCGTGTCGCGCGGGCTGGCCGAACTGACCGCCGGCACCGGAGTCACCGTGAACGCCGTACTGCCCGGCCCGACGCGATCCGAGGGCGTGGCCGACTTCTTCGCCGAAATGGCCAAGGAGCAAGGCGTGTCGCAGGACGACATGGAACGCGACTTCATCGCCCAGCATCGCCCGACGTCCCTGCTGCGCCGCCTGGCCACGGTAGAGGAAGTGGCCAACATGGTCGTCTACACCTGCTCCACGCAGGCCTCCGCCACGAACGGCGCCGCGCTGCGTGTGGACGGCGGCGTCGTGCGCTCCATCCTCTGATTCCCCTCTGACCCGACCCGAGCCCGCCATGAAAGCCATCGCCTACTTCAAGAACCTGCCTGCCGATCAGGCCGACGCCCTGCAAGACATCACGATCGACGAGCCCGTGCCCGGCGACCACGACCTGCTGGTCGACGTGCACGCCATTTCCGTCAATCCCGTGGATGTGAAGATCCGCGCCAACCGCGCGGCCAAGGACGGCCAACCCGAAATCCTGGGCTGGGATGCCGCCGGCATCGTGCGCGCCGTGGGCGCCAAGACCAGCCTGTTCAAGCCGGGCGACCGCGTCTGGTATGCCGGCGCCCTGAACCGCCCGGGCGCAAACAGCGAACGCCACGTGGTGGACGAGCGCATCGTCGGCCGCATGCCCGACAGCCTGGACTTTGCTCAGGCCGCGGCGTTGCCGTTGACGACCATCACCGCCTGGGAACTGCTGTTCGACCGCCTGCGCGTGCTGGACAACACCGCCCCCAGCCAGCACAGCCTGCTTGTCATCGGCGCGGCAGGCGGCGTGGGATCCATCCTGGTGCAGTTGGCGCGCCAATTGACCGGCTTGACCGTGATCGGCACCGCTTCGCGGCCCGAGACGCAAGCCTGGGTACGCGAACTGGGCGCCCACCATGTCATCGACCACAGTAAGCCCCTGACGGAAGAACTCGCGCGTATCGGCTTTGGCCAAGTCAGCTATATCGCGGGGCTGAACCAGACCGACAAGCACTTCCCGCAGATGGCGGCGGCAATCGCGCCGCAAGGGAAAATCGCGCTGATCGACGATCCCGCCGCTATCGACGTGCGTCTGCTGAAAGGAAAATCCGCGTCGCTGCACTGGGAATTCATGTTCGCGCGCCCCCTTCACAACACGCCCGACCTGATCGCCCAGCACGAACTGCTGAACCAGGCGGCCCGCCTGATCGACAACGGCACGCTGCGCACGACGTTGGGCGAACACTACGGCAAGATCAACGCCGCCAACCTGCGCCGGGCCCACGCTTTCATCGAAAGCGGCAAGGCGCAGGGCAAGGTGGTGCTGGAAGGGTTCTGACCCGGCCGCTTCCGAGCGCATCCGCGCGGTTTGGCCTGGAGGGCCCAAGAAAATCCCTCCAGGCCATTACCCGGATTTGGGGACACCGGGCCGAGCGTCGGGCGGCAGATCTCGCCATTCCGGCCAGAAAGCGGTAAAAACGCGGGCGGACTGTTCCGTGCGAATTTACCGGGAGTTTCCCCTGCTTGCCCATTTGATCGATCAAACGCTCGAGCCGCTCCTGTGGGGGATGGTTGCGTTTACCCTGTTGATGCTTCGGCTTGCGCCGCTGCAAGGCTGGAAGGCCGCCGTCGTCGCCGGCGTGGCGGCCGGCATGGTGTTCGACACCATCCAGTTCCGCGTCGGCCCGCCGCGCCTGTGGGACTCGCTGGTCCTGACCTCTGTCCTGGCCGCATTGCTGGCGGCAGCCGTTTTGGAAACGGCTGTTCACCTGTTCACACGGGTACGCGCCCGTCGCGCCTGACCCTGAAGGCTAGGCGCTAGCGCCAGGCAGCACCAGGTCGCCTACCCGATAGGTCTTAGCCGCGCCCTTCCCGCTTGGCGCGGGCATGGGGGTCATTGATCTCGGTCTCGAGTTCCGTGATCAGCCAATCGAACCACCCCGTCTCGGTGCGGGCGTACACCACGGCGGCGGGCGTCTTGCCGTCGCGCCAACCCGGTTGATGCGTGTCCATCCAGGACGCCAGGCTCTTATGCGGCGCCAGCAGACCCGACAGCCAGCTCCAGAGGTACTCCGGAACATTGCGCCGAAACCCTTTTGCGCTGGCGTAGAGGGTAGGCTCCAGCGGCAAATTGCCCGAGCGGGCCAGCTTCGCCTGCACCCGGCGCAGCGTCTCGGCCGCAGCCTGCAATTGTTCGGTGCTGAGCTTTTTCACGTAGGAACTCCTGGATTGGATTTGCCCGGATTATCGCCGGAGGAGCCGGCGCTTTCCAAGCGCCGTGTTCTGGCCCGGGTCAGCGCTGGGCGCGGGGCAGGTTCAGCCCCAGCAGGCAGGTCGCGCTGAACCGCGCGCCCGCTTCCAGCGTGCGCATGCCGGTGCGCGTATCGCCATCGGCGGCCCGATTAAACGCATCGGCCACGTTCGTGACCGGTTCCACGCAAAGGAAATCCGAGCCCGGCGCCGTATAGACCACAAGATGCGCAAACGCCGGATCGGCGTGCAGCGCCAATTCATGCCCGTCCGCCCAGTGCAGCGTGGCGCGCCCCTCCCACTGCGACAGATAGGTGTCGCACCCGTCGGCCGACCGGCGCAGTTCGCGCACATGCTTGACGCGGCTGCCCGTGGGCAGGCCATCCGCGTCGGCCGTCCACAGCCGCCGCGCGTTCAATGTGACCCGCTCGGCGGTGAAATACGGATGAATGCCGAAGCCGAACGGCATGGGCGTATCGCCCTGGTTGACGATGATGAAGGACAGGCTCAGCCCGCGCGCGTCCAGCCGATAGCGCTGCACGCATTCAAACGGCCAGGGCCATCCCAACACGCCAGCCGGCTGGTTCAGGACCAGATCGATGCTGTCGGCCGCGTGGTTGCGCACATGCCAGGCCTGGAACAGGCCCGCGCCGTGTATTGCGTGGGGCCGCCCCGGCACGGACTGCAACGCATGGCGCGCGCCGTCGAACGTGAACACGCCATCGCGAATGCGGTTGGAATACGGCGCCAACGGGTAAGACCCCGCCCGCGGCCATTTCCCCGCCGGCCACTGGGTCTGCGTCAGCGGCACGATCCAATCATGCGCGCCCGTGGACAAACGGGTCAGACGCCCGCCGCCGCCCGGCGCGAATTCCGCCTGGTGGCCACCGCCGGCAATAACGACCCGTTCGGACGCATCCAACGGGTCGGCGAAAGGGTAATCCTGCATCAACAGCTCCCGCAGCCATCACAAGGCCGCGTCGCCAGATTGTGACGCCGCCGCACCTAAGCGGCAAGCGCGCCGGTCCTCCTGTCCGAAACGCATGCGCCCGGACAAACAAGTCCCATCGCCGTCCCCCTGCCGCCTGCTCCGGCCCGATACAATCACGGGCATGAATTCAGCAACACAAAACACCGCCGCCGACGCCCACGCGGGCCACACCCCGATGATGCAGCAATACCTCCGCCTGAAAGCGGAGGCTGGACCCTTGCTGCTCTTCTATCGCATGGGGGATTTCTATGAAATGTTCTATGAAGACGCGGAACGCGGCGCGCGCCTGCTCAACCTCACGCTGACCAAGCGCGGCTCATCCAACGGCATTCCGATCCCGATGGCCGGCCTGCCTGTCCACGCCATGGAGCAGTACTTGGCGCGCCTGGTCGCCATGGGCGAATCCATCGCCATCTGCGAACAGATCGGCGACCCGGCCGCCTCCAAGGGCCCCGTTGAACGCCGCATCGTGCGCATCGTTACGCCCGGCACCCTGACCGACGACGCCCTGCTGCCCGCCAAGGCAGACCGCGCGCTGGCCGCCGTGTTCGTCAGCGGCAACGCCCGCGCGCCGCGCGCCGGGCTGGCCTGGCTGAACCTGGCCAGCGGCGAGTTCCGCGTGACCGAATGCGCGCCTGCGCAGCTGGAATCCGAACTGCACCGCATCGCGCCCGCGGAAATCATCTGCGCCGACAGCGCCGATTTCGACTTCCCCTTCGAAGGCGCTCGCGCCCGGGTGCCGGACTGGCACTTTGAAAGCGACGGCGCGCGCGCGCATCTGCTGGCGCACTTCAAGACGGACACGCTGGCAGGCTTCGATATCGAAGACATGCCGGCCGGCATCTGCGCCGCCGGCGCGCTGCTGCGCTATGCGGCGCGCACCCAGTCGCAGGCGCTGGCGCACGTGCAAAGCCTGTCGGCCGAGCGTCCCGGCCAGTACGTGCTGCTGGACCCGGTCACCCGCCGCAACCTGGAACTGACCCAGACGCTGTCCGGCGAAGACTCGCCCACGCTGTTCTCGCTGCTGGACGGCTGCCGCACGCCCATGGGCAGCCGGCTGCTGCGCCGCTGGCTGCACCATCCGCTACGCGAGAACGATCAAGCGCTGGCGCGCCAACAAGCCATCTCGGCGCTGCTGGCCGGCCGCATGGACGTCGAGCAGACCTTCGGCGTGGCCGGCTTAGGCGCGGCCGGCCTGCTGGAATCGCTACGCGCGGCGCTGAACGCCTTCCCCGACATCGAACGCATTGCCGCACGCCTGGCGCTGCGCTCGGTACGCCCGCGCGAATTGGCCAGCCTGCGCGACGCGCTGGAATCCCTGCCGGCCTTGCGCGATCTGGTCGAACCCATGGCGAATTCCCCGCGTCTGGGCGAGCTCATCTCGCACCTGTCGGTAGACCCGGCGCTGGCCGCGCTGCTGGTGCGCGCCATTGCGCCCGAGCCTGCCGTGGCGATTCGCGACGGCGGCGTGCTGGCGGCCGGCTTCGATGCCGAACTGGACGAACTGCGTGGCTTGGCGGCCGACGGCGGCGACTTCCTGGTGCAGCTGGAAGCGCGCGAGCGCGAGCGCACGGGCATCAATAACCTGCGCGTGGAGTTCAACCGCGTGCATGGCTTCTACATCGAAGTCTCCAAGGGCCAGACGGCCAAGGTGCCGGAAGACTACCGCCGCCGCCAGACGCTGAAAAATGCCGAGCGCTACATCACGCCCGAATTGAAGACATGGGAAGACAAGGTGCTGTCCGCCCAGGACCGTTCGCTGGCCCGTGAAAAGTGGCTGTTCGAACAATTGCTGGACGTGCTGGCCGAACATGTGCGGCCGCTGTCCGACTGCGCCGCTGCACTGGCCGAACTGGATACGCTGGCGGCCCTGGCCGACCACGCGCGCCGCCACGACTGGATGGCGCCGGACTTGTCCGAACAGGCCGATATCGATATCGAGGCCGGCCGCCACCCCGTGGTCGAACACGCCATCGAACGCTTCACGCCCAACGGCTGCCGCCTGGACCCCGCCCGCCGCATGCTGCTGATCACCGGCCCGAACATGGGCGGTAAATCGACCTACATGCGTCAGGTGGCGTTGATCGTGCTGCTGGCGCGCATCGGCAGCTTCGTGCCCGCCACCCGCGCGCGCATTGGCAAGATCGACCGCATCTTCACCCGTATCGGCGCGGCCGACGACCTGGCGGGCGGGCGCTCGACCTTCATGATGGAAATGACCGAGGCGGCTGCCATCCTGTCGGCCAGCACGCCCAACAGCCTGGTGCTGATGGACGAGATTGGCCGCGGCACCTCCACCTATGACGGCCTGGCGCTGGCGTGGGCCATCGCGTGCCGCCTGCTGGCGCACAACCGCGCGTTGACGCTCTTCGCCACGCACTACTTTGAACTGACCCGTCTGCCGGCCGAACAGCCGGCCTCCGCCAACGTGCACCTGGCCGCGGCGGAATCGGCCAGCGGCATCGTCTTCCTGCACGAAGTGCGCGAAGGCCCGGCCAGCCGCAGCTATGGGATCCAGGTGGCGCAACGCGCCGGCGTGCCCGCTGCGGTGATCCGCCAAGCCACCCGCGAGCTCGAACGGCTGGAAGCGCAGGGTTCGCCCACACCGCAGCTGGGCTTGTTCTCGGCCGCGGCGGACGCCGACGCGCAGGCCTACGCCGACACCGAGCGCTCCGACGAAATCGAGGCGCTGAACGTCTTGCGCGAATCGCTTGCCGCCATCGACCCCGACAGCCTCACCCCGCGCGAAGCGCTGGATGCCCTCTACCGCCTGAAGAAGCACCTTCAATGAACCTCGACCAACGCCTGCCGCTGCTGGGCAACCAAAGCCCCAACGACTTCATGCGCCGCTATTGGCAGCGCAAGCCGCTGCTGATCCGCCAGGCCATCCCCGGCTTCAAGCCGCCGCTGACCATCGCGGCCATCAAGAAGCTGGCGCGCCGCGACGATGTCGAATCGCGCCTGATCTGGCGCGAGAACGGCGAATGGCAAATGGAGAACGGCCCGTTCGCGCGCCTGCCCAAAGACAACGAAGGCGATTGGACGCTGCTGATTCAAAGCGTGGACCTGCTGAGCGATGCGGCATCCGAACTGATGGGGCTATTCCGATTCATCCCCGACGCCCGTCTTGACGACGTGATGATCAGCATTGCCAGCCACGGCGGTGGCGTCGGCCCGCACTTCGACAGCTATGACGTCTTCCTGTTGCAGGCCGCTGGCGAACGCGAATGGCGTTATGGCCGCCAGAAAGACCTGTCGCTGGAACCCGGCCTGCCGCTGAAGATCCTCAGCAATTTCCAGCCTGAAGAAAAGGCCGTGCTGGTCCCCGGCGACATGCTGTACCTGCCGCCGCAGGCGGCCCATGACGGCATCGCCATGGGCGATGGCTGCATGACCATCTCGATCGGGTTCCGCTCCCCCACGCAGGCCACGCTGGCACGCGGGCTGCTGGAAGCCGCCGCCGACCAGGTCATGGCGCGCGTCGGGCTGCTGGGCGGCCCCTACGGTGAACCCGCCCTGCCCGGCCCCAAACTGTCCGCCGTCTATCGAGACCCGGGCCAGCCCGCCGTCGACACGCCCGCGGCACTGCCCGATGCCCTGGTGGCCGCCACGCTGGAAACCGTGGAAAAACTCCGTTTCGACGACGCGCTGGCGTCGCGCTTCCTCGGTTGCTGGCTGACCGAACCGCACAACCTCAGCGTGTTCGACGCGCCCGACGGCATGGACGTGGACCTGGAAGAAGACTGGCCCGCCTCGGGCAGCCTGGTGCTGGATCGCCGCAGCCGCATGCTGTATCGCGGCAAGCAACTCTTCATCAATGGCGAAACCGCCATGACGCCCGCCGAGGCCGCCCTGCGAACGCTGGCCGATGCACGCAGTCTGGATTGCGCCGACCCGGCCTGCGCAAAGCTATCCGACGATGCACGTTCATGCCTGGCGGATTGGGTGGATTCCGGGTGGATTCATTACCGTGCGGCGTAGTATCCAGACACGTGCGCGTATCTGACTTACACAGAACGCAATCAGGTCTATGCGTGCGGTCACATAAGGAAAGACATAACACGGAGCTGAAAGGTTTGTTGCCATTGGGATGCGACCTTTTTAACTTTCACACGCGATAGGGCCCCGGCTTCCTGTAGCCTGGATTCTGGTTTCCCCTAAGGGGGTTTCAAGAGTCGTCATCTACAGGAGTCCAAAAATGATGAGCAAAACCTTGATTATTGCCTCGGTGCTGGCAGTGTCGCTCAGCGCTTGCAACAAGAAGGAAGATGCCCCGGCGCCCGCGAACAACCCCACTCCGGGCGCTAGCACGCCTGCCCCGAGCACCACGCCCCCGGCCACGTCGCCGGCTCCGGCGCCCACCCCCGGCACGACGCCTGGTGGCGGTTCGAACACCCCGGGCGGCTCGACCACCCCCGCGTCTTAATAAAAACAGAGACGAACCCCCGCTCTGAAGACGTAGAAAAGCCCC
>NZ_JBHFII010000061.1:684141-687111 GCF_057334215.1 Achromobacter maghribensis | reverse complement strand
CCATGCTGCCGGGGCTTTTTTATGCGCGTCGCCAGATGCCGCTGACGCAAAGGCGCATGACGACGCCGGCGCCCATGAAAAAGGCCCCCTTTCGGGGGCCTTCCGCATCAAACCGGCGCCGAAGCGCCGATCCGCCGCGATTACATCTTGTCCTTCAGGACGCTCAGCAGACGCTGCGCGGTGGCGCTGTTGTCGCGGGTGCCCGTGGAATCCAGCACCGTCACCGTCGTCTGGTCGCCGGTGGCGGCCAGGTGAATACGGTATTGCGGCGCCTCGGCCTTCTTGTCGCCCGAGAACATGCGGCCGAAGAAGCCCGGTTGCTCGTTCTTTTCGCCGGTGTCGGTGTCGACATAGCGCACGAAGTAGTCACCTGCGGAGCGGTCGCGGTCGTCCACGGCGAAGCCGCCGCCGTCCAGCGCCACGCCGACACGGCGCCATGCACGGTCAAACGATTCAGCCACCAGCAACGACGCGCCCTGCGTGCGGACATCTTCCTGCACGGCCGGCTTCTGCGGCGAGGCTTCCGCCTGCTGCACCAGCTTGCGGGCGCTGTCCACGTCCGAACCCAGGTAGACCATCATGCGGGCGAGCATCGCGGCGTTCAGGCCAGGATCTTCCTTGCCGTTCTGCCACTGCACCTGGCCGCCGTCGGAACCCACACGCTTTTCCAGCATCTGGCGATGGCTGACATAGACTTCGGTGTGGCCGTTGACGCGTTCGACGCGCGTGCGGAATTTCTCGCGTTCGCCGCTATCCCAAGCCGATTCCAGCACCGCGCCCAACGCCTGGCGCAGCCAGCTTTCCGGGATCTTGGCGCGGTTTTCCGCCCAGTCGGTTTCGATCAGGCCAGCGCTGGGATTGTTGCTGGCCACGGTGAACCCGTTTTCAGTCCAGAAGTCGACCAGACGCGGGAACACGTCTTCGGGAGCACGGTCCACGACCAGCCAGCGCAGGTCGCCGTCACGCTCAACACGCATGTCCTGGCGGCCAGGCAACACGTTGCTGGTCTTGGGGGCCGTGGCTTGCGCCTGACCCTGCTGCTGGAACTGCGAGTACGTCGTCGAGCCCGAAGCGGGCGCGCGATAACGCGGATCGCTGTTGGCCTGAGTCAAATCCGGCGGGATGCTCAGAGGCTCTCCACGCTGGGTGACGGCGCTCTTGTAGTTGACGGATTCTTCATTGCCCAGGAATTGGTTGACCTCGCTGCAGCCGGCCAACAACACCAGAGACATCAATGCCGACAAACCGGCATGACGTTTGTTCATACGTATCCTCACGATATTTAGAGCAGACCCGTTTCCTGGAGCGCGCGACGCACGACTTCGTGGTGCTGCGAGCCCAGTTCAACCAGCGGAAGCCGGTAGCCCAGTGCGCTACGGCCCATTTCGGCCAACGCCCACTTGACGGGGATGGGATTGGCTTCAACAAACAAAGCCTTGTTCAGACGCGCCAGGAAGGCATTAAGTTCACGGACCTTCGGCACGTCGCCCGCCAACGCCGCGGCGCACAGGTCGCGCATGAGCTTGGGCGCCACGTTGGCGGTCACGGAAATGTTGCCGCGCGCGCCCAGCAGGATCAGGGCGGCGGCGGTGGGATCATCGCCGCTGAAAACCTGGAAGCTTGCCGGCGCTTCGCGCAGCAACAGGCCGCCGCGGGCGATATCGCCAGTGGCGTCCTTGATGCCGATGATGCCGGGCACCTGCGCCAGGCGCAGGACCGTCTCGTTGCTCATGTCGGCAACGGTGCGGCCCGGCACGTTGTACAGGATGGTCGGCAGATCGACCGTTTCCGCGATCGTGCGGAAGTGGCGATACAGGCCCTCTTGCGACGGCTTGTTGTAATAGGGAACGACCGACAGGCCGGCCTGCGCGCCAACAGCCTTGGCGTGTCGCGTCAGGTGGATGGCTTCGTCGGTGGAGTTGGCGCCCACGCCAGCAATGACCGGAATGCGGCCGGCGGCGTGTTCCACCGCAACGCGGATCAGTTCCGCGTGCTCTTCCATGGAGACCGTGGGCGACTCCCCGGTGGTGCCCACCACCACCAGCGCGTCGGTTCCTTCCTGGACGTGCCAGTCGATCAATGACCGGTAGGCAGCGTAATCCAGGCTGCCGTCGGGCTGCATGGGAGTGACCAGGGCCACCAAGCTGCCCTGGAAATTAACGCCTGCGGCGGTTGCAGGGGATGCCATAAATGTAGGGCTCCAACGCCCCGTGGCAGGATGCCCCAGGGCCAGAATCAATGAAACCGCTGAGTTTAACGGAATTTGGCCGGAATCCTACAGAAACCACTGGACGATAGTCGTTCCAAATTCGTACACCGGACGCATCAGAAGCCAAAGCACGTCGGTGACCAAAAGGACGATGACGATCATCAGGCCATACGGCTCGATTTTCGAGTATTGCCACGCCAGGCGGTTTGGCAGCAGGCTGAACAGGATACGTCCCCCATCCAACGGCAAAATCGGCAGCAGGTTCAGCGCCATCAGCACCAGGTTGATATTCACCCCGGCCACGCCCATCTGGAACCAGAACGACTCCTGCATGCCGGATTCCAACATCAGGCGCAGCGAAAACGCCCACAGGATCGCCATCAGCAGGTTCGCGGCCGGCCCGGCCAGCGCCACCCACAGCATGTCGCGCTTGGGGCGGCGCAAGCGTCCGAAATCCACCGGTACGGGCTTGGCCCACCCGAACAGCATGCCCGGGCTGCCCAGCAGCTTGGATGCCAGCAGGATGACCACCGGCACCAGCAAGGTGCCGACAGGGTCGATATGGCGCGCCGGGTTCAGGCTGACGCGGCCGGCCTCGTAAGCCGTCGGGTCGCCGAACATCCGCGCGACATAGCCGTGGGCCGCCTCGTGCAGGGTGATAGCGAAGATGACCGGTATCGCGTAGACCGCAATGGTTTGGATGATGTCGTTCATGGCGAGCCGGATTGTAGATGAGCCGCGGGGGGGGGGGGGGGGGGGGG
>NZ_JBHFII010000061.1:682478-684119 GCF_057334215.1 Achromobacter maghribensis | reverse complement strand
CCCCCAAGGCACTACGGAGTGGAGAAGATTCAGGCAAGGCCAAGCGTGGCGGGATCGCCGCGGCCCACGCGCACGACCACCGGATCGTCGCTGGTCAGGTCGATGACCGTGGTCGGAGATTGCGGGCAGGCGCCCGCGTCGATGATGGCCGCCAGATCGTGGTCGTAGCGCGCGCGGATGTCTTCGGCGTCGTTCAACGCGTCGGTCTCGTCCTTGGGGATCAGGGTCGTGGAAAGCAAAGGCGCCCCCACTTGCTCAAGCAGGCCCAGCATGACCGCGTGATCCGGGACGCGGATGCCGATGGTTTTGCGCGACGGGTGCGAAACGCGCCGCGGCACTTCCTTGGTGGCTTCAAGAATGAAGGTCCAGGGGCCCGGCGTCGCGGCCTTCAGCAAGCGGTATTGCTTGTTGTCGACGCGGGCGAAGTGGCCGATTTCGGCCAGGTCGCGGCACAGCAGCGTCAGGTGGTGTCTTTCGTCCAGGCCGCGAAGCCGGCGCAAGCCGTCAGCGGCGTCCTTGTCGTCCAGGCGCGCGACGACGGCATAGCTGGAGTCGGTGGGTACCGCCACCAGGCCTCCATCGTTCAGCCATTGGGCTGCCTGCTTGAGCAGGCGAGGTTGAGGATTCGCAGGATGAATAGATAAATACAAGGCCATGGGATTATCCTAACACTCTTGAATGCCGGCCAACGTGGCGCGGCGATGCAAAATGGCGGGAATGCCGACCCGCCCGGAGAAACAGTATGCGCCTCGATGACTCGCGTGAAAGCGACAATGTGGAAGACCGACGAGCCAGTGGTCCCCGTATCGGCGGCCGTGGAACCATCGGCATCGGTACGATAGTACTTGCCTTGGTGGCCATGTACTTTGGCGTGGACCCCAGCGTGGTTCTGCAAATGGCCGAAGGACCGCCCCAGACCCAGCAGCAGGCGCCGGCCACCCGGCCGCCCGTCGACGATCCGCAGGCGCGCTTCGTGGCCAAGGTGCTGGGCGAAACCGAAGACACCTGGACCGCGATATTCCAGAAGGACCTGAACCGCCAATACGTCGCGCCCAAGCTCGTGCTGTTCCGCGGCGCCACGCCCACGGCATGCGGCACGGGCCAGTCCGCGATGGGCCCGTTCTACTGTCCCGGCGACAGCAAGGTCTATATCGACCTGGCCTTCTTCGATGAATTGCAGAACAAGTTCAAGGCGCCCGGCGACTTCGCCCAGGCCTATGTGATCGCGCATGAAGTCGGACACCACGTGCAGCATCTGCTGGGCATCTCTGATCAGGTGGACCAGCTGCGCCGCCGCAATCCTGCGCAAGCCAATGCGTTGTCCGTGCGCGTGGAATTGCAGGCTGACTGCTTCGCCGGCCTGTGGGCGCAACGCGCCAACGCCGCGCGCAACATCCTGGAGGGTGGCGACGTCGAAGAAGCGCTGTCGGCGGCCACTGCCATCGGCGATGACCGTCTGCAGAAGCAGGCCCAGGGCTATGCCGTGCCGGACTCGTTCACGCACGGATCCTCGGCCCAGCGCGTGCGCTGGTTCAAGCGCGGGCTGGAAAGCGGCAACATCAAGCAATGCGACACGTTCTCGGCCAGCGCGCTTTGATCCGCTGCCAGACCTGAATTGCCTCGGCCCCTTAGCTGTATGGA
>NZ_JBHFII010000061.1:680055-682458 GCF_057334215.1 Achromobacter maghribensis | reverse complement strand
ATGGATATACAGCTAAGGGGCCGAGGCCGTCTTCATCTTGTAAGATTACGCCCCCTCGCACTGTTTGCGCGCATGAGTTCCCTGCGCCCTGTCGCGAGCGGCGCAGCGCATTCGCAGCGCAAATTCCAAGACCCCTAAATCCGTTCCATGGCCAACAAGTTCGAACCGTTAATCACCGTTGATGAGGTGCAGGAGATCCTTGCCGAACCCAAGGAAACCGTAAAGCCGATTTCGTGGATCCCGAAGCCCGCCGCCAACAACATCCAATGGATCGAGTTCGCCAGCGCGTGCAAGGTCAAGGGCGACGCGCGGGACGACGTGATTTTCCGGGTGATCTACCGCGGCGCGCGCACCGCCGTGCATGGCCAAGCCACGATCTTCCTGACGGAAGCATTCAGCGCCAGTCTTTTTGTCGGCCCGCATCGGGTATTTGGCGTGGACACGGATGAATCCTTCCACACCAGCCTGGTCGGCGTGGGCCGGCCGCAGTACCGCAAGCCGCTTGCAGACCGCAGCCACGAACATATCTGGGTGGACGAAGGCGAAGGCTATGCCGAACCCGTCGTGCCCGCCCTGCACACTATCGGCGCGCTGATGCAGTACTTCCTGCCGCGGGCGAACCTGACCCTTGCCGGCGGATTTGCGCATCCCCTCAAAGGCCGCCAAATCGAATTGATCCTATGAGCACTTTTCTGGAAGCCTCCGGCTGGACCGTCCTGCCGGCCGGTGAACACGCCATACGCGCGGTGTCCCCCATGACGCTGGGGCTGGACGGCCAACACGCCGCCTTCTTCATCGCGCACCCTGACGACACGTCGTTCTATCTGACCGACGCCTGTGAGACCTCGATGCACGCGTCCAGCTACGGCATCGAGGTCGGGGCCAAGCGCATCGACCTGCTGAACGAAACCCCCGGCGTCAGCCTGGCGCATTTCGACCGCGACGGCGCCATCGTCGCCTCGGGCCCCAATGAACAGTTGCAAGAAGCCCTGTGGGACGCCGTGAAACTGGCCATGGCCTTGTCGTTTCAGTGCGCCAAGTGGATGCCCCGATTCAGCCAACTGCGGTTCCGCGCCCAGGTCGGGCGCGCGCTGGCCGAAGGCGTGGGCGCGAATCGCATGGTCAAAGGCGCGCGCGCCAAGGGCAGCAGCGGCCATACCGCGGACTTCGCGTTCGCGGTTCGCGCGGCCGGCAGCACGGCGCTGACGTATATCGAACCGATCGCGCTCAAAGCCGGCAAGAAAATGGATTGGACGCAGGTCTACCAGACCCACGGCAAGATGTCGGATGTGAAGATGGCGGACGCGCGCAATTCGCGCATGGTCATCCTGGAGGACGGCGCGTCGGCAGAAGAATTCAAAAAGGCCGTAACCATCCTCGAGCAATCCGCGACCGTGCAGACGCTGGCCAAAACACGCGACTGGCGGGACGTCTTTTCCGGCTAGGACGGCATGTTCGTCAGGCCGTCGACGATCTCGCGGCCATGCAATATGGCCGCGTGCACGGCTTCTCGCGGACTGAAGACGAAACCGCCCTCGGCAAATCGGGGGACCGGGTATTCGTCGCCGCCTTCCAGCACGGCGCCTGCCTGAACCACCATTACCGATGCGACGAATACGGGGCCGCTGGGTAGCGCCGGAACTTCAGCGTCCTCGCCCCGGGAGACCTTGGCTGTCAGCCGGTATCCCTTGTAGATCAAGTTGTTCTGATGCACTTCGGATGCCCTCTTTCTTCAATCGAGCATACCGCGCCTGTTCATGACAGTTCTGATATGTTTTGTAACGCGGGCAGAGACTAGAAACATTGTTGCACCACAATAAGTGCGTCCCCGGTTCTCAACAGACAAGAATCCCGGCGAGCAATCCGCCGCATCGGTAAGGCCGATGCGGCCTGCGGCGTAGCGGGGCACACGCCGGAGCCCCACCCTGCTGCCGGATTACGGGGATTTCCCTAGGTCGTGTTGCGAAAGTGCATCTTCGGACGCCGTCATGCCCGTTGCCCGCCGGTAATCGGCCAAGGTCCAGCCCCGCCCCAACAGAATCATCCGGGTGTGCAGATCTTCCTGCACACGGGGCGGCACGGTGGGTCCCAGGTAGCGCAACTGCTTGCGCCGCAGGTCCACATAGCCCAGCTCGTAGTGCCGAGCCAACCCGATCCATAGCCGGTGCGCCCCGGTGGATTGGCGGGCGCCGCTCATGATGCACAGGCCCGCGTCCAGCCCCCAGCGGTATACCGCCGTCGCCAGCCCCATGCCTTGATAGGGCGCGGCGTATTTCGAATGCGGGGCGCGCACGTACGGGTCGGCCCGCCTGCCCACTTCGATGAGCCGGTTGAACACCGTGTAGCCCGCTACCCGGTCCCGCCGCAGATCCATCACATACACGTAGTACTCGCCGTCGGCGT
>NZ_JBHFII010000061.1:624395-679923 GCF_057334215.1 Achromobacter maghribensis | reverse complement strand
AAGCACGATGCCAGGGATGTCGGTCTTGACCTCCGGCAGCCCATGCAAGCGATCCAAGGGACGATTCATCCGGTCGTGTATGGCATTGAGTTCGTTCTCCACTTCTTCTGGAGCATGATTGACGTCAATGCGTAGTTCCGTCACCAAACGGCGGAAGGAACGGAATGCGTGCAGTGCCAGCGTGGGCAAGGCCACCTCCTGTACAGGGTTGATAAAAAAAAAGGGGCCGCCTGCAAGGCGGCACCCTTATGACGAAGCTGCGACAACTTCGGGCTACGCCGCGACCGGCTTGCCTTCCTGCCAGCCGGCAGCCGCTTGCGCGTCGGCCTTGCCGAAGAAGGCCGGAAACTGCTGCGCGCCCTTGCGCGTGACCGACAGCGCGCGCGAATCCAGGTCCTTCGTGATCCAGCCGCGTTGCGTCAGCGCATCCAGCAAGGCCGCGCCCAGCGCGCCCCCAAGGTGCGAACGCCGTTCACTCCAGTCCAGGCAGGCGCACGCGAAACGCCGGCGGCGTTGCCGCGCTTGTGCGGCGTCCACGCCGATCTGGGCCAGCGACGCCTCGCCCAGCGGCGTCAGCACGTAATCGCGGCCCTCGGCGGCCAGCCATTGGCGGGCGAGCATCGCATCGTGGATGCGCACGGCAAGCGTGCCCGCCATGTGGTCGTAGCAGGTACGTGCCTCTCGCAACGCGGATGGCGTGTTGGGTTTGAACGGTGCGCGTTCAGCGCCGGCAACGACCAGCAAGGCCTCCAGTGCGTGCGCGACCTCGCTGTTGGCCAGCCGGAAATAGCGGTGCTTGCCCTGTACCGCCATGTCGACCAGCCCTTGCTCGCGCAGCCGCTGAAAATGACTGCTGGCCGTGGAGGCGCTGATATCGGCGGCGACGGCCAACTCGGTCGCCGTACGGGCGCGGCCGTCCAGCAAGAGGCATAGCATGCGCGCGCGGGCCGGATCGGCGATCGCCCCCGCCACGCCGGATAGGTTGATATCGGCGAACTCGGATTCCATGATTCGCTGTACACCAAAGTGTTGTGTGCAAGGCTTAAGCATACTGCGAGTCATCCTGATACGACACCCAACCCCTCCCCCCATGCCCACCCCTCACTCGTTTTTCGGCTGGAAAGTCCTTGCCGCCACCTTCACGCTAGCCGTTTTCGGCTGGGGCGTCGGCTTTTACGGTCCGCCGGTGTTCCTGCATGCCGTGGTGCAGCGCACAGGATGGAGCGTGGCGCTGGTTTCCGGCGCGGTCACGCTGCACTTCCTGGCCGGCACGGTGGTCGTCGCCAACCTGCCCCGCCTGTACCGCCGTGCAGGTGTCCCGCAAACCACGTTCGGCGGCGCGGTGCTGCTGGCGCTGGGCGTGGCAGGATGGTCGCTGGCCCAAGCCCCGTGGCAGCTGTACCTGGCCGCCGTCATCAGCGGCATGGGCTGGGTGGCCTTGGGCGCGGCAGCCGTCAACGCGCTGATCGCGCCGTGGTTCGCGAGGCGGCGGCCGGCCGCCCTGGGCATGGCCTATAACGGCGCCAGCGTCGGCGGTATCGTGTTTTCACCGCTGTGGGTCTTTCTGATCGCGCAGGCCGGATTTGCGCAGGCCGCGCTCTGTGTGGGCGCCGCGATGGTGGCGGTTATCGCCGTGCTGGCGCGCAAGGTGTTCGCCGTCACGCCGCAACAGCTTGGCCAATTGGCCGACGGCGACGACGCCGCGGTGCCGGCCGCCGTGGCAACCACTACGCAGCCCCTCGTGGGCAACCTGTGGCGCGACCGCGCCTTCCTGACACTGTCAGGCGGCATGGCACTGGGGCTGTTTGCCCAGATCGGCCTGATCGCGCATCTGTTGTCGCTGTTGGCGCCGTTGCTCGGGGCGCAGTGGGCGGGGGTGGCGATGGGCGTCGCCACGGCCGCTGCGATTGCGGGTCGCATGCTGGTGGGATGGTTGATGCCCGCCGGGGCCGACCGCCGCAAGGTGGCCTGCCTGGCCTACGCGATCCAGATCGGCGGATCGCTCACGCTGATGATGGCGTCGGACCATGGCTGGGCCGTCTGGGCAGGCGTGGTGCTGTTTGGCTCGGGGATCGGTAACGCAACGTCGTTGCCGCCCCTCATCGCGCAAACCGAGTTCGCGCGCGAAGACACTGTCCGCGTCGTGCCGCTGATCGTGGCGCTGTCTCAGGGCGCTTACGCCTTCGCGCCTGTCTTGTTCGGGTTTCTGCGCGCCGCGCTGGAAGCGACAGGGCAATCATTGGTGGGCTTTCTGGCTGTAGCCGCCTTGCTGCAAGCCGCCGCCATCGCCTGCTTTGCCGCCGGGCTGGGCGCCAGCGCCTTCAGGCCAGCCCGCCCCGCCGCGCCACCAGCCCGGCCATGACGGCGCCGCCGGCCTCGCTGGCCAGGCCTTCCGCCACGCCTTGCCGGTCGGCCGCCGTCCGGTTCTGGCTGACCTTCCATTTGCCTTCGATGCGGGAAATGGGGATCTCCACGCCAATGATGGCGCGCATCTGCGCAGCAATGAAATCGGGCGGCGCCTGATCCACGCTCCAGGGCTGTGTGCGGGCCTTTTCCTGGCTGTCGGTCAAGGCTTCCAGCTGCGCGCGCAACCACGCGGGATCATCCTGGATCACCGGCGTGCCCCACACATGCACCGCCACGAAATTCCAGGTCGGCACGACTTTGTGCGTCTCGGCCTTGGTGGCGTACCAGGACGGCGTGATGTAGGCCTGCGCGCCATGGAAGGCCACCAGGCATTCCTGGCCCGCTGCCAACTGCGCCAGTTGCGGATTGGCGCGCGCCACGTGCAGACGCAGCACGCCATGCGGACCTTCGGGATAGAGCAAACAGGGGATGTGGTTGGCCATCAGCCCGCCCTCGCCGCTGGTCATGATGACGCCTAGCGGATGGGCGCGGATGAAGTCGTGTTGAACGGCAAGGTCATCTTCTCGAAAGGCGGACGGCAGATACATGATGGGCGGTCTGTGTGCTGGGAAAAAAACAACATACCGCCTTCGTGGCTCCATGCACAGGGCCATCGGGATTCAGTTTTATGGAGCCAGGATACCGGCGGCGACATGGACGGCAGCAATCGGCCTACCGTCGGACGCGTTCGTATGCCTGGTTCATGCGGTCGCGCGCCTCAGTTTCTCGCGCGTACGCGCGGTCGTAGCTGGCCAGGCACCCCGGCGTGGGATTCGGCCATTTGATCGCGGCGATCGCTGCGGTGAGCTCGTCGCGGGCGCGCTGCCATTCCTTGACTGCGGCATACCATTCCTTGGCGGTGTCCATAGTTTCCTCCCTATGTGCACGCTTTCCATCGTAGTCCCGCCCGCGCACGCGCGCCCACCCGCGGCCACGGAAAGATGGATGAGCTCCATTTTCCGAGAGGGTTTACCCAACCTCGCCCCGGCTCCGAAGAACGCCGTGTCCCCTGAGGGGTTGATCGCGGACGCTTTCAAGCACGACAGCGATCCGCGGATCCGCGATAACATGCGCCGCCGCATCACACCGCCACCAGCGCCGCGGGGATCGATCGGGCAAGCGCCGCAAGCGGGGAACATTCCCGGCGCGCTGGCGGTCGAACTCCCGAACTTTTTCTCTTAAAAATCACGATGTGATGAATATTGACGTCAACCCTCACTTACTCACGGCCACGGCTAATGCTACTGTTCCGCCTGTGCAAGGAGTACATGCAATGGATCAGAAAACTAAGCCCTGGGCTTTTCCCAAACCCCATCCGGAAAACACCCCACGTGGTGAGCGCAACAAGCAGGAGTTCGACGCTCCCGCCGAAACCAAAAAACCTGCAACAAAACCCCGCAGCAAAAAAGAACCGCCGGCTGCGAGCCGGGTGCGTTCATGACGCTGCCAGCCTGGTCACGCGCCGCCGCTCTGGCCGCGCTGTCCTCGCTATCCCTGGCCGCCTCGGCCGCCCCCGATGTGCAGACCGGCGACCTGGTATTCCAGCAGTCCCTGTCGGCGCAAAGCCTGGCCATCCAGCAAGCCACGCACTCTCCCTACAGTCACATGGGCATGATCGTGACGCGTCAAGGCCGCCCCTACGTGCTGGAGGCGGCGGCGCAGGTGAGCTATACGCCGCTTGACCAATGGGCCGCGCGGGGCGAACGCGGCCACTACGTTGTCAAGCGCCTGCGCGATGCCTCGCGGCTGACGCCCGCTGCGCGTGAACGGCTGGCGGCGGCGGGGGCTGCTTATGAGGGCAAGCCTTATGACCTGGTGTTCGCCTGGTCGGACGACAAGATCTACTGTTCGGAGCTTGTCTGGAAGATCTATCAGCGCACGCTGGGCGTAGAGATCGGCGCGCTTGCGCCGCTCAAGCGCTTTGACCTGAGTTCACCGGCCGTGCAGTCCAAGATGCGGGAACGGTACGGCAAGGACATCCCCTGGGATGAGCCCATCATCTCGCCGGCGGCCATGTACGAATCGGACCTGCTGGCAACGGTCGCCGACCGCTGACTCTTCCGGGAGCCTTTGATCTCCATGGCCGCGTCTCTCTTGATTGGTATCGTCATCACATTGACTGCCGCATGGGGCGCGCTGGCGCTGTGGATACGCGCGCCGGTGCCGCGCGTTGGGCGAGGCGCGCTGACATTGGCCTGGCTGGCATCGGCGCTTGCCGCCATCGCCGCGTTCGCATGGCCTGCCTGGCAACCCGCCTGGTATGTGTTTGCCGTGGCCGCCGTCGCGTTGCTGGTGTGGTGGCACACCCTGCGCGCGTCCAACGACCGCGACTGGATACCCGAAGTCGCGCGGCAGACGCATGGCGAGATCGACGGCAACCAGGTCACGCTGCACAACGTGCGCAATTTCGACTGGCGCACCCGCACCGACTTCACGCCGCGTTGGGAAACACGACACTACGCGCTGGACGAGCTGCAATCCGTGGATGTGGCGCTGTCCTACTGGAACCGCCCCGCCATCGCCCACGCCTTGGTGTCATTCGGCTTTGGCCACGATCGCCACGTGGTGTTCTCGGTAGAGATCAGGCGCAAGCAGGGCGACCTGTTCTCGGAGATCGGCGGCTTTTTCAAGCAATACGAACTGAGCGTCATCGCGTCCACCGAAGAAGACAGCCTGCGCGTACGTACCAACGTGCGCGGCGAAGACGGCTACCTGTACCGCATCCACATGCCGTTGGATGCCGCGCGTTCGCTGTTCCTGGCGTATGTGGACAGCGCCAACCGGCTACGGCATACCCCCCGCTTCTACCACACGCTGACGGCCAACTGCACGACCATCGTGTTCAAGATGGCGCGGCGCATTGTGCCGGGTCTGCCGCTGGACTTTCGGCAACTGGCGTCGGGTTATCTGCCGGAGTACCTTTACGATCTGCAAGTGCTGCGCGGCGCCGACAACGCCGGGCAATACCGCAGGCTGGGCCGCTACACCGAGCGCGCCCGCGCCAACGCAACGCCCGCGACGTTTTCGCGGGACATCCGGCATGGCTTGCCGGGGATTGACGCCCAGTAAACGACCGCGATGACCACGTTCATGGACCCGACGCTGCGCGGCAGCGGAAAAATCACCGGCGTGTTCTTCAGCGCGGAACAAGACGTGGTGGCGGTCGCTTCGGAATTCGCCTTGCTGGCCAACCCGCGCGCCCGCGCCGCCTACGGAGGCCGGGCGATGCGCTATCGCGTCGCGCTATACCGCCGCGACGCCCCGGCCCCCTTCGCTGCCTTCGACGACCTGCGGCTTCCCGTTAACGACGTCGCCTTCCACCCCGGCAGCACGATGCTGGCCATTGGCGCGGGCATTTATGACGGCGGCTTTCTATTCGAGGGCGATCTCATCGTCTGGGATTGGCGGCACGCGCACGCCCGCCGCCCGTTCAAGCATGTGCCTGAAGTGGTGCGGTGCCGCTACAACGCGGCGGGAGACCAAGTGGAAGCCTGGGTGCGTCCGTGGGACGAGGAATGGGGCCTGCCGTCCGACGATCCCGACGCGGCGTTCGACACCTTGTACATCGTGCACGCAACGGTGCCGGATACATCAAGCGCCGACTTCCACCCGACGGACCTGGAGCTGGATCCGACGCACATCGCGCCCCGCGATGAACCACCGGCCGACCTGCGAACACCCGAAACGCGCCTGATGGAATGGTTCGGCATCAGCCATTGGACAAGCCGGGGCGCCATTAAAGACGTCGCCTGGCTAGACGAAGACCGCTTCGCCGTCGCGCACGAAGGCTGCCTGCTTGAAATCTATCACCGCAATGGAGATCGAATCGCCGCCTACGACGGCCCGGGGCACGGCGCGGAGATCCTGCGCGGCGCGGGGGTTCACGTCCATGTCGTAGAGACGGCGGATCATCCTGCCAGCTACGGCCGACAGGACTCGCGGCTGTACACGTTGACGGACGACGGACTGCGCCAGACGCGGGCCTACGACGGCGAGTTCACCTTTTCGGCCACGCCGCAAGGCGCGCTGCTGGGCCGTCAGAACCGCTTTCGGGTGGCGGGCGGCCGTGCCCGGGATGTGCTGGTGGACCTGGTTTCCGGCCAGGAACAGCATCTTGATCTGGGTCATTTCGATTGCTTCAACCACTACATCGGCATACGCGGCGCGCCCTGGCTTTTCTTCTTGCAGGGCACGCCGGCCAGTTCACACGAACACAAATGGCTATGCATCGCCCAGCCTGACGGGGCCGTGCGCCGGCTCTGGCCCCTGCTGGCTCCCCACCGCAGCCCCGCCAGCCATGCGATGGAACTTTGCGGCTGCTACGTCGACGACGCGCTGGGCGCGGGCGTGATCGTCTGCGGCAAGCACTACTCGCCCACCGTCGACAACGCCTACGCGGGCTTTCTCTATCGCAAGCCGCTGGATCGCAACCGCGAGCTCTGGCGCCTGCCCACGCGCGCATCGGCCAGCGCCGTTGTCCATCTGCCGGAGGCCAACCTGATCGCGGCGGCGTTCCTGGATGGAGGCCTGCAACTGATCGATGCGCAGACAGGCGCGCTGCGGCTGGACGCCCGCGTGCGCCTGGACGGCGTGCCCACCCTGATCATGGCCATGGACGCCGCCGGCGGCACGCTGCTGGCGGGTACCGTGGACGGCAGAATTGCGGTGGTCGAAGCCAGCGCGCTATGCGCCCGCGCAACGGACCGCCCGCCGGAGATGCCTGGCATGGTGGATCTGGACTGAGTCTGGCGCGCCGCCTAGACCGTCCAGGCCACCACCTTGTTCCGGCCAGACGTCTTGGCCTGATAGAGCGCCTGGTCCGCGCATTTCAGGACGGTGGCCGAGTCGCTCCCATCGTCCGGCCAGCGCGCCGTGCCGATCGAGATGGTGACGTGGCCCACCTCGCCCGGCATCCGATGCGCCTGGATCGCTTGCCGAATTCGCTCGGCGACGTCCCTGGCCGCTTCCTTGGATGCGCCGGGCATCAGCACCAGGAATTCTTCCCCACCGACCCGGCAGGCAGCATCATCTGCCCTGACCGAGTCGCGCATGATATCCGCCAACGCCATCAACACCTGGTCGCCCGACGCGTGGCCGAAGGTGTCGTTGACGCGCTTGAAATGATCCAGATCCAGCGCCAGCACCGCGAAAGGCTCACGCGTCGACATCAAGCGCGAGATTTCGCTGGCGACGCCTCGGCGATTCAACAGCCCCGTCAACGGGTCCGTCATGGTTTCGGCATTCAGCTTGCCAATCTGTTGCTGGTGCAGCGCCATCGTGAAGCCAACCGCTTCCCGCAGTTGTTCAGCCTCGAAGTAGTTTGCCTTTGCCGACTGGATCAACGGCCCCGCTTTCGCATCGTCGCCAGACTTCATCGCACGCGCCAGGATGGCCAACGGCCGCGCAATCCAATACCCCATCGCGGACACCATCAGCAGCATGACGATCGCGGCAGGAATCGAATACCAGAATATTTGCCACATCAGCCCGTGCAATGGCTCCAGCGTCGCCACTACAGGCCGCTGGACCACCACGCCCCAGCCGCCCTGGCGCATGCGCGCATATCCGGCCAGCATCTCCGCGCCCACACTGTTGGTGACCGGCATCGAGCCCGACTCGCCACGCAGCAACGCCTGCACGACGTGGTTGTTGCGCTGGTCCGTCCCGATCCACTTCTGCTCATGGTGGTACAGGATCTTGCCGTCCGCGCCGACCACATAGACATAGGAACCATCGCGGTAAAAGTGCTCCTGCAGCAGCTTGTCCAGTTCGGTGTTGCGCTGAAGATAGATCGCCGCGCCGACAAACCCCAGGTACTTGCCCTTCACGTCCCTGATCGGCTCCGTCAGGACGACCGTCCAGATACCCTGCAAGGACAGGAAGGGCGGCGTCACATTTCGCTCTTGCGCCACGCCCCGAAGGTCTATCCTGGAAGTGCTAGCGCCCTGCGCTTGCGCACCTGGCAGCAGCGTCGCGTAGCCGATCATTTTGCCGGTCGCATCCACCATACCCGCCGCGATGACGCCGTCCGTCTGCGCGGCCAAACGCAGGGCCTCTTCGTCCAGCGCCTTCGGGCTGTCGATGATCCTGGGCACCCGATGGGCACTGGCTTTCAGCTGCTGTTGGAGCGAGCTGATGTATAGGTCGACCACCTCGGCGAGTTTCACCGCATAGGCGCGGTTCGCCTCCAACGTCGTGGCGACAAGTTGCTCTTTCTGCACGTTGTATGCCGCAAACAACGCATTGGCGAAGGCCACTGTGGCGCTGAAGACGGACAGGGCGACGATAAGATGCAACAACGTGATCCTGGGCTTGCGCAAGCGGCCTCCTGATGTCCCGTACTGAAATGTCGTGGACCGAACCCATCCGGCCCACTTTTTTTATCAGATACGTTCTAGCATCCCGCACGCGGATCATCCATCGGGACAAGCGCAGCATGAATCAAAAAACAACAGGTCGACATCAAGCCCTTGCGTCCGGGCGCTAACCCTTCTCCACGGCGGCGACGGCAGCCGGCGTGGCGCGGAACGAGACGCCCAAACGGTTGAACGCGTTCATCAGCCCGATCGCATAGGTCAGGTCGGCAAGCTCCTTCGCGCTGAACGCTGCCGCCGCGGCGGCGTAGTCTTCGTCGGGTACGCCGGTTTCAGACACACGCGTGACGGTTTCAGCCCAGGTCAGCGCCGCTCGCTCGCGGCTGCTGAATACCGACCCGGCTTCGTGCCAGACCGGCACCAGCACCAACTTGTCGACGGCCAGGCCTGACTTGATCAAATCGCGGGAATGCATGTCGATGCAATAGGCGCAGCCGTTGATCTGCGAGACCCGCAAATAAACAAGGTCGATCAGCATTTTCGGCAAGCCGCATTTCTGCAGGTAGGCATAGACGGCGCCAAAGGCTTTGTAACCGTCGGGGGAGGCACTGGCGTAATCAAGGCGGGCAGTCATGGGGGGCCTGGGGATGGGGGTAAAGCGCTATCGTGCGCTTTCTTGGACCATAACCATAGGGCCATAATCGACATTAGCGACTAGACCATGCCTCACCGCCCTTGGCACAGGGCCCGCCAGGTCGCATTTCCGTCCCGGATCTGCCGCCGGATCTCGGCGGGCGTGGCATCCACTTGCGCAGTATTGCTGAAATAGACCGGCCGCGCGTGCTCACAGTATTCAACGCCCACCCGGGCCGGCGCCGCGCACCCAGTCACGCTTAAGCTCATCAGCAATAGCCGCGTCATCCAGGCGCGCCGTCTCGTCCTGCACATGTTTCACCTCCTGGCGGGCGCGATGGGCCTGCCGGTTGATCTGGTCGTCACGATCTTCACGCTCGGCGCTGCGTCCCGCTGCACGTCCCCGCACATACGCCACGACCAGCAGCACGATCGCCCCGCAAACGGCCATTGCGCCAGCGTTGAGACGCTTAAGCCATGCGAACATATCGCTCTCCCGTCGCGGCAACGGCCTGGGCATGCAGCGCAGGCCATGTCTGCGGATGCGGTTTGCCCGGACGCCACGTCCGCAAGTAAAGCGACCAGGCGCCCGACGAATCACCGGCTGTAGGCAAGGGCTTGGCGTCGGTCCAGAGCAGCAGGCGCGCGAAGGCGCAGGCGAGCACATCGTCGGTCTCCAATACCGGATAGACAGCCTCTGCTGCCGGCGCAACTCCGCGGGCCGCGCAGACCAGCCGTGCCGCATCCCTGCTGGCCGGATGCGCCAGCACGCCGCGCACGCCGCCCCCCTGTTCGAACTGCCAGAATCCCCGCGCCGGGCCGCCGATCTGACGGCGGTGCAGGAATCGGCTCTCTTGCAGGCCGATCGCCAGCAGCATGACGCGCGCCTCTGGCGAGTCCATCCGCGCGGGCAACAGCGTCAACGCCGGATCCATGGCGGTTCGAGTGATCACGTCAAGGTCCATGCCTGTCTCCCCCGTCCCGCCTTTCGCCCCGCCTTTCGCCCCGCCCTTCGCCCCGCACGTTGGCGCGCACTTCCGCCAGCCACGCCAGCACGCCCTTCTGCCGCATGCTGGCCATCCAGCGCATATAGGCGCCCAGCACCCACCATGCCGGCAAGCCCGCTAGCAGCATGCTGGGGCCAAGCACGTAGAACTTTGCAAGCAAGGCGTCATCGCTGCCCGCGCCGTGATGCGCCAGCCAGGTCATGGCATCCATCAGCCCGGGCTTCCAGGCGATGACTGCGCCGGCCAGCGCGGGCCCGAACAGGAAGGAACACGCCACGGTGGATACCGTACGCACGGTGAATTCCCTGACATTGCGCGGCGGCATGATCAAGAGGCCCAGCATGGCGGTAATCGCTGCAGGGATGCCGTATGCCATGGCGACCTTCAAGGCGGCGAGGCCTCCCAGGCCTGTAGAACCGGGTTCCATAGAGGGGTTGCTCCTGTAGAGGGTGTGCAGGATTGCCTCCTGTAGGGACGAAAAAAAGCCCGCGTTCTGCGGGCTGGCGGATTAGCACATCGTCGACGCGATGATCCAGTCAGCCGGGCACGGCCGGCCATTCGGCTTTCTGGTCCGTAGGATCGACGCGTGATACTTCCACGCGATAGCGCCTCCATCGCTGCAGTAGGTCCAGTTCTTCCGGCGTGGCCATATCCAAGCTTTGAGCCTCTTGAAGCAGCACGATCTGCTGAAACGCGTAAGCCAGTTTTTCCGCCTTTTCCGCGAGCCGCTGGCGCGTAATTTCAGCGGCAAGCAGTGATTCATCAGGAATCCAGGCCGAGCCACTCCAGACACTCCAGTCGTTGGGACGCGCCTCGAGCGTCAACCATTCCGGAAATGGGCCAATGCCGTCGTATCGTTGCCCGTTGATCTCTGCGCCAAGGTGATACGGTTGACCGTCATTGACGGAGTAAAGCGTGCGCTGCCGAAGATCTTCCACACTGGTCCAACCGCCCCCCTCTGCAGGGCGATAAAGCCGCCCGAACTCCAGCGTATCCGGCGGATCGCGGTCTATGGCGCCCCCCGGAATCAGATAGTGTCCGGGCTCATCGAGAGGAGAGCTGTCAGCCATGACCGGCCCTATGAAGTAACCCATCTCGTCCAACTGAGATACTCGCTTTTGCGGCCCAATATTTTCCATAATCGCCTCTTCGTTCGTTCCACTTTCCTTCATATGGCCTCCGTTCAGTATTTGATGCATGCCAAAAGGGCAATATTCCGTGGTCGCGATTCGTTGCCTCCGTCGTACTGGATGGCGATGTTCGTCTTGCTGCTGAACGTGTTTGGCATAATGGGGTCGTCCACGGAGAAATGACTTGAGTTGTCGGTCCCGCGGTCAGTGTCCATCGTGTTCACCGGCACCTGATAATTCAGCAGATGAACATGGCCGGGGTCCACGACGCCGTGAACGTGTGCCAAATTCTGGCTACCCTGAAACGTTCCTAACGCACGGCTGGCATCTCCACCACGTCCGTCATCCCACCCTCGCAGAAATTCTGCGCGCAAGTCGGGCAGCACAAAAGTGGTCGTCCCGTTACCCGCGCCCCAGGTTGTGCCAATAGAGGTAAAAAGAGCGGCGTAAGTTGTGCGCGAAACAGTCGCTCCATTCGCCTTCAACCAACCAGCGGGTGCAGTCGCACGCCCAAAATAGGCGACCATGCCGGCCCAGGCATTAATGGAGTTACTGTCGACGGTCACGATCTCTTTCCAGCCTGACCATACGCCGCTGTAGTAACCCCGGCTAAAAATTGCACCCGTGTTGTAGACCGTGTATTTCTGTGTCGCAATCTGGGTTCCCCCCGATTCGACCAGAAGCGTTCCTGCCAGGGAAATGGGATAGTTGCGCGCCAAAGTGGCATTGGCATTTGTGGACTGACCGTAGAAGCCCGGAGCCATCACAGCGTTCAAATCCAGAGTTCCCAGTGGGTTATCGGCACCGAGACCGAATGCACTACCCACCGTAAGAATCCGACCTGGTGTAATGTCGTTCGGCGTCGCCTGCGTGTCCAACTCATGGGAATGGCTTGTCGTCGTCACGGCGTTAGTAGTTGCCGCAGTCAGTCGAGAAGGCATGCCAAGCGACAGCGTACGATTTGCCGCCAACGTGCCCCCCCCGCTCAGCCCGTTCCCAGCGACAATGGACACAGCCGCATTGGCCTTCAAGTTCATCGCGTCCTGCAACCCGTTGACCCGCGCGATATCAGCACGCCCAAACGCGAGATTGCCACCCGCTAGCGTCTGCGACACAGTTTCAAATGCGGTAACCGGCTCGACTTTCCAGCCGGCACCCCATGCTGCGAGCGTGGCCCCCGCCGTGTTGTACTTGGCCAGGACTTCGGACACCGTCACGCTCGGATACGACCAGGACTTGGTCGTCTCACCCAGCCAAATGCATAAGCTGCCCGTCGCGTCCGCACCGAATCGGACGGGAAGATCGGACACTGCGCTCCCTGCCAATATCGTCGCGCCGCAACGCCCCCACACCTTCGTCGTCTGAACGTAGCCGTGAATCAAAAGGGAAACGGGCGGCACCCCATCCAAGTATTCGAATATGTCGACACGAAGGCGCAGCATCGTATTTTCCCCGATAGCGGCCGCAGGCAACGTGATCTTCATCGCGCCAGCGACCGTCGCAGTGTGGGACGAATACCCGCCGCCATCAGGCAACAGCACATGCGCCGTGCGCGCCGACGACACATTCAAGCCATACTGCGCGCCAATCGACGCCCCCGCCCCCAGCAACACGGGGCCGGTGACGTCACCACCGGCCTTCGGCAAGGCCTGGATATCCTCCAAAACCTGCGCCGGCGTGCGCGACGACAATGCACCGGTGCCAGCTCCGAGCAGATAAGCCCCAGCCGCCACCGTCGCGACACCCGTGCCGCCTCGTGTCACCGGCAACGTCCCGACATTCGCCTTCGACACGTCCAACGCGGTCACATTAAGCGCCACATTGCCCGATCCATCGAAACTCACGCCGCTCGCCGTCGCTCCGCCCGTGACCGAAAACGTGCGTGCAGTGGCCAGCTTCGTCGCGGTCGCGGCGTTGCCGACGGCGATCTCTCCTGCGGCCGACACGCGCCCTTTTGCATCCACCGTAAAGGTCGGCACTGCGTTCGCGTTGCCGTAGCTGCCCGCCGTGACGCCGCTGGGGCTTAACGTCAGCCCCAACGACAGGTTGGCCGAGCCGTCGAACGATCCGGAGCCGGTCGCGTCGCCCGTGGTGGCGATGGTTCGAGGGGTCGCCAGTTTCTGCGCCGCGCCCGCCGTCAACGTCGAGGCGGTTCCCGACAAGCGCGCCACCGGTACCGTGCCTGCTTTCAGGTTCGTGGCGTTTAGATTCTGTTGCGCGTAACTCAGCGCATCAAGGCTCGTGGCCGCCAGCGGCCGGCCCGTCACCGCGGCGAGTCCGTCAAGCTGCTTGTAAAGCCACGCCAGGCGTTCGTCGGTCGTTTGCTGGACCTTGTTGAACTGTTCAACGGAAGGCGGAACGGATCCGATGAACGACCAACCCGTCTTGTACTGCAGGTCGGTGATGCCTTCGGTCAGGCCGTTTTGCGCCCAGGTCGATTTGAAGAGGTCGAAGAAAGTAGGGTCTGCCATCAGTAGATACCTCGCGCCAGCACGCCGACGCCAAAGCCAAAGAAACCTTGCTCGCGGAAGCCGAAGGGCTTTTCGGTCGAGCCGGTGATGAGTTGCACGCCGACGCCGGCGGCTTGGGGCACCCACTTGTAGGGGTTGGCCATGAGTGGGTCATTAGGACCGGGAATCCGGCTGACCCAGATACGGATCTTTGCGTTGCCTGCGTTTTGCACGAGGACGCGGCTCACGTCGAAAATCGGCTTGAGCGAACGGGCGATCTCCGGCGTGGTGCCGTGCCCGTTGTTCAAGGCGATCTTCCAATACAGCAGCTTGCGGTACTCGGTATCCAGCAGCGTGGTCGAACCCGCAACCGGCTGCTCGTTGGCACGCCGGAAGCGGGCGTCCGCGAAGCCGCCGACATTGGGTTGTCCCTGGAACCCGAAGAAGCGGATGTAGATCGCTTCGTCGATCACCCGGGGCAAGCCCACGATCTCGCCGATGCCGTCCAGCTGCCTGCCCACCGCCGTATCCAGCCAGCGATCTTCGTACAGCGCGCGCAACGCGCCTTGCAGCCCGTCCGCCGGTTTGAGCAGTGCCTTGACCAGCGCCTCCAGCCGCCGCTTGGCTTGAAACTGGCCCAGCCAATGACTCCAGGCGATCTGCCCATGGTTCTGGTGCAGATCCATCACGTCACCCCGATGCGCGACAGGTCAAACGCGGCCACCTGGAAATCCTGGATCGCCACGTTAGCTGCGCGAAAGTCGGCGGGTGCCGGCGTGAAGGCCGGGTTCGTCGAGAACGCCAGTGCCAAGTCCACAGAAGCCAGCCCCGGCGTGCGAAAGATCGCGCCGTAAAGCCGCTGCAAGATGACGTCTTCGCCGATGCCGAAACCCTCGCCCACCGACGCCAGGCTCTGGGCGATGCGCTGAAAACCGTCGGGCGGAAAAGCTTGCTCGGACGGAGGCAGCAGCGTCGTGGCGCAGCGCACCCAGAGGTAGACGCGTTCAGGCCGGTCGAAGCGGATCAGATGGTTGGCGCCGTCCTCATCCTTAACGACGACCTGGCGTTGACCATGGGTGTCGATGCCCGCCGCCACCACGCGAAAGATGGCGTCGGCCACCTCGTCGTCCAGGCCGCCATCGGCCACCACGTGCACGCTGTGCGGCGGTCGGCCCAACGCGTCGGGCACGTCGGTGCTGTTCATGAAAACTTTCACGACGCGCACGCCCGCCACGCGGTCGCGCACGTTGGGCGCGATGCTGGGCAGCGTGGCCGCACCCAAGCGGAACAGGCCGGTCGTATAGCGCGCCCGCAGCTGGGCGGCGTTTTCCGCCAAACGTCCCGCCACGCCTGCTTGCAGGTTGCCGACGGCGTCCCAGCCGTCGACCTGCGTGACGATGCCGTTCAGATCGCCCACGGCGGCGCCTTCGTCGGACGCGTCTACCGTGCTCATCAGGCCAGGCGATCCCAGACGAACCAGGGACAAGCCGCCGGACCACGCGAAGGATGCCGCTTGCCGCCCGTCCGTGTGCAGCCGCACCGAGACGCCGTCGCTGGACACCGCAAGCCCGCTGGCGGTCAGCGCCGCTACCAAGCCCGCCAGCACCTGGGGCAAATTCGCCGTGGCGCCGCTGGTGTAGGCGTAATCCGCGCCGTCGATCGACACGGTATATGCCGTCCGCGGGGCGACGGCCGGTTGCAGCGTTACGTCCGCCGCGGCGCCCGGCAGGATTTGCACGGCGCTGTCCAAGGCCCAAAGGTTCTGGCTGACGCGATGCCGCACCTGCGCACCGGCCGGCACCGTGGTTCCAGCGCCGCCATACAGCACCACATAGGCCCGCGAGGGCTCGTCTCGATAGCGCGACACGCCGGTAAACGACACGGAGCGGTCCAGCGAAACGCCCGTCGCCGACCCCGGATACATGGCGTAGTAGACGCCTTCGGCCTGCTCCCACAACGTGGCTTCGCGTTCCGCGAACGTGTCGATCAGCAGGCCGGTAATACTGTCCGGGCGGGTTTCCACCGCCCCATTGAATCCGGCCGATTGCATGCGAGCGCGCAAGTCGGCCACGATTTCCTGACGGATTTCGGGCAGGCGCGGTCGGACGAACCCGTCCGGTGTGACACCGTAGGCCATAGTTACCTCGACAAAAATAGGGGTTAAGACGTTTGCAGCGAGACCACGCGTTCCAGCCGCCCGAAGGTGGTGTCGGCCTGGTACGTCACCCGCAGCAGGCGCAACTGCCGTTCCAGTTGCAGTTGCATCGCGCTGACCTGGGTCACGCCGGGCACCGCGCGGATCCGGGCGCGGAAGATGGCTTCGATGCCGGCTCGGTCGGGCGACTTCACCAGCACGTCCTCGAAGTACGGAACGCCGAACGTGGTGTCCAGAAACCACTCGCCCATGAAGGCCAGCAAGGTCGTCTTGATCTGCTGCGCGATACGGTCGGCGCCATCCACGAATGACGCGCGGCCAAGCAGATCCAGGTCCAGGTCGTGATCGGCGGATAAGGCAAGGTCCAGGGCCATCAAAGCGGCCCCTCGGTGGTGCCGCCCGCGTAGGCGTGACGATGCGCATCGCCGATGTTCTTGCCGTTATGGGTGACCGCGCCGCCTTCATAGGCCACGCCGCCGCGAATGCGCATCGACGCGCCGCCCTGGCCGCCCTCGCCCGCCATGCCTTGCGTATAGGTCAGCGGCCCGTTGATCGTGACCGGCGTGTTGAAGGTGGCCTGTTCGGCTTGCACCGTCCAGGTCTTGACCTGAAACGTCAGGTCTCCCGCTGGCGACAGCTTCAGCGTACCCGGCCCGTACTGGATGCTGACGTTCTGCGTGTCGGCCGCCATCGTGCCCGGCCGCAGCAACGGCGAAGCAAACGCGTCGGACAAATCGAACTGGCGCGGATCATCCGGCGGACCGTTATCGCCTGCCAGCCAATTCTCCAGTGCGCGGGCCGAGAACGACAGCTTGATCGCATCGCCCGCAGCCAGCGGCACCGAAATCAGCGCCTGCGCGCCGCGCACATCGCCCACCGGCCAACACACCGGCACGCGCACCACCTGGGGCGGCAACAGGACGTCGCCATTGGCCAGCCGCTTGGCCAGCGTGGGCCGGGCCGTGACGAACGTGCCGTCATACGTGACGACTTCGCCGGGCAGCGTCGTGTAGACGTCCGCCAGTTCCGTGGCGATCAGCCGGCGGATTAGGGTTACCGCGTCGCTCATGACTGCTCCTTTGTGGATGAGGGGTGGGTGTCGACCAAGGTCAATTCCGTTTGCCAATCTCCGGCTTCGCTATCGCCCGTATGACGCACGGTTTCGACGCGTTGAAACGCCTCTACCGAGCGGCTTTCCAGCTTGACCAGATCACCGGGACTGATCGTCGGCAACAGCAGCGACTTGACCTTCCAGCCGTCGCGCTGTTGTTGGGCGCTGGCGGGCGTGGCGGCGGCGCCCGACATGCCTGCACCGGCCCGCCCCGAGGCCTTTCCTTTCGACTTCGCTTTTTCCGTGGCGGCTTCCCGCGTGCGTTCCGGCTGCCCCAGCAAGCCGCTGTCCAAGGCCAGCACGACGGCCTGGCGCCGCGTAGTGCCCAGCCGCTGGACCACCTGCAGTTGCTGGTTCTGGATCGACCATTCCAGTCCGGTGCCCTGCGTGACCTTGTGCAATGCGGTGCGCGCCGCGCCATAAAACGAAAAGCCCTGCTCCCAGCGGCGGTCGGGCACGTCTTCGGCCATGACCAGCGGCAAGCCCATCTGCCGCGCAATGTCGCGGATGATGTCGCGGGCGCGAGCGCCCGGGCCCAGGCCGATCGACACCGCCGTATCGCGGACTTCGATATAGCCGTCCTTGACCGTCAGTTCGGTCACGACATCCGGCGGCCCGTAGCGGGTGTACGCGAACACGATGCTGCCCGATGCCATCAGCAGCGGACCGCCCTCTTCGGCGTAGCCCGCATACAGCACGCAACGCAAGCCGGGCTCTTCCAGTGTGCGGCGCGTTTCCGCGGCCAGGTTGTACAGGGTGATCTTGCCGTCGTTAGGCTCTTCCGCCGCAGTCTTCGCGATATTGAACGTGATGCGGATCGGAGGCACGATCTCCAGGCCCTGCGCGCCGCTCTTGCCGACAAGCAGGCGGTAGACGCGGTCAAACCTGGCCATCGGCCACCTCGTCTGCCGTGATGTACAGCAACGCCACGTCTCCGGACGGCAGCGCCGATCGACTGATGGCGTCCCGGCGGTCCGGCGCCAACGCCACGAGCTCGCCCGGGGGCACGGCCAGATGACGGTATCCCGCCAGCAAGCGCGTGTCCGGCACTACCGCGACACCTGCGACGATCAGTTCGTTGTAGGCGTTTTCGACGGACAACACCCATTGCTGCGCTTCGCTGTTCCAGGACAGCCGCAAGAAAAACGTCAAGCCATCCAGCTCCACTTCCATGATGCTGTCATTGGCGTCGGGCACGAGTATCTGGATCATGCGTTCAAGATTCCTGACGAGTTAAAGGTGTCGTGCTGCTTCGGCGTGGCGGGTGCGCCGTTCTGCTTGCCCGCGTTTGCCTTGGTCGTACCGGCCTTCCCCGTAGCGCTGCCCGAGGTTTTCTCGGGCGGGATATCCGCCTGCCGCAACGTCACCTTGCGGATGCGCTTGAAGTTGGCGGATAGCTCGAAACGGTCGCCTGCACTGTTGGTGCGTCCGATGGAGCAGCTTTCCATCACGAAATCCACATAGACATCCAGCCCGGTCGTGATCGTGATGGGCAGACGGTCCGCATGGATCTTGCGCAATGCGTCCTTGGCGCCGATCAGCTTTGACCGGCTGGCGCCCAAGGCCGCGCCCCGAAAGCCGCCCAGCAGGCTGATGTCAGCGGCCGTCACCCACCCGGTCAGTGTCAGTTGCTCGGAATCCTGGGCCACGTGGTCCGTGACCGGCGGACCGTCTTCCACGGCGAATGACGTTGCGCGGCTGTTGAGTTGCGTCGTTTCGTTAACAAGCGCATCCAGGGGCAAGGTCCCGATGCTGCTGCCGCCATTCCATCCGAAGATCATGGAAACAAAGTTCATGAGGGACTCCTATCGGGGGCTTTCGACGCCGGGCGTCAAGTCGTGCATGCTGCGCAGGCTTTGAAGATCCCTTTGCTGACCCTGACTCACGCCATCAGCAACCGCATTCCTCACAACCGGCGGATCACCTGAAGGCACATTGACGACGATATTGTTAAGGCTTTGGAAGTTGACTGGCGTGCGAGGTCGAGTCGGACCAGCACCGATCACGGAGGCGGGCGGTACGACAAACCCCGTCGCACCGCTTGCCGTCGTCAACCAATCGGGGGCCGCCTCCGGCGACCAACCGTCCATCACCGACGCCTGGTCGCCGGCATCCTCGCCTGACTGCCCAGGCAGCAAACCCTTGAACCAGTTTTTTGCGGCGCGGACTTTGTCGATCACCCAGGTCTGGATGGCGCGGCCGATCTCTTTGACGGTGGCGACCATCCGGCCGCCCATGCCCGAGAAAAACGTCCACAAGCCGTTGAACGCGCCCGCCCAGTGCGCAATGGCGCCGTCCCAGTCACCCGTGAAGGCTGCGATCACGCCACTGACAAGACGGCTCCAGAATTCCCAGATGGCGGCGATGTATTCGATCACCGGGCCCAGGAAGGAATCGTGGGCCATCGCCATCAGCGCGTCCCAGGATGCCGAGACGTACGCCGTGATCACATCCCAGTTTTCCCAGATCTGCCACAGCGCAACGGCCAACATGCCGATCAACGCAATGATCCGGCCGATCGGCGTCATGGCGAAGGCGTTCCAGAGCATGGGCACGACGACGCTTGCCAGGTTCAGCAAGAATGCGCCGACCGGCGACAGGATCTGCCACAGGCCGTAGATCAGTACGGCAATCGATCCGAAGCGTTGGATCCATGGCCCCAGCGCCTCGCCCGCGCCACCCAGTATGTCCTTCACAAACACCAGCACGGATGACACGGCATCGAGCTCGTCCTGCCATTCCTCCACGCCGCCGATCCAGCCGCCCAGTACGGATTCGCCACCCGCCAGCCAGTTGGCGATGTCTTCGCCGATCAGATAGATCGTGGTCAACACTGCCGCCATTCGCAGCATGGGCGCTATCGACCGGCTCCACACCGACAGCATCTGCATGGCGCCCGCCGGCCCGCTGCGCAGCGCCATCGCGGAATCCAGCCCGAGCGCGGCGCGCGTGGTCGCGATCAGCGATTGAAACAGGCCGCCCGCCATCGCACTGGCCCGCCGCAGCCCGTTGCCCAGCGAGACCAGCCCGATGCTGGCGCCGGTCAGCGCAAGCAGTTTGGCAACTGTGTCGATGTTGTCGGCCAGAAACAGGATAGACGTCGTGACTCCATTCAACACGCCGCGACCCGCCGGCAACGCCTGGCCCAGATAGCGCTGCATGGCGTCGTTGAACACCGTCATTGCTACGGTGATGGATGCGGGTGCACCGTCGGCCTCGGTGCGCATGGTCGGCAACTGCGATTGCAACGCGGGCAACGCGCGGTCGGTCGTGATCTGGCCGCCCTGCACTTCAGCGCGCAACTGGCCACGGCTAAGGTTCAGCCCAGCGGCCAACGCGTCCTGCATGCGCCGGGGCAAGGCGTTGAATTGCGCCACGTCCAACCGGCCTTGCTCGACCACGTTCAGCAGCGCGGCCACGATGCCCTCGCGGTCCCGCGCGGACGTTTGCGACAGGCGCATGCTCAACGCCACGGCTTCGGTGATGCCGGTGGCTTCCTGCCGCGTACGTCCATGGTCTTGCAACGTTTGCACGGACCGCACGTACGTGTCGACGTTGTCGGCATACGGCATGCCACTGGTTCGCGACACGCGGGCAAGGTCACGGCCGGCTTGAACTGCGTTCCCGTCCGCCCCTGCTGCTTGCCCCAGGCGCGCCTGGATCTGCACCCACGCGTCGATGTCGCCAAGGACGCGCTTGAGCGGCGACGCGCCCAGCGTCAGCTCGACAACGCCGCGCAGGCCGCCCAACGCCGCCGCGTGTTGGCGGGCGGCCGGAATGCCTTGCGGCCTGGGTCCGGGAGGGGAGCTTGCGGCTTGACCCATCGCGGGTTGACCGTTTGCGGGTTGACCATTTCCGGGTTGACCGTTTGCCGTCCGCTGGCTTGCCATCTGGCCAACCGTCATCCGCCCGACATTCATCTGCGCGACCGTCATCTGCGCGACCGTCATCTGCGCGCCGGGCATCTGCGCGCCTGCCGATTGCCCTCCTTTCGCTTGCGACGCGTTCACCACACCGGGCAACACGCCCGCCAGCGCCTGGCGCATCGCGGCGCCCGCCTTGACGCTTGCGTCCGCCATGGCCTGCAACGCCGACTCGAAAGCCTGCCGATAGGCGTGCAGCCCGGATTGGTCCATCTGGTAGCGCAACAGCGTCACCACCTCTCGTACAACGATCATCGTTACCTCGCCTTGTTATCTGCCGCAGCCTGCGCGGCCTGCTGAGCATCCATCAGCGCGTTAAGCTTCAGGATGTCCAGCAGATCGACGTCGCCGCGCTTGACGGCATCCAGGCTGACGTAGCGGGCCAGGATGGGCCGCCAGATGATCAACTCCCGTTCGAAGCCTGCGTCGAACCGCCCGACAGGCTCGCCAACGTCGCGCGGGCCGGACCAAAGCGGCCGGCCCAACGCGCCAAAGGGCCGGCGAAGTTGTGCTCAAGAATGTGGAACAACAACTCCAGAATCTCGGCGTAGTCGCCAAAGGCCAGCCCGCGGTGCGCGGGCGTCAGCTTCTGGGGCTCGCGGCCCGCCAGTTCGAAGCTGACCAGCTCCGGGTCGATCAGGCGCTCGGCCCAGCCCGCTAGCGCGTCGCCGCCCAGCTTCGCCGACAGTTCCCGGAACGCATTCAGCATCGCGCTTTCGTCGCGGCCTTCGCCGGCGCCGTCCGCGCTGAACACCGAGGTCAGCATCGACCCCGCGGCCGGCAGCACTTCCTTTTGCAGGTCGCCCAACAGCTTGAGCTGGCGGAACGGATCAAAGCGGGAAACGCGGAACACCGTCGACCCGATGGTCACTTCCTTGGTGGCGCTCATCAGGTGTTGCCTCCGATGACGTTGATGGCCGGGCCGGTTTCGATCGTCCATTCACGGCTGCCGACCTTGGCGCCGTAGCCCGCGTCGGGCATCTTGACGATCCACGCGGAATCCGACGCGTGCAGCGACGTGCCGCGCAGGTCGGTCACGGATACCGGTACCGCGCCATTGCCCTCGGTGGCGCGGTCGGCCTGGTGCAGCGCCGTCAGGGCGGCGTTGCTGGCGCTGGTCTGCATCAGCGTCAGGGTGATGCGCAAGCGCGAATCGCGCGACATGGAACGCGCCACCTCGCCATCGACACCGACGACGGAGGCAATGCCTTCGCCGATTTCGGTCACGGTGACAAAGGTATCTTCGGCCAGGCCGGAGATGGGCAGCGCGCCCATCACGATCTTCACCTGGTTGGGTGCGTAGGTTTTGACGGACATGGATAGACCCCGATTACAGTTGTTGGTAGGTGAGGTTGCCCTTGATTTCGGCAACATGGATGGCGCCCGCCAGGCGGGCGCTGAACGTCAGGTCGCGCAGGATGCGATTGGCCTTGTCGTTCGGGGAAACGCTCGCGGCACGCGGCACATTGATCACGAAGCCCGGGATCTTGCGGCCCGCTTCATCGATCTCATCGGGCGCCACCAGGCCGCGGCTCTGGCCCAGCAGCAGCGCCTGGCGGATGCCGTTGACCAGGATCTGGATACCCACGTCGGTGTAGGGCACCTTGCCGTTGGCGTTGATCAGCTGCGAGGCAACGTTGATCTTCACTTGCTCGGCCAACCAGTCGCGGCCACGGATCACATCGATCCATTCGCCAGCGGCGACCTTGCCGTTTTGCGTCACGGCAAAGTTGCGCATCTGCTCGAACGTGTTGGCGTTCTTCGCATGCGCAGCCAGCGCCTGGCCTTCACTCAGGCTGTCGTACGTCACGCCGGAGAGCCGCGTGTTGGCCCAGGTTTCACCACCCGGATAGAAGGTGAAGCGGTTGGCGGCGACGGCGGCGTCCAGCGCCTCGCTGTCGGCCTGGCCGTGGAACCACACGTGCGTGCGGAAGTACTGCTTCTGCTGGCAGCGCGACGCGATGTCGTTGGAGACGGCCGCGTCGATGATGCCGGCCTGGGCGCTGGATACGCCGAACAGGCGCTCGTTCGATTCCACCCATTCGGCGGCGTCCAGCACATCCGCTTCGACGCGGCTGGCCAGCGACACACCGTACCAGTCGCCGTTCTCGCGCAGGCAGGCGTTCAGCGCGGCCGACGGCGTTTCGGTGCTGGCCGGCGCGGCCAATTGCAGGTTGCCCTTCACGGCGATGGCCAAGGCCTGGCCGGACACGGCGGTGGTCACGGCTACGTCGGCCCCCGTGGCGGTGGCCGTCACCGGTGCGTCGGTCTCGGCAATCGCGGTGGCCAGGGCCGTTGCAAGGGTCTGCGGCGTGCTGTCGGCGGCGCCCGTCACGTTGACGTCCACCTTTTTCACGGCGCCATTCGCGTCGCGCCAAGAGAGCGACACGGCGTAGTCGGCAACGGCGGCACGCGTCACGGAAATGCGCGAAGCATCCACTTGACGACGACCGACAAAGACCCGGGCCACGGTCGGAATTTGCTTGAAGGCATCGCGCACCGCGATGTACAGGGGATCGGTCTGCGCAATGCCCATGTCGAGCAATTCGCCCGGTTCGGTCACCGCTAGAACGCGGTTCACGGTCAGCGCATGCGCGCCCAGGATCAGGATGTCAGAGAAGTTCTGCTCCTTGATCGCCGTGGTGTTCAGCGAGATCGCCACATTGACGATCCGGTCGATTTTTGCCATTTGCGGCTCCAAAAAAAAACCGCCCAAAGGCGGCGGGGACAACGTGATGAAGACCTGACGCTAGTTCGTCGTTTCGGTCTTCGCGGAAAAAGAAGTGTGCAGGACAGGCAGCAGCCCACCTGTGGTCGTGATGGTGCCGGTCACTGTTTCGATGACGCCAACAACATCCGTGTAGGTCTGCGCGTAGCGTATTCCCAGGTCAAGCGCGCCCAGCGGCTCGCTTGCCGCACCGGCTGTTTCGCGCGGCACGCGTTGCACGCGGCCGGCCTGGAACAACGCCAGGCCCAGCGCTTCAGCATGATCTTCATGGACCGGGTGGCGCAGCGTAAGGCCCATCTTGTCCAGGATGCGATAGGCGGCGGCGCCCACGCTACGCAACTCGACGGTGGCATCGCGATGGTCATGCACCGGCTGGTTGCCATCGGCGTCGACCTGGCCGGTTTCAGCAGGCCCGGCCTGCACCCAGCGCACCGCCAACGCGATATAAGGCGGCGGTGGAACTGCCGACGTATCGTCGGAAAGCACCACCGGCACGCCGCCTGCGGCAGCCGTCACCAGCGTAAGGATTGCGTCTTCAGGCGTCATGGCGGTCAATTTTGGTCTCGGAAAAAACAAAGCCCGCGAACCGAGTCGGTTGGCGGGCTGCATTTCGTGTGGGCGCAATGCCCCGCGGCTATTGTCTCAAATCCGGTCCCAAATGGGCATGGTTTTTATGAAGTGCATGTCCCAATTGCTGCCAGGAATACGTGGCCGATTTCGTGTTGCCGCCGCAGCGCTGCACATGGCCTGCGTCCAGCAGATGATCCAGCACCCGGCGGGCGCCGCGCCGCATCGCCTCTTGCGATGCAGGCGCCAGGGGGATGCCGCGGCTGACGTGACGCAAGATCTCGGCCATTCTGAATTCCCGGCCCGGATACGCCGCCAGCAGATCGATGACCTCGTGCGCGTACTTCATTTGAACGTCCTCCATACCTGTTGCTTGAAACTGCCAAGTGCCACCTTGTAGTACGGCAGCGTGATACCGATGACGCGGCAGGCCTTGCCCTGGCGCAGATGTCCGGGCAGGTCACCGTAGTCGGCGCGCCGCGTATATTCGGCTTGCACTACCCGCCTTTCGACGAGCGGCAGCGCTTCATACAATGCGTTCACTCGGCGTGCCCGTTCATGGTTCACCGGAATCCGCACGGGCTCGTCGTCATCGTCGTGGCCCGGCTGCGGCGGAAACTCGCATAGGTCCGGCGCATCTTTCTCCATGCGTCGAGGCCCCGGCCAATCTCCCTCCCATTGCGCCCGCGCCCAATTGCGAATTTCGTCTTCCACCCAACGTGGCAACCCTGCTTCCATTTCAGACCTCGTCCCTGTTGTGTTTTGGCCATCACCCGCACGGCGTTCGATAGCGGCTCTATTGCTCATATGCGCTCCGGATTGGCGCTGTGCCTGGCATGCGTCAGCATCTCGGCGATTGCTTTGGTCGGATGCCCGCCCAGCGCGATGCGCGCTTCCCATTTCTCGATCCATTCGCGGTGCGACCGGCTGCGCGGCTCCAGCAGCTTTCCCGCCCCCATCTTCTTTAACGCCGCCTCGGCCTGGGCGCGCGAGGCCAATGTCTGGCCAGGGGCTGGCAGCGCCGCGCGCGGCTCGGGAATGTCGGGCCACGCCCCTTTGCTCAGTTCCTCGGCCAACGTTCTTTCCCAGCGTGCTTTGATCGCGCCGTAATTGCTGTTCAGCAGATCCACGGTGCTCACGCGCACTGCGGCCCAATACACGGCGGGATGCGACCAGTTGCCGATCTCGCCCCGGCGACGCGCGGACACGCCACGCACGGCTTCGTGATAAGCGACCTCGGGCGTCAGCCACGGGCAGCACAGCTTCAAAAACTCCGGAAGGGTTGGCGGCCACTCGCGAGTCAGGCATGCGGTCAGGCCGCGCCTGACATGCGATTCGCCCAGCCCCGCCAGCTTCTGGTTCCACGAGTCCTTCAGCTCACGCGGCGTCAACCCTTCCCACTGCTGCGCGAACTTCGCGCCATACAGCAGATGCATCTCGTGGACGACCAACGCGCCTAGCTCGTTTGACGCTTCAGCGACTTGCATCGATCACTCCCATGTCGATCTCGCTGCGCGCCCGGCCTTCGGCCAGGACGCTGCGCAATTCGGATGACCAATCCGCCCGCTGCCGCCCCCGGGTGAGCGGGGCCTCCTGCCGGTTGCTGCGTGGCGGAAACAAGCCCTGATATCCGCTAGCGATGCTATGGGCGATCACGGCACTAGGCGCGATGCCCTCTGCCTGGTAGCCCGCAAGCTGTTGCAGCTGCCGGCGCGCGCCCTCTTCCGTAATCGGCTTCTTGCGCGCTTTGCGGTCCGCGACCCAGCTGACCCAGTCTTCACGCGCAAGCCAAGCCGGCAATGCAATCGCCGAGGCATCGAATCCGGAAGCCCGCTTGCAATGCGCCGTGGCGGATTTTTCCTGGCTCTTGGTTCCTGGTTCTGGTTCCTGGTTAGTTGGCGCCGTGTTCAACGGCTGTTGAACACCTGGGTCCTGGCCCGCTTCGCCCGGGCCCCCTTCCGCATCGCGGCGTTGGGCTTGCCGCGCCCGCTTTGCGGCGCTGGCCTTGCCCGCGACAGATTTCGCTTCCTTGTTGCCGTGATAGCGAGCGATCTCGGCATCGCAACGCGCATGGCGCCAGCCGTGCTCCGTGTCCGTGAAGAACTCGTTCAGCACCTGGAAGACGGCGGCCTGCTCCTCATCCGACCGCGCAATCAGCAGCCGACACAGCTTGTCGACGTCGCGCGACAAGGGGGCCTCGGTGTCGTAATAGAGTTCGATCAAGTCGCGATAGACACTGCGCTCGATCCGCGTGAGGTGGCGCGTCGCGCTATTGAAATCACCAATGTGATGGGGGTAGTAGTTCATTCCGCCGTTGTCCCTTCGGCCAGCTCCGGCCAGATTCGAATGCAATCGGCGGGACGCAGGTCGCGCCGGGTGACCACGCCGCAGGTGGCTTGCTCGATCAGGGCGCAATGCTTGACCGGGACGGGCCTTCGGCCCGTGCGCCACTGATAGATCAGCGCAGGAGACACCCCTACGCGTCGAGCGAGCGCTGCAGCGGTAAGCGCTCCATCCCGGCCGAAATAATCATGTAGATTCATCGCCAAAACTATAGCTACGCTACAGTTTATTAGCAAGCCATGCTATAGTTTTATTTGAATAGCATTGCTATATGAAAATGTGGACGATCGAAGAGGAAGCCGCCGCCCTGCGCGCACGCTTTGAAGGCGTGAACCGCGCGGCATTCGCTCGCGACCACCAAGTGAAGGGCGGCCAGGCGATGATCTACCAGCACATCACCGGCCGGCGCCCCATTGGCATCGAGGCCGCGATGGCTTACGCGGAAGGCTTCGGCTGCACGCTGGCGGCGATCAGTCCGCGCTTGGCCGCTGAAACCAGGAAGGCAGCGTCACTGTCATCGGGTGCGCCACTCGCCGCTCCTTCCGCAGACGCCCCATGGCCATTTCCTTCCGTGCCTGCGTCATTGATTAAAGGGTTGGCGGAAGACCAACTCAAGCGCCTGGAAGGCGCGTTGCTTCTGGCGTTGGGCCAGATGGGCATAAAAGCCAAAGGGGCCACGGCGCAAGCCAAGGCGTATCACGCCAAGCGCGGGTCCATCATGGACATGGCGGCGGCGGTGGACGAATTCCCCATGGCGCCCACCGCGCCCGCCCCTTGGGATGCCGACGGGCTGACGACCTATCAGATCGATCGGGCGCAGGCGTTGCGCATCAGCACTGCGGCCAACGTCGGCCATGTCGCCAACGCCGGCTACTCCGCCAACGACCAGGAGTTCATGCCCATCCCCGAACTGGATGTGCGCCTGGCCGCCGGTCGGCTTGGCATCGAGAACTACCACGAGACCGAGATCGGCGAGATCCTCTTGCGCCGCTCGTTCCTGGAATCGTTCAAGCTGCCGATCAGCCGCATGAAGATCGTGTACGCGCAGGGCGACAGCATGGAACCCGTCATCCGCAACGGCGGCCCGATGCTGTTTATCGAGGACCCGGTGTCCGACCCGCGCGAGATCGACCCGCGCACGGTATACGCCATCAACCACGGCGGCAAGATGATCGTGAAGTGCATCTCACGCGGACGCGAAGGCGCCTGGCTGGCCAAATCGCTCAACCCCGCGTACGCGCCGTTTCCGCTGGAAAAGGAAGATGGGTGCGAAGTGCGTATTGTCGGACGAATCCTGTGGTCGCCCTATGATCTGCGCAATGGCGTGGATGAGCGACTGCTGTAGCCCAGCATGAGGTCTGACGGAAGCCAGTCACATCAATCACCGGTGGGGCGCAGCCTGTCTGCGATATCTCCAAGTTCAGAAGAAACAGACGCCTAAGCGCCTGTTTTTGGGGCGCATTCAAGAAGGCCGCGCTGGTTAGAAAAGTTCCTCGACCAACAATGATCCGTCCGTCACGCGCGCAACATTGCCGTCACTGCTCGCAAACATCACGCTAACGGTATATGTGCCAGCACCGGACACGTCAAAGAGCGCTTCCGAGTCAGTCGCTTGCAGATACACGTTGGAAGGCACCTCACGTATCGTGCTTTGATCGGGAACGCCGTTCAAGGCCAAAATGAACTTGGCTGTTCCACCATTAAGCTTGCCCACCCTCCCGGAAAACCGAGCGCGAAGCTTGGCACCGGATTTAACGTCGCCAAGAACGGCTGAAAACGGCCCTGCTTGAACGTACGAGGCACTTGTGGTGTCTACGGCCGTATTCTTAAGCGTCTTCTGCGCGATGTCGCGCGTGCGCCAAACGCGTTTCCCTTGCACAACCTCCACGCCAGAATGTGAACGAGCGCTGACATACGGCATAACGGGCAGCGGCGCGCCGTCCCCTTCTTGAAAAATGGAGAAGGTATTGCCCAGCGACCCGGAGATGCCGCCCACGGGATTTTTCGAACCCATATTCTGGAATACGTTCTCCATGGGAAAACGCGTGTCACCAGACCATGGCTGAAAAAACACCGACCAGCCGTATGACGGCGCATTTGCCGGAATCACCTGCAGGCCTTGGAACATATTGTTGTCCGCGCCATGTAGGTAAATCCCGCTGGACAGCGCCGACCCCCCGTAGAAGAAAGCCCCGCCGATAAAATCGTTGTTCGCGGCGTCCGGCTGACCCGTAAGAGATTTGGTTTCGGAAACACCGGAAGTCAGCATGATCCCTTGCGCGTTGGCGCTTGCAGGCAACACTCCATAACAATGAAGAAAGACGTTGTTGCCGCACCCGTACGCGCAAGCTGGGGGAAACTGCGATCTGGTGGTCAGCACATAGCCGGTCTTGGTGTACGCCTTCGCCATCACCGCGGTAAACAAGCCATCTGCCACATGGTTCACAAGCAGCCCAACACCGGCCTTCGCATTGCAATTCAGCATCATATGTTCAAGACCCACCGCATGAAGCGGTCCAGCAAGAGACACGACGGCGGCGCTGTCACTAGCCGGACCGTCATAGAGAATTTCGGTCGCACCTCTTTGCTGCACGAAATCTTGACCGTCATGGCTCCCGAATCCCTCGCCGACAAGCCGAATTCGGTGGTCCCGAGTTGAGACTTGTGTATCCGTACCGTCGCCGACGACGATAGATTGGCTTACACGGTACAGGCCGCGGCCAAAATACACTGTGCCTCCGCCTTGATGATTTGCAGCAGCGATTGCCGCCATGATCGCCGGATAGCTGTCCGCAGTCCCCGTCGGATCAGCACCAAATTCCACGACATCGATTGCACCGCTCATATATTCACCTCATATTATTTATGATAATCAAAACACCTGCATGCTGAGATATTGGCGGCCCAGCCCCGGTGGCCTGCCTACGCTATAAATATGCGCAACGGGTGAGCCGCCGCCGTTTTACGGGGCGATCGTTTTCTGATACCAATGAATATCCCACAGATTGGGGTCTGGGCGACCGCCGCCTTGCGATGAAGCACTGCCGAAATACAGTTGATATGCCGGAAGCCACGGATTGATATTTCCATATGAATTCCGAAGAAATGCCGCAAATGCATTCCAACTGTTCCCGGTATCCGCCGAGGTGACGTTGTCTACGGTCTCCCAGGTTCCTGAATCCATGGTCCCCCACCTCATCCGATAAACGTCCAACCTGCCTTCATCGTTCAGCCGATTCGTGACCATATACACCTTGTCTGTGGTGGCGTCGTATGCAAAATCAGCGGCCGTAATGAAGCTGCCATAGACCCCCTGCTCGGAAATCTGGTACTGATAATCCAGATTCAGACCATTGGGAGAATGAAATAAGTGATAGTGCTGCGGGCCACCCACGAACTCCTGGCGCAGCACAAACAACCAAACCGCTGCCCCGCCTGTACCGTTGATCGCGACTTGATGGCCAATCCCATAGGCTTGCCCATAGCTCTCTCGGTAGATGGGAGTGGGGTGTTTGACCCAATTTATCTTGTCATTCGAGAAAGCCACGCCGATACCGTTATTGACGCCGCCACTGGTCCCATCGCTTGTCGCGGTGTAATACATGGCGTACTGGTAGTGCGTTGAGCTACCGACCGGATAGACAAAACTCCCCTTGACCACGCTCGGGTCGCATGTGTGAGCCGAATCCCAGCCATTGCTGCCCTGATTGCCAGGCTGCAGGACATTGTGAATCGGCCCATATGTCGGCCCCGACACATCGACGTTTCGGTAGTAGATATTGTCGGCATTGTTTCCCGATCCGCACCACCATATATCCATGGAATTCCCTTCCCTTATGACTGCGGGGGCGTAGTCATATCCGGAACGTTGAAACAGTTGTCCGGATTGCGAAGGCGGTAGAGCGAGGGTTGCGCTGCAGGGAATCAGTAGCGTCAAGCACGCCAAGATCTTTCTTATCGGTTTCATACATTCCTCTTTTCACGTTGATCGATTGGACTTCCACATATGGCCAGGCCGGGCGACTCGAATAAACGTCTTATTGCATTTACGTTCGCAGTTGCGATGGGCATTTCCTCGATCGCTTGCTGGTCAAGGTCAGCCGACTTCCTTCGGCGGACAACCCATTTAAGCGCAATTGCGATTAGAATTCAAGCGCCATTGCGCTTAACGTCCGTATCACAATTGCGATATGACAGCTCTAAAAGACCGCCTTGTAGAAGCAAGGACCGAATCGGGCCTGTCCCAAGCTCAGTTGGCGAAAGCCGTGGGCGCGGGGCAGTCAACCATCGCAAGCATCGAAAACGGCCGAAACAAGGGCTCCTCCTTGTTCCTGGATTTGGCACGCGCGCTGAATGTGAACGTCGAATGGTTAATGGACGGCACGGGCCCAAAGCGAGACGCAAAGAGTTTCCCCCTTGTCGATCGTCGGAAAATTGAAGCGCCCTGGCCCTTTCCCGACATTTCCGAACAAGACATACGCGCGCTACCCGCAGCGCATATCGACGCGCTACAGGGCGCGCTGGCTTTGACGATCGCCCAACTGAAACTTGGCGTGAAGGTGGCTGTACAAGTCAGCGCAGCCCGCGGAAATCTGAACGGCACCGGTACCCCGGCAGATGAGTTCCCGATGGCTAACACACCGCCGGCAAATCCGTGGGAAGGCGGCACCACCACTAGACAGGTTGAGGACAGCCTGCGATTGCGCCTCAGCCAGGCTCCCAACGTCGGCCACGTTCCGAGGGCGGGCTATTCGGCGAATGAACAGGAACTCATGCCTGTTCCAGAACTGGACGTGCGTCTAGCTGCCGGCGAACTCGGCATCGAGAACTACGAGGAAACCGCGATTGGAGAAATTCTGTTTCGCCGCTCGTTCCTGGAATCGTTCAAGCTGCCGATCAGCCGCATGAAGATCGTGTACGCGCAGGGCGACAGCATGGAACCCGTCATCCGCAACGGCGGCCCGATGCTGTTTATCGAGGACCCGGTGTCCGACCCGCGCGAGATCGACCCGCGCACGGTGTACGCCATCAACCACGGCGGCAAGATGATCGTGAAGTGCATTTCACGCGGACGCGAAGGCGCCTGGCTGGCCAAATCGCTGAACCCCGCGTACGCGCCCTTTCCGCTGGAAAAGGAAGATGGGTGCGAAGTGCGTATCGTCGGGCGAATCCTGTGGTCGCCTTATGATCTGCGCAATGGCGTGGATGAGCGGCTGCTGTAGCCACCATCCCGTGCTTGGAATGTGTGGCTTTCGCCGGCTTTCACGCAGCACTTCAGGCGGGGAGGCTGATCAAACCGACCTTGCAGGAAACTAGAACTGGTGCGAATTATTAGAATTATTGTGCCGCACAAAAGAAAAAAGCCGCTATAAGCGGCTGATTTCTAAGGAATTCTTGGGGTGGCTGATGGGGCTCGAACCCAGATTGTAGGGGAATGGTGGGGTTTGTCGGGAATCTATGCTGTTGATTTCAAAGGAATCGCAGTTTTATCGTTGCCCTACATATCCCATATTCTTCCCTGAATTATTCCCCGGGACGCTCTACTTTCATCCAGCCGTATCCCACTTCAAGCCCATGCCCCCAACGCTCGGCGGGTGCTGGACCTGTACCCACTGGCACGGCGAAACCACCAACCAGGGACGCAGGCCGTACTGCCCATAAAATGGTGATCCCAAAGCAGCAAGAACAAGAGGCGGTCGACATGTCTACCTACGAGCACGATCCTGCGCTTCGATTCACTGGAATCATGCCGTCCTCGTCGGATATCGAAATTAATCTGCTAAAGGGCCATCTTTTAATTGAAGAAGTGCTAACTGCTGTTGTTCGCGCCGGCGTGCGCCGACCTGAGCATTTGAACTTTAAGCGCATGCAGTTCTATGCCAAGGCGAAGTTAGCCCGCGCAGTCTTCAAAGGTTTCGACGAGCCATGGGTTTGGAAAGCAGTCGGATTGTTAAACGATGCCCGCAATTCTCTAGCCCACGGCCTTGATTCCTCCGAGACCGCCGATCTCATTCGACAATTTGAGGCTTACGTTCGGTCCCAGGAGGAATTACAGGGAATGATCGGCTTTGATGAAGACGCTGAAATGGTAGAACATGTGCGCTGGGCAATCTTTGCCGTCTTCTCCCGCCTTATCGTCTATGGGCACGTTCGGGAACCGCGTGCGAATGCTCTGGCAGAAGCACTTAGAAATTGGCAGCCGAAAACTGAAGCAGCCCCTGCAGACCCAACAGATCCAGCCTAAGTCATCGGGTCGCATGCCCCCTATACAGGAGCCACTTCAGGAGGGTTCCATGTGCAGCCACTACCAGACCTTGAAGGACGCCGAGTTACTGCTCAAGAAGTTCGGCGTGCGCGACAAGACTGCCGCTATCGGCAAGTACGACATGTGGCCGCGCTATCAGGGCGTGTTCGTGCGCCGGCCGGTGGAGCATGACGCCGGCGATGAGGCGGTGTCTGAGCGGGAAGCCGTCGTAGGGCGGTGGGGCCTGATCAGCGCAATGACGAAGGCCGACGGCCTCGACAAGGCGGGCAAGTTGTCCACCTTCAACGCCCGCAGCGAAACAGCGCCCAAATCCTTCACCCTCAGCAACGCCTGGCGCCGTGCCCAACACTGCATCATCCCAGCTGATGCCATCTTTGAACCTGATTGGCGATCGGGGTCCGCGGTGGCTACGCGCTTCACCCGAGCAGACGGCGCACCCCTTGGCATTGCCGGCATCTGGGATCGGTACCGGGACGAGGCTGGCCAGTGGCATGAGAGCTACACCATGCTGACCATCAACGCGGACGATGACCCGCTATTCCGCGACTACCACCAGGCAGGCAAGGAAAAGCGCATGGTCGTCATCCTGTCCGAAGGCGCCTATGGCGACTGGCTTACAGCGCCAGCAGCCGACAGCCGGGACTTCCTGGTGCCCTTTCCCTCGGACAAGCTCGTCGCCACGCCGATGAAGTGACCCCGTTTTTGCTGCAATATACTGTTTTTTTATCCAGCATTTAGGCAGCAAGTGACGCTCTGTACCGTCACCCGCACCCATTGCTTGGGCGAAAAGCGCCCTGACCGCGATCCAGGCCCCACCATCACCGGCACCGTCCGCATGTACTCGATCATGCGCGATGACTTGAAGAGGTACATGCGCGTCATGACTATGGACAGCCGCCACATTCGGCGCGACCAGGAATAGCCCTATTCCAGACTTATTGCATCCAGATCTGCTGACCTTCGCATCCGACCGCGGAATGATGGTCTGCGGCTTTGAAGAAATCGACGGCAAGCGCTATTACCAAGGATGGTGGATGCAATGGGTGCGAGAATAACGGCTCGCATCAGAAGCAGTTTTTCTAACTCCAACCCCGAGCATCGACTTCCCCCGGCGGCGAACGAAGCTACAGATACGGACCACGACATGGAAGAAGGGACAAAAGCGCTACACAAGCTGGTCAAGACATGGCTGGATCAAAGCCGGCTCGTAATTCGAGAGACTGGGGCACCACTAGAAGGCGATCGATTGCTGACAACCTTTGGCATGTTACATATTTCGATGGAACATCAAGATGCCATGGAACAGCTGATAAAGGGCGAGCGATATTTCAGTGCGGCAGCGTTGCTCCGCCCCACAATTGAGGCATTGCTCAGAGGTCTGTGGCTAAGTAGGTGCGCGACAGATGAACAAATCAAAGCCCTCCTCGCTGATGGTAAGGAGCCTCCTGGGTATCTCCATATTGCCAATGCGATCATAGGCGCAGAGCCCGCATATGGACGTTTGCGTGGATTCTTGGATGCAGCGGTGCCTCAGGAAGTCAAACATGACTTTACTCACGGTGGAAGAATTCAATTGGAGGCGAGTCTAGCCCAGCTGACGAGTGACGCCGGGTATGTTCCCTTCTACACTCACACGCTGCTTCAGCACATTGCGCTATACAGATTCTTTACCTGCGTAGAGATGTTGCATTTGATTAAATCCGAGACTGCTAGCAAGAAGCTGCGCGCATCCTTTTCTGAGTTTGAATCAGAGGCTGTGAATTACCCGGTGAACGGCACTCCACGTTAAACCAAGTCGATTAGCGCAGTCGCGCCTGGCACGCTGCCAATTGGGCCGTCACTCGCTGGATTCCAGCCCGGAGGGCGAAATAATTCGATCGAGCAGCGGATCAAGTTCGGCGCGCGCTCCATCACCCACGCGGGCGCCGGCTCCGGCTTTGGGCACCCCACTGCTGGAGGCGGGGCAGGAGGCAGCGAGGTGCAGCCGCTGGCGCCCAGCATCAACTTCAGCCCGTAGGCCGTCGTCCTGAACTTGCGCATTGCGCATCCCCTCCATAAGCGGCCCGTTCGGCCTTGGCATTCCGTTCATTGATCTGGCCGACCTCGGCGACGCGCCGCTCAAGAATCTCGCGCGCCTGACGCTGTGACTCGGCGACGAGGGTCGCCTGATCGGACTTCATGGCGGATATCTCGGCACCATATCGCCAGCTCTGCGCCTTCCAGGCTGCGCCGCCCGCAACGATGGCGCCCACCACCAGAGCAGCGGCGTACCCCTTCCAGCCGATCAACGCTGTAGACAGCCCCATGTGTCCACCTCCCTGCGCGTAACGAGGCCCGGCAGCGTCATCAGCATACCGCCCACGCGCCCTTTCACCCAGCGGTCCAGCTCGGCACAGCCGCCGGCGTAGTCGCCCGCATTGAACTTGCGCCGCATGGTGGACTCGGCCAGGTTGCCGGCGCCCAGGTTGTACGTGAAGTCGATCAAGGCCGCGCGCTGCCAGTCATTCAACGGGACGGTGATCAGCCGGCGCACGGCGCGGTCGGCAATGGCAAGATCCGCATCGCGCCACGCGTCACACTCCGCGTCCGTGTAGGTCCGCTTCGGGTCGATGTCTGAGCCGGTGTGGCCATCGCAGACCGTCAGCACGCCCACGGGGTCGATGTACGGCTTGCCCCGATTCTTCCCCGGCTCGAAGTGCGACACCAGCACGCCAGCAATCGCGATCGATCCGGCGCCGGCCGCCGCAAGCAACTTGCGCTTCAGACTATCCGAGATCATTTCCAAATCCCCTTCACCGCCGCCACCGCAGCTGTGGCCGCGATCGCCGTAGCGATATATCCGATCGGTCGCGCAAGCCGTCCCAGCCCCTGCAAGACCTTGAACCCACCGGACAGCGCCGCAAAGGTGTCCACGATGTCCTGTGTGTTTTGCCGGATCGTCTCGATAGAGTCCGTGTTCCGCGCGGTGGCTTCCGCGTTGTGGGCCATGTCTTGCTCCATTTGCACGACGCGCGCGTGCAGTGACTTGATGAACGCATCGGACGGATGTTCGTCAGCCATGGTCTTTCCTTTGAAGCGACAACATCGCGTCCCCTATAGACGTAAAAAAACCCGCCGTAGCGGGTTGCTTATTTAGTTCTGACTTCACGCGCTTTGCGCCAAGTCTTGACCGGGCTTTCCAGATGTCGGCGAAGACTCCCGTGAGGGGAAGATTCGTTTGGCAAGCTTGATGCAGGGCTCATCGACCAGCCGTGTAAATACGATGGCGACCACGATCGTGGTTGGGAAGGCTATAGCAAATGCCATCGCGGCGGCCGCGATCCGACCAAATCCTTGGTCAACCACGAACCACAGGTATGAGCCGCAGGCCACACTTAAGATGATTGGTAGGTGGACGAGATAGAGCGAATATGAGATCCGACCCAGAAACTGAATGGGGCCGCTCCTCAACAAGCCCGAGAAGGCACCCGATTTGACGGCATACACGAGCATGGCACCCCCCAGGACGGCAAATACCCCGTTTCGGTCTGGCGCCGCAACCGGGATATATCCGAGCCACCCATACAACCAAGAGCTGTCGATGCCGCCAAGGTACAAGCCAATCACCGCCAGCAAGTACAACACACCGCGGCGCCTTGAAGCTGGCAGATCATTGAGGTGGGTTCCAAGCAAAAAAGCGAGATACGCAACCCACTCGCCGGGCGCGAATGACACTGTGAGGATGATGTAGATCGCCGCCCCGACCACTTGGCTGCGCCGACTCAGGGTAAGGCAACGATATGCCAAGATAAGCAGCGAGCCGATGAACTCGATCCGCATGGTCCAGAAGACCGGGTTGTATGAAACTTCTCCGCGAAAAATCGCGCCGAACAACCCCTCTCTGACAGCTTGGAAGAAGTTCGGCGTTACATTCCACATGCCTTTGAGCCACGCAGACGATGTTATGGCGGCGACATCGACCGAGTGATACAGCCCCAGGCTCATGAGGCCAAACGCGGATAGCGCGCTCCCAAGAACTGGGCCCGCCAAGCGAAAGTACCGACGAGCAGCCAAAGACCGGGCGATCGCCAAATCCTGCTTTTCGACCAAGCTCTTTGTGAGAACGTAGCCACTCAGGACGAAAAATATCGATACCGAGAAGCTGCCGTTCCAAAGTACGGAAATGGCCGGCGTGGCCAAGATGCTCTCCACGCGACCGTAAATCGCTCCCGGCGCTGCGACCCAAGCAAAGTAATGAGTGAACGCAGCGGGAAAGAACGCCAGGATCATATGAGAGACCACAACGCTAACCGCTGCTAGCCCCCTAAGCCCATCCGCACTGGCGTCTTTTGCCACCCTTTCACTCCTCCGATGTGGCTCGCATTATATAGGTACCGAAAGGTCTATTCGCCCAGGGAAAACTTGGGCATTTGGTGCAACAGTTCGCTGTCTGTCGGGATGGATATAGACTCGTCGTCCAGGAAACTCAGCAGCTCGTTTGCCTTTTCCCACACCAGGCTACGCCAAGCGCGCAAGGCCTGCCCTTCTTTCTGGAACTTAGGCACAGCCGGCTCATCAGCGAAAGTGATCGCGATGTTGATACTCTCGTACCCAAGCGCTCGCGCCTGATCATCAAGGAGCTTTTGAACAGCCCCGGTCTTGTTGGCTTTGATCTGATCTGCGGTCAGTGGTTGGCTCACAAGTGCCAATGCTTCGCTTTCATTGAGAGGGGTGGCGCCTATTGGAATGAGGTCGTCTTGGGAACCGTCATCTTCATAAGCCATGACGTCGTCGTGATACTTAAAATATTTCATGATTACTCCTATCGAAGTTCTGCCCAGCCCAACAAGGTGCCTTGGGTAACGTTCAATCGGTAAGTCAGCCCAGGGGGCACAACCCCAGTACAACTAAGGCTCCAATTTCCTGGCGTCCCGTTCGTCACAAGACTGTTGCTGCTCAACCCCGGGCCGCTTCCGACCAGCAGTGCCACCGCAACGGTACTGTTCGCCACGGAGCCGGTGACGCTCGTGGAGATCATGATTGGTTTGCCGGTGCTGTTGGTGTAGGTGACTCCCGCAGCCCGGCTTGCCGTAAGATCGATCCATGTCTGTCCGTGACCGAATGCCTGGCCAAACTGGACCGCATGCGTCGCTTGCGTCCCAGCGCCAACGGAAACTGCGGCTGCATAGCCGTCGAGCCAACCCGCTCCACCTGTATCCGATTGCCGGTATTGTTCTCGGCAGTGCTGACCCAGATTCCATTAAGGCCCGCTTTCAGAAGAATGGCGCCTCGCGGGTAGCCGCCCGCTGCGGTGGCGAATGCCGCGTCATACACGTAGCCTCCCCCGGGCTGCGCCCAACGCACAGCAGAACTCAGAAAGTTCAGGATGCCGTTGAAATCCTGACCATAAGGTGGCACGCCGCCAGCGGCCAACGGGGTCATGGTCAGAGGGGGAAAGCCGTCAGTGACCGACGCCAACCCCGGGGTAATGCCGATCTGCGATGCCACCGGAATGGTGTTCTTCGCGCCGCTGTTGGCGAACGGGACGGCGGACTTGGTAGGTGCGTTGCTAGCTTGCATTGATAAGCCCCGAAGATGTGAAAAAGACGCCGGAACCGAAGGGCTGCATCAGCGCCTCGTTGAATCCGAAGGTATTGGGTAGGTCGACTTGCAGGACGTTGGCGAGGACGGCGGCGGGCTTCGGGATCGCACCCGACTGGGTAAGAATTGCGATCTCGTACGGTTCAAGCGCGAACTCAAAGACGTAGCGAAACTCCATCTGGCCAGTATCAGAGACGTAGCAGCGCCCCCGCCCGGCAAAGAGGTTTGTCGGCAGCCGGTTCAGGCTCGGTGACTTGCAGTCCGAGATGTTGGCCAACGCCTTCACCAGGATCAGCTTGCGGTAGGCGTCGTCCGCCAAGCGGTAGGTCTGCGAAGACGTCGTTCCAACGTACATAGGGGCTTGGCCGAATGGCTGCCCAAGGTTTCCATGTTGCCCTGCCAGGTGGAAGTGCCTCCAAACGATCCGGAGCCTTGCTGCACCGTGCCGTTCAGGACGATCTGCGGGGAATTCAGCGAGCACTGTGTGGCAGCGTTCATCTCGATGTTCGGAGCCTGAATCGTTACCTTGGACGGGGACACCACGTTGATGCCGCCCGCGGTGAACTGCACATATTGCACCGGGGAGCCGTTCAGCAATCCATCAACGTACAGCCCGTCAGCCATGTCGTGCGAGCGCCACGAGCCGGGGTTTGCCTGGCCCTTGGAACACTTAACCGACGAAATATCCCGGCTGGCGAACACAGCGATGCCTACGTCGCCCACCTTCGGGTCCAAGATCACCGCGTCGGTGCCCCCCTGTAGCCGGAAGTACGGCAACTGATGAAGAACCGCATGCGGAACCGCATTGCCGGCGCCGTCCAACTGATTCACCAGCGGCTGCACGTCGACAAACCCGACGGGCTCAACGCCGCCCGCATTGGTCACCGAAACCACCCGCACCAGAGTAGCCGTGCTGAGCCGCGCCAGTGCTTGGCCAATGACGAAATTCAGTGCGCCATACTCGTCGCCGCCCTCGGCCGCGCGTGCTTGGCCTGCGTATCCGAATTGCTCAGACATTGATCTGCCTTTGACACATGATTTGGGAAAGCCACGCGCCGCCGGGCGTCTCCGCTTCCAACGAGTGGACGATGCTGATAACCACCCATTCGCCGTGAGCTGCCTCAATCGAACTGGTGACCTGCACCAGACCACCCAAGCTCAGCTCGGGCGTGAAAAGTACGGTGAAGGCAATGCCGCCTCCGGTGAAAGTCGGGTAGACCGATTCTTCGATCTTGTTCTGGAACTGGCGCACGCAAAGAATGCGCAGCCGATAGTTACTCGCCAGGAACGTAGCGAAGCCCGCCGCATCCCAGGACTTGGACGACGCGCGCCCACCGTACAGAACCCGATTGCGCGCAGGCTTGAGCCAGAATTCGCGCAGAGCCGGATTAAGCGTCGGTGCCGACAGCAGAGCGTCCATAGAAATGTTCCAACCCCGCGGGCACTTCGTTCTGGCCCCGGTTGGCCTCGTCCACCGCGTCCTTGTTGGCGCGCAGCAGGTTCACGGCAATCTCACTTGAATCGTTCGCCACTCGGGTCAGGGCTGCGATTCCCTTCAGCGTTTCGACGCTCCCACCGTCAAGCGGCGCGGCGTCATCAATCTCTGCAACCTTCCCGTGAGCGATGCCAAGCAGGCGGTGCGACGTGGCAGCGCCGTATCGGGCTGCGCTGGCCAAATGCTCCGAGATCGCCTTTAGGTCATCGGCAAGTGAACGGGCGGCAATCTGTTCAGAAACGTTCAGATTCGCCATCGCCCGATCAGCCGCAACCAGTTGATTAGCCGCGGATTTAATCGTTTCTGTGTGTTTAGAAAACCGCGTAGAAATGGCGCCCTTGCTCACCCCGAATTCCCGGGCCAGGGATGACGTCGATTCACCCGCTATCAGACGCTTCCCGATAGACTCCCATTGGGCATCGGTGAGTTTTGACGGCCGACCCATATCTAGCTTCTCTTGTTAACGTGCCTTTGATAAAGTGCGCGGGCACCTTACTTGGAGCTTAGAAATGCCTACATTCTTTATCCGCGTGGAAGTCTATGAAAGTGAAGACTTCGATTACACAGATCTTCATGAAGAACTTGAACTTCGTCAGATCCAACGCACGGCCGACCTTTCAGGCCACGAGGTGTTTCTGCCCGACGGAACTTATGCCACGGTCGAACATGCCACAGCGGATGATGTGATGGCAGCAGTTTCCGCGGCACTTTCCGCTCTGGGCCGAAAGGCAGGGGTCGTTGTCGCACCAGTGGATGAAACGCTTGGCGGCCTCACAACCAACAATCTGCGCTCGGTTCTTTGACAAAGGAACGCCCATCCGACTACCCGCCGTAGCGAGCTAGGCGCAGCGGTTCTCGTCACGCTGGCCGCCGGCGACAAGACCGGAAAGAAGGATCCCGCGCATTTGCCCCTGCGCGGGCGCCAGGCCTGCTCAGGCGACTCATGGGGGCACCCGTAGGTTGTGGGGCCCACCCCTTGGCGCACCTGTGTGTGCGCTGGTTGGACCGATAGGGGCTTAACGGGCGGCGCCGGTCGGAGCCAGCGATTCGGGGCTATCCCCGAGTGCAGCGTTGGCCATTTTCGCTCTGCGGGTTGGTCGATTGCGGCGGATGTTCCCACGCGGCCGGCGACTGATATGCAAATGCCAAGGGCCTGAGAACTCGCGACTCAACATCTTGCCACTGCTAAACTGCAATCCCTATTTGATACATTTGGAGATGTTATGGCCTTTACAGCAACTCAGCTTCAGCAAATAGCGATGTCCGGTGGCAGTCTGGTTGTGGACGGTAGCAAATACACCGCGACTCAACTACAACAGATCGCCATGAGCGGAGCGGGCACAGGTTCAAAGCTTCACGTATCAAATGCAACTCGTTTGACAGCTACGCAATTGGCGCAAATTGCAATGAGCGGCGGCGCGAACGGCAGAGTGACTTTTGACGTGATGGACTAACTAATAAAAGGCAAGATTCGAGTTCGCTTAGGCCCAACTCCTTCAAGGCGCAAGAGCCCGCTCGTATTGTCCCGCCCGTTAGGCGCGAACAAGTCACAACTACCCGATGCTTTCGGGATTACACAAGGAGCAAAACATGCAACCGACGACAGGGCGCCTTATTGGCGGCAATCATCATGGCGAGCGATTCCAGCTTCCATTAAGCGGTGAGCATCTGGCATTTATCGAAACGGGAGATCGGTATTCTGCATTTATCATGGCCGCGCCGGATGATATCGAGGCGCGGAGCTACCTTATTTCAAAGGAGCTGCTCGACGAGCAAGGTCGTATCACCGATAAGGCGATAACTTACATCGCCGATAACGACTTGTGGAGTTGGGGAGCGGCTTAATAGCCACTTTTCGCAGCGGCAGCACGGTGCATTTCTTCAAGGCGCAAGAACCCGGGAGAATTGTCTCACTTCCTGTCCTACTTTCGGCGATGTCATGTCCCACTTGTGGGACACGGAGTATTCCGCAAAGGCGCCGCGGGCCGCTGCTGGTGCGCTTACCTGCGCAGAGCCGGCCTCCACCAGCGCATCAAGCACCCGCTGTACTGCCTTCCGGGCGGCGTCACGCTCGCGCGGCTCCAATGCCCTGCCCCTGGTCACATGACGCACCAATTCAATCATCCTGAAACTGCGCATCGGGTACCCGCCTTGGAATGGTCCCGCTGCGCTCGGCCAAGCTGAGCCACTTCCTGACCGTCGTTGCCGGCCGGCCCGATTTGTCTGGGAAGACGCTCAACAACTATGTGTCGGTCGTGCGCGAAGCCCTGGACCTGGCCGTACAGGACCGAGTCCTGACCGAGAACCCGGCCCTTGGCATCGCCCGGGCGAAATACCAACGCGAGCCGCCCGATCCGTTCAGCCGACCAGAAATGGAGAGCATCCGTGAATTGGTCGCACGGCGGTTTCCCGGCCAGGTTCACAATCTGATCGAGTTCTGGTTCTGGAGCGGGCTGCGCACGTCCGAAGTCTTCGGCTTGCAATGGCCGAACGTCGATCTGGTATCTGGGTCCGTCCTGGTGGCGGAAGCTCTGGTGCGGGGTGAGCGGAAAGACCGGACAAAGACGGCTGTCGCCCGCCAGGTCATCCTGAACAGCCGCGCGTTGAGCGCAATCCAGGCCCAGCGGCAGCACACACAGGTAACCGGAGCGGCGGTATTCCACGACCCGCGCTATGCGGCCCAGTGGGAAGATGAGCGCGCGTTCCGTCGGAGCTTCTGGACGCCAACACTGAAACTTCTTGGGATTCGCTACAGGCGGCCGTACAACATGCGGCACACTTACGCGACGGTCATGCTGATGGCTGGGATGACGCCGGCCTTCTGCGCGAAGCAGTTGGGCCACAGCGTGGAGATGTTCCTGAAAACCTATTCCAAATGGCTGGATGGCGATCAGAACGACCTGGAGATGAGTCGCCTAGAAACGGCGATTTCTCCCCAGAATCTCCCCGAGAAAGCAAAACAGACGCCTAAGCGTCTGTAATGTAAGGGGAATTCTTGGGGTGGCTGATGGGGCTCGAACCCACGACAACTGGAATCACAATCCAGGACTCTACCAACTGAGCTACAGCCACCTCTGGTACTGCTTTTTTGTACTACCCAGGCACCACTTTCGTCGCGCCTTTTTTCTTCGCCGCCGCGCTTCAGAAAGAAGCTGAACAACGAAGAGGCCGAACTATAGCATATTTTTTTGACGCGTCAAACGCCCTGCCCCCAATTTCTCTTGCCTGACTTTGCCAGCTTGCTATCCTTCCGCTTGGTTCCCCCTTGGAGGCCGTCTCTTACGCCATCGCTATGGATCGCATACACGCAATTTTGATCGATTATTGGCCTCATCTGGCTTTTGCCAGCAGCATCGTGGCCGGGACGGGCGCGGCGGTGCATGCCGCGATGACCAAGCAGGACGTGCGGGCGGCCATCGGCTGGGTGGGGGTGGCGTTGTTCTCGCCGCTGTTCGGGGCCCTGTTCTATTTCGTGGCGGGGATCAACCGCATCCGCAAGACGCGGTTGACGCAACAGCGCGACGAAGCGATGGTGGTGGATGCCGAGCAGGTCGAGACCCTGCCCGTGGACGTGGCGCCGATTTCGGGGCCGCAGTTCGCCTCGCTGAAGGTGCTGGGCGACCGGGTCAGCCGGTTCCGGCTGTTGGGCGGCAACGCGGTGCGGCCGCTGGCGGGCGGCGACGAGGCGTACCCGGCCATGTTGCAGGCCATCCGCGACGCGCGTCATGCGGTGGCGATGCAAAGCTACATCTTCGATAACGATCCGATCGGACGCGAGCTGGCCCAGGCGCTGATCGAAGCGCATGCTCGGGGCGTCCAGGTGCGGGTGCTGATCGACGCGATCGGCTCCAAGTATTCGCGTCCGCCCATCGTCCGCATGCTGGCGCGTGGTGGCGTGCCCGTCGCCCGTTTCATGACGAATCCGATGGGCGTGCTGCGCATGCCCTACGCGAACCTGCGCAGCCACCGGAAAGTGCTGGTGATCGACGGGCGCGTGGGGTTCACCGGCGGCATGAATGTGCGCGCGGCATTCGTCAGTGCGCTGGCGGGCGATGCCACCAACCACGACACGCACTTTCGCGTGGAAGGGCCGATCGTGACGCAGCTGATGTCGGTGTTTGCGCACGACTGGAATTTCACGACGCACGAATCGCTGCCCGCCAGGCCCTGGTTCGACCCGCATGCCGTGCCGCTTAGCGGCAACGTGCCGATGCGCTGCGTACCGTCGGGTCCGGATCGGGCGCTGGGCAGTTCGCACAACATGTTGCTGGGCGCGCTGGCCGTGGCGCAGCGCCATGTGCGCATTCAGTCGCCCTACTTCCTGCCCGATCAGACGCTGATCGGGGCGCTGGCCACCGCCGCGCGGCGCGGCATCCACGTGGACATCGTCATCCCAGGCAAGAACAATCTGCGCCTGGTGGACTACGCCATGTCGGCGCAGCTGGACCAGGTGGTGCGCACGGGCTGCCGGGTCTGGCGGGCGCACGGCGCCTTCGACCATTCCAAGCTGATGACGGTGGATGACGCCTGGGCGTATGTCGGCTCTTCCAACCTGGACCCGCGCAGCCTGCGGCTGAATTTCGAGCTGGACACCGAGATCTACGACCCCGCGGTGGCGCGGTGGATCGGCGACCGGATCGACGGGCTGATCGGCCACGCCCGGCTCGAGACCCTGGAAGGCTTGACGCAAGCGCCGTTCGCCAAGCGCTTGCGCAACAAGATCATCTGGTTGGCGACGCCGTATCTATGACAACGCAAAATCACCTACGGTAATCTTGCGCCATGCGCTACGAACTTACTGATCTCCGCCTGTTCCTTGCGATCGCCGAGGCGAAGAGCTTATCGGGCGGGGCCGGCACGGTCCACCTGACCGCCTCGTCCGCCAGTTACCGCTTGAAGAACCTGGAATTCGCGATGGGCGTGCCGCTGTTCAAGCGCGAGGCTCGTGGCATGGAGCTGACCACCGAAGGCACTTTCGTGCTGAAGCACGTTCGGTCGCTGCTGGCAGGCGTTGAACGCATGCACGGCGAAGTCAGCGGGTTTGCCAGCGGGCTGAAGGGCAGCGTCAAGCTGTTTGCGAACAGCAGCTCGCTGAACGGCTTCATCGTGCCCAGCCTGAGCCGCTTCCTTTCCGCGAATCCCAATGTGAACATCCTGCTGGAAGAGCGCTCCAGCAATACGATCGAGGCCGCCATCGCGGGCCAGGAAGCCGACATCGGCATCTTTGCCGGCCAGGCCAAATCGGCGGGCGTGAACGCCATCCGCTACGCCATCGACGAGCTCATCATCGCGGCGCCACTGAACCATCCGGTGGTGGAGAGTTCGCCGGTGCGGTTCCCGGCGGTGCTGGACCTGGATTTCGTGTGCATGAGCCGGGCCAGCAGCAACTATGTCTTCCTGCGCGACATGGCCAAGCTGGCGGGCAAGACCCCCAAGGTGCGCATCCACGTGCATACCTTCGATGCCGTGCTGTCCATGGTCGAGGCCGGCGTGGGCGTGTCGCTGGTGCCGCGCAGCATCGCCGCGGCCGCGCTGCGCGAAAAACGCATTGCGGCCGTGGCGATCAGCGAACCGTGGGCGCTGCGAGAACTGACATTGGTGACACAGGCCGGCGTGCCGCTGTCGCCGTTCGTCGAACAGGTCGCCGAATACCTGCTTGACGACCCGATCGTCGCGGCGACACGCGGGCCGGACTGATCAGCCCTTGCCTTTGCGCTTGCTTGCCAGGAATTCGTTCATGAACTTCTGGGGTTCGCCGGTATTGAACGCGGCGCCGAATTCCGCGACGCTGTCCTCGATGGCCTCATCCACCGACATCGTCTCCCAGCGGCGCAGCAACTTCTTCTGCTGCCGCAATGCCGCCGGCCCCAGCGCCGCGAAGCCTTCCGCCAGCTTGCGCACGGCCTGATCCAGTTCCGCTTGCGGCACGGCGGCGTTGACCAGCCCCCAATCCTGCGCGCGGCGAGCGTCGACCAGTTCCCCCGTCAACAGCATCCAGGCGCTGTTGGCCGCGCCGATCAGTTGCGGCATGAGCGCGGCATGGATCACCGACGGAATGCCGACCTTGACTTCGGGCATGCCGAACTGCGCATGGTCGGCGCAGATGCGCAGATCGCACGCCAGGGCGAATTCCAGGCCGCCGCCCAGGCACCAGCCCGGAATGCGGGCGATCACCGGCACAGGGAAGTGGCGCACGGCGTTGCAGAGGTCGCGCAGGTTGGAGATAAACCGCTGGGCGCCAGGCTCGTCCAACGCGGCCATCTCCGCGATGTCGGCGCCGGCCACGAACGCGCGGTCGCTGGCGCCGCGCAGCACCAGCACGCGCACCGAGTCATCCTCGCGCAGGTGGCGAAGCGCCTCGCGCAGGCCGTTGATCACAGGCGTGCTCAGGATGTTCAGGACCCCAGCGTCCTGCATGGTCAAGGTGGCGATGCCGGCGGCGTCGATCTCGGCGCTGGCGTGGGGGAAGGTCAGATTTCTGGTGTTCACGAGCGCTCCTTATTGCATTTTCTCGAACTTGATGTCTTCGACCACGGTCTTCCAGTGGCGATAGGATTGCGCGATCAGCGCGCCGAATTCATCTCGCGACATCGGGCTGGGCACGGCGCCCTGCTTTTCGATGGCTTCGATGGTTGCCGGATCGGCCAACGCCTGGCGCACGGCGGCATTTAGTTTATCCAGCACCGGCACGGGCGTGCCGGCGGGCGCGGCCAGGCCAAACCATGACGGATTGTTCATGGCGGGCAAACCCGCCTCGGCATACGTCGGCACGTCGGGCAAGACCTTCAGCCGCTGCCGGGCGGCCACGGCCAGCGGCCGAATTCGCTGGCCCTGGATCAGCGGGTAGGACGACGGAATGTTGTCGAACACCACCTGGACCTGTCCGGCGACCAGATCATTCAGAGCGGGCCCCAGGCCCTTGTATGGCACATGCAGCATGCGCGTGCCGGTGGTCTTCATGAACAACTCGCCGTTCATGTGGCTCAGCCCGCCGTTGCCGGATGAGCCGAAGGCATACTTGTTGGGATCCGCCTTCAGCAGTTTCAGGAACGCGGCCATGTCTTGCGCGGGCAACGCCGGGTTGACCACCAGCACATTGGGCACGTCGGCCAGGTTGCTGATCGGCGCGAAGTCGCGGACGGGGTCGTAGGCGCTTTTGGCGTAGACGTTGGGGTTCACGGCATGCGAGCTTTCGACCGCCATCACCAGCGTATAGCCGTCAGCGGGCTGCTTGGCAGCGTAGGCCGAACCGATGCTACCGCCCGCGCCCGGCTTGTTCTCGATGATGACGGACTGACCCAGCTGCATGCCGAGCTTGTTGCCAACGACGCGCGCGATGATGTCGGTGGTGCCGCCGACCGCATACGGCACGACCAAGCGGATCGGCTTGTCGGGATAGTCGGCGGCCGCCGCGCCCGGCATGACCAGGCAAGCCAGCAACGCGGCCAGCGGAAATTTAATCGGTGTCATTGTTGTCTCCTCGGGGTAGTTCAAATCGTGGCTGGCCGCGTCAGCACTGCGTCCGTGTGTTCGCCCAGCAAAGGCGGCGCCGCGCCCAATGCGCTGGCCGGCGTCCCTGCCAATAGCGGATTGCGCACCAGCCGCATCTCGCCCAGCACGGGATGCGTGGTGGTCTGAAGCAGTTCCCGATGCAGCACCTGTGGATGCGCGAAGACTTCGTCCAGCGTGTGGATCGGCCCCCATGGCACGCCGGCATCGTCGAACGCAGCGGTCCAGCGCTGGCGCGGCGCGGTGGCCAACGTGGCGGCGACCTGCGAACGAAGGCTGTCCATATTCATCAGGCGCGCGCTGTTGGTGGCATAGCGCGCATCGGCGGCCCATTCGGGATGCCCGGCCACGCCACAGAAGCGCGCGAACTGGCCGTCGTTGCCAATCGCCAGAATCAAGTACCCGTCGGCGCACGCGAACACCTCGTAAGGCGCGCAGTTCGGATGCGCGTTGCCGCTGCGCTTGGGCGCCACGCCGGAGACGAGGTAATTGGCGCCCTGGTTGGCATTCAGGGCCACCGCGACGTCAAGCAGGCAGATATCCAACGGCATGCCCTGCCCCGTCTGGTCGCGCTGGCGCAAGGCAGCCAGCACGGCGGACGTGGCGTACATGCCGGTCATCAGGTCCACGACGGCAACCCCTGTGCGCAGCGGGCCGGCGCCGGGCGTGCCATCCGGTTGCCCGGTGTAGCTCATCAACCCACCCATGCCCTGGAACACGTAGTCGTATCCCGGCTTTCCGGCCATGGGACCGGATTGGCCGTACCCGGTGATGGACAGGTAGATCAGGCGCGGATTGATGCGGGCAAGCGAGGCGTAGTCCAGCCCGTACTTGCGCAGTCCGCCTGCCTTGTAGTTTTCGACCAGGATGTCCGCGTTGGCGACCAGTTCCCGCACGCGGGCCGCTCCCGCTTGCGATGCGAAGTCGATTGCGACGGAATGCTTGCCGCGGTTGCAGGCCATGAAGTAAGCCGACATGGACGCGCCGCCGTCGTCCGACCGCAAGTCGGGAGGCCCCCAGCCGCGCGTGTCGTCTCCGCGTTCCGGATGTTCGATCTTGATGACTTCGGCGCCGAGGTCCGACAGGTTCTGCGTGCACCAAGGGCCCGCAAGGATGCGCGACAAGTCCACGACTTTGACGCCGCGCAAGGCGTTGTGAAGCATAGTGTCTCCGTGATCAGCCGCTTTTTTAAAAATTATGTCAGCGGCCCTGCATCACGAGGAGTTGAATGTTTCGAACGCTGCGTTCGCGGAATTTCAAAACGGTGCGCGTGCCCAGGGGGACGCGCCGCGCGTTCAAAAAGCGCGAACGCAGCGTTCGAAACATTCAAGGGAAGACGCCGTGCAGACCGCACGGCCAGATTGCCTAGCCGTCGGAAGCGGGTGTCGACGACGCGCGCACGGCGAACACCGCGTTGGCCTTCAGCATGACGCGCCCGGCCACCTGCAGCAGGCACGTCGCATAGATCAGCCGCTTGCCCTGCTTGTCGATGCGCACGTGCGCTTCAAGCCAGTCACCGGGCTTGACCGGGTTCAGGAATTCCACCGACATCTGCACCGTCACCACCGACACCTGCGCTTGCTGCGCGATCGTGAAGCCCAGGGCGCTGTCGGCCAACGTGGCCAGCAGCCCGCCGTGCGCGATGGCGTGCATGTTGGTGTGGGCCTGCGCCACGTGCATGGCCAGGACCGAATCTGCGCTGTGCCGGTATAACGCGCCAAGTTCGGCCAGATGGGTCATGAAGGGGCTACTGGGCTGCCAGGGCTCGAAGCCCGAAGGAATGGTGTCTGCCATGGACGCTCGCGAAATGGATCGGGGTCAGATCCTGAAGGGGTCGGAATAGTGGAGAGTACGCCGCAGTATCGCAAAGAAGCCGACGGCCGGCGAGGCCGGCGTCGCGGCCTGCCGCCGCCCCCGGAAGACGGAGTAAGATTTACGCCACAACACATCCCTATACATGGCAGGAGCAGTGGAAGATGGCGAAAGTCGGCATGGTTGGTATCGGCCTCATGGGCCACGGCATTGCAAGCAATCTGGTCAAGCATGGTCACACCCTCACCGTCCTTGAGCACCCGGGCAACCAGCCCCTGGACGCTCTGAAGGCCGCAGGCGCGACCAGCGTGGCCAGCGGCGCCGCGCTGGCCGCCGCGTCGGACGTGATCATCCTGTGCGTGACCGGCAGCCCGCAGGTGGAAGCCGTGCTGCTGTCCGCCGGCGGCGTGCTGGAAGGCCTGCGCCCTGGCACCGTGATCATCGATTGCTCGACCGCCATCCCCTCATCCACCGTGAAGGTGGCGCAGGCCGTGACCGAATCCGGCGGCCGCTTCCTGGACGCGCCGATGACCCGCACGCCGAAGGAGGCCGCCGAAGGCCGGTTGAATCTGCTGGTGGGTGGTGACGCCGCCTTGTTCGAAGAGTGCAAGCCGATCCTGGCCTGCTTTGCCGAGAACATCACGCACGCCGGCCCGGTGGGCGCAGGCCACCGCATGAAGCTGCTGCACAACTACGTGTCGCTGGGCGTGGTGGCCCTGCTGTCGGAAGCGGCCGCCTGCGCGCTGCGCTCCGACATCGATCCGGCCGTGTTCGCCGCCGTGCTGGCCAAGGGCGGCGGCGGCGGCGTGGCGCTGGAGCGCATCAAGCCGTACCTGCTGGAACAGGACCCGTCGTCGCTGCGCTTCTTCATGTCGAACGCGCAGAAGGACTTGTCCTACTACAACACGATGGCGGCGGAAGCCGGCGCCGTGCGCGAGATCGGCGCCGCCGTGCAGCACACGTTCGACCAGGCCGTCACGCAAGGCGGTGGCGAGCGCTACGTGCCCGAACTGGTCTCGCTGCTGAAAGACCGCTAAGTCAGCGCCCGACGGCGGCCGGCGTGCGCGCAAGGCCGCGCCCCGGCAGCCGCAGGGAAATCGCAGCGGCCAGCAGCAACAACACGCCTGCCGACCCGAAGGCGACCCAATGGGTGTGGAAGGTATCGAACGCCCACCCGCCCAGCCACGAACTGATCATGCCGCCCACCTGGTGGCCCAGATATGTCAGGCCATACAGCACCCCCACCAGGCGGATGCCGTAGACGTCGGCCAGGATCGCCGACGACAAGGCGATGCTGCCCGCCCAGACGATGCCGCCGATGGTGGCTGCGGCGTACAGCTCCCAGTGCGCCCCCACCATGACCAGCGCGAAGAAACCCAGGCCGCGAACCAGATAGATGGCGGCCAGGATGTTGCGCCGCTCGACCTGATCGGACATGCGCCCCAATACCAGCGTGCTGAAGATGGCGACCAGGCCGATCAGGCCGATGCCCAAAGAGCTGGTGGTGGCGTCAAAGCCGTGGTCCATCAGCATCGGCATGCCATGCGTGCCCAGCAGGTTCATGCTGTAGCCACAGGCGAACAGCCCCAACGCCACTTGCCAGAACGGCAGCGTGCGCAAAGCGTCGCGCACGTTCGGCGCCGGGCCGCGGGCCGCGGGCTTGGCGGACGGCTTGGCGTCCATGATCTGGTGCGGCAGCAGATCCGTATGCTCTGGCGCCGAGTCACGCATGATGAAAAGCGCGACCGGCACGGTCAGCAAGGCGAACAGCACGGAAAAGGCCAGCAGCGTTTCCTTCCAGCCCACGGCGGCGATCGCGAACGTCAGGGTGGGCGTCATCAGGGCAATGCCCGCCATCGATCCGGTGGACAGGAAGAACAGCGCCATGCCGCGTTGGCGGGTGAACCAGCGGCTGATCACGGGCGTCAGCGCCACGGGGCTGGTGAAGGCCAGCCCGACGGACAGCGCCACGCCGAACGACAGCAGGAATTCGATGGGGCCCCGCGCGAACACCGTCCACAAGGACGACGCCACGACGATGGCGGTGCCGGTCAGCAGCACGAACCGGGTGCCGCGCGTGCTGACGAGATAACCGGCCAGCGGCATGGCAAGCCCGTAACACAGCATGCCGACGGCGACGATGCCCGACAGCAGGCTGCGCGAGAATCCCAGCCCGTCCGCCATCGGCAGGAAGAACGGCCCGATGCCCATGCGCAGGCCGACGGTCAACAGGGTGAGTACCGCGGCGGCGCCGACGATGTTCCAGCCGAAATACCAGCCGCCCGACTCTTGCTTGTCCAAGTGCTTCTCCTCGATGTCTTCTTATGGCCGCTCATGCGCCAAGGCTTGCAGACACCGCTGGGGAAGCGCGGAAGGAATCCGCTATCGACACGGGTGGAAAGGGCCAGGCGCCAAACGGCTTGTTCTTGGCCGGTGACATACGCCGCCGGACGCGACATATTACTCCTGGCAATATGCCGGCGATGCGCGTCATCGCGGTTGCACCCCTATTCCGGTTCGGTCACCGGACGGGTTATCGAAGCACGTTGCGCACGAAGCGCACACGCGCGTCGCCGTCGTTGAAATACGCGTAAGGCTGCGCGCTGCTGTAGATGGCGAAATCATCGGCAGCGACGGATTGCGGCACGCCGGACAATTCCAGCCGCAGCGCGCCCTCTATCACATAGACCATCTCGTGCCACCCGTCCGGGTCGGGCTCGGCCAGATAGTGTTCACCGGGCGCCAGCGTCCAGATCCACAGCTGCGCCTCGCAACTGGCGGGGGCGGCGCCCAACAATACCGCCTGGCTGCCGGCCTGGTTGCCACGCCAGGCCATGGCCTCGATGCGGCGGCGTTCACGGTGGGGGTCGCTGACCAGGTCCACGAAGCCCACTCCCAGCGCGCCGGCCAATTTATCCAGGCTGGACAGGCTGATGTTGGCCGTTCCGGCCTCCACCCCCGCGATCATGCGCCGGCTGATGCCCGACGCATCGGCCAGATTCGTCTGGCTCAGCCCGGCCTGCTTGCGGATCCGCCGCAGGTTGGCGCCCACATGCGCCAGGACATCGCTTCCCGTAGGCGTAATGTGCAGTATATTGCTCATAATTTCGTAGCTATTGAAGTCAATCGTGCCACCCAAGACATCGATGTTCGCCCTGACGCGCCAGGAAATCGCCCTGGTGCTGGTCACCATGCTGTGGGGCAGCACATTCCTCATCATTCACATCGCCATGCAGCATAGCGGACCGCTGTTCTTCGTAGGCGTGCGATTTACCATTGCCGGGCTGGTGACGATGCTGCTGTTCCGCAAGCACATGATGGCGATCACCCGGTTTGAAGTCGGCGCCGGCATCGCCATCGGTGGCGCCTTGTTCCTGGGCTACTACCTGCAAACGCATGGCCTGCGCACCATTACCAGCAGCCAATCCGCGTTCATCACCGCCTTGTACGTGCCGATCGTGCCGCTGCTGCAGTGGGCCGTGCTGAGGCGCCCTCCCGGGCTGATGAGCTGGATCGGCGTGGCGCTGGCGTTCACCGGCCTGGTCCTGCTGGCCGGCCCCGAAGCAGGCTCGCTCAGCTTCAGCCCGGGCGAAGTCGCCACCTTGGCGGGTGCCGTGGCGATTGCCGCCGAAATTATCTTGATCGGCCTGTTCGCCAAACGCGTGGATAGCCGCCGGGTCACCGCGGTGCAGCTGTTGACGGCCGGGCTGGTGTCTTTTGCGCTGATGCCAGTGCTGGGGGAATCGATTCCCGCATTCTCGTGGCTGTGGGCCGGCGCCGCCATCGGCCTGGGCCTGGCCAGCGCCGTGATTCAGTTGACGATGAACTGGGCGCAGAAATCCGTGTCGCCCACGCGCGCCACGGTCATCTACGCAGGCGAGCCAGTCTGGGGCGGCATCGTCGGCCGCCTGGCGGGCGACCGGCTACCCGCATTGGCGCTTGTGGGCGCCACGCTGATCGTGGCCGGAGTGCTTGCCAGCGAAATGAAGTTCCGCCGCAAAAAGCCCGTGGATATTCGGTTGAACGAGGGCTGAGCAGGCCGCGCTGTCAGGCCGCGCTGTCAGGCCGCCTGTTCCAGGAACGCCTGCAAAGCGGGAACGGTATTCAGGACGTGCTGGCGCATGGCGGCCTCGCAGCGGTCGGGGTCGCGGGTCTGCAGCGCGTCAATCAGTTCCTGATGCGATTCGCGCACGCGCAACACACGGCCGGGCTGCGCCGCCCATAAGCGCATGTAAGGCTCCACCACGGAATGCAGCTCCGAGAGCTGGCGCAGCAGGCGTGGCTGCTGGCAGAAGCCGCACAGGTATTCATGGAATTCGCGGTGCGCGGTGGTCCAATCCAGGTAGTCGCCCGAGCCCTGCTCCAACTGGTCTAGCAAATTGGACAGGCGGCGGATGTGCTCGGCATTCATATGCAGCACGGCGTTGCGCATGGCCAAGCCTTCCAGCACGGACCGCATTTCAAAGACTTCCAGCATTTCCTGCTGGTTCAGTCCGCGCACCACGGCGCCACGGTTGGCGCGGATTTCCACCAGGCCCTCGGACGCCAATCGGCGCAAGGCGCCCCGCACCGGCATGCGGCTGGTACCGATCTCGCTGGCGACGACGTCGGGCACCAGGCGCTGCCCGGGCGCATAGCGGCCCAGGCGGATCTCGCGCTGCAAATGCAGGTACGCCTCGTCTTCGGCGCTGATCGCTGTCTTTTGAAATTGCAGCATCGTGGTCCCCGGGCTTGGAAAGCCGCCATGATAGATAAACGCAAAAATAACACAAACTGGATCCAGTGATCCATGGATGCAAACACCAATAGTCTGGCCAGCAGCCTTCCCGTCTAATCGTCTCCGGAGGGCGCTTCCATGCGTCCGACACGCCGGAACGGGCGGCAGACCCGCCCGGCAGCATTTGTTTTCCATCACGCGATCAAGGGGAATCCATGAAATTTCGTCTCATCCGAACGCTGGCCGGCGTCGCCGCCGTCGCGTTCGCGGCCCAAGCCGGCGCGCAAGCAAGCGCCCCCGCCACCGACTGGCCGCAGCATCCCGTGCGCATCGTCGTACCCTTCCAGGCAGGTTCCGCCACCGACCTGATCTCGCGCCAACTCGGCGCCGCGCTGGCCACGGAACTGGGCCAGCCCTTCGTCGTGGAAGCCCGTCCGGGCGCCGCGGCTGCGATCGGTAGCGCCTCGGTGGCCCGCTCGGCGCCCGACGGCTACACGTTGCTGATGGGCGGCCCCGCCGCCGTTGTCACCAACCGGTTCCTGCAGAAGCGCCTGGCCTACGACCCGGACGCCTTCGCGCTGGTGTCCATGGTGGCCTACACGCCCAACATTCTGCTGGCCAATCCGCAGCAGCCGTTCAAGACCCTGCCCGAAATGGTCGCCTACGCGCGCGCCAATCCCGGCAAATTGACTTACGCCTCGTTCGGCACCGGCACGACGTCGCACATGGCGGGCGAAATGCTCAAGTCCATCGCCGGCATCGATATCCTCCACGTGCCGTACAAAGGCGCAGGCGAAGCCATTCCGGCGCTGCTCTCCGGCCAGGTGTCGATGTACTTCGACACCATCATGACCGGCCTGCCGCAGGTCAAGAGCGGTTCGCTGCTGGCGCTGGGCATGTCCAATTCGCAGCGCTCGGCGCTGGCCCCGAACATTCCCACCATCGCCGAACAAGGCTACGCCGGCTACGACATCGCCCCGTGGTACGGCCTGGTCGCCCCCGAAGGCACGCCCGCGCCCATCCTCGACAAACTGAACCGGGCGGTGAACAAGGTGCTGGCCGATCCGACATTGCGCGGTAAGCTCGCCGAAGCCGGCGCTGAACCGCGCGGTGGCAGCCGCGAGGAATTCGCCGCCTTCATCAAGGCCGAAATCCCGCGCACCAAGCAGCTGATCGACCAAGCCGGCATCACCCCGCAGTAACCCTTTCTACGAGTTCCAGCATCCATGTCCTCCCCCTTCGATTGGTCTTTCCCGTACGCTTCCCGAAAATTGCCGGTCCTGGCCGCGAATGCGGTAGCGACCAGCCAGCCGCTGGCTGCGCAGGCGGGACTACGCATGCTGCTGGCCGGTGGCAATGCCGTTGACAGCGCCATTGCCCCCG
>NZ_JBHFII010000061.1:621041-624364 GCF_057334215.1 Achromobacter maghribensis | reverse complement strand
CCATTGCCACCGCGATCGCCCTGACCGTCGTCGAGCCCGTCATGAACGGGATCGGCGGCGACATGTTCGCGCTGGTCTGGCACGACGGCCGCCTGCATGGCTTGAACTCCAGCGGCTGCGCACCGGCCGCATGGACGCCTGAATACTTCAATGGCCGCGACGCCATGCCCGGCACGGGTTGGGGCACGGTTACCGTGCCCGGCCAGGTCGCTGGCTGGAAGGCGCTTTCCGAGCGTTTCGGCAAACTGCCGTTCGCCAAACTGTTCGAACCCGCGATCGCCTACGCCGAAGAGGGTTTCCCCGTCTCGCCCACCATCGCGCGCCAATGGGCTACCCAAGCGCCCAAGCTCGCCCACGAGCCGGGCTTCGCCGAGGCCTTCCTGCCGCAAGGGCGTGCTCCGCAAGCCGGCGAATGGTGGCGCTTCCCTGCCCAGGCCAAGACGCTGCGCGACATCGCCGAAACCGGCGGCGATAGCTTCTACCGCGGCGAACTCGCCCGCAAGATCACGGACTTCGCCAGCCAGACCGGCGGAGCGCTATGCGCCACCGACCTGGCGGAACACCGCCCCGAATGGGTCGCCCCCATTTCGCAGTCGTTCCGCGATGTGGAACTGCACGAAATCCCGCCAAACGGCCAAGGCATCTCGGCGCTGATGGCGCTGGGCATGCTTGAACAATTCGACCTGGAAGGCATGGGCCGCGACAGCGCCGATTACTACCATGTCAGCATCGAAGCGATGAAGCTGGCGTTCGCCGACCTGCACCACCATGTCGCCGATCCGCGCCACATGCGCACCGACGCCACCGCCCTGCTCGATCGCGCCTACCTGGCCGAACGCGCGCGCCTGATCTCGATGGACCGCGCCAGCGTGCCCACCGCAGGCACGCCTGCCACCGGCGGCACGGTCTACCTGACCACGGCGGACGCGGACGGCACGATGGTGTCGTTCATCCAGTCCAACTATCACGGCTTCGGTTCGGGCGTGGTCGTGCCTGGCACCGGCATCAGCCTGCACAACCGTGGGCTGAATTTCGTGCTGACGCCCGGCCACGCCAATCAGGTCGCGCCGCGCAAGAAGCCGATGCACACGATCATTCCTGCGTTCGTCACGCGTGGCGGCCAACCGTTGATGTCGTTCGGCGTGATGGGCGGATCGATGCAGGCGCAGGGTCACCTGCAGATGGTCACGCGCCTGGCCGCGTTCGGCCAGAACCCGCAGGCCATGAGCGACGCGCCGCGCTTCCGCGTGGAAAAAGGCCCCGTCGTGAATGTGGAAGCGCACCTGCCGGCGGATGTGGTGGAGACGTTGCGCGCACGCGGCCATAACGTGGCAGTGGCGCCGGCGGACAGCCTGGAGTTTGGCTCTGCCCAGTTGATCTGCCGCCTGCCGCAAGGGGGCTATGTGGCGGCGTCCGACTCGCGCCGCGACGGACAGGCCGTGGGCTTCTAAGCCCGGCAGGATTTCAGGCGCCGGTCCAGGCGGCGGTATCTGGCCGGGACAGCGCCTGGAATCCCTCTTCACCCAGATGGCTTTTTGTGGCATCGGCGCCATACCGGATCAGGTCGGCGTCGCGCTCGATGCCCAGCTTTCTCATGGCGCTTCTTTTTTGCGAGCTGACCGTCTGCACGCTGCGGTGCGACAACAGTGATATTTCGGTGACGGTCGCCCCTGCGCAGAACAGTCTGACGATCTCGGCTTCGCGCTTGGTCAGGCGCACATCCGCCACCCCGAACGCCTGGTTCATGATCATTTCCTTGATGGTGGGCGAATAGTAGGTCTTGCCCTGGTAGGTCGCATGCACCGCGCTGACGATGTGGCTGGTGGAGTCGGACTTGCTCAGGACACAAAGATCGTCGTGTCCCAACAGGGCGCGGATCAATGTCGGGCTTTCGACCATGGTCAACACCGCGATGCGCAGGTCCGGGTACCGCCGCCGCAGCAACGCGATCAATCCCAGACCATCCCCATATCGGCCGCCAGGCATGGTGTAGTCGGATACGACGACGTCGCACGGCTGCCCGTCAAGCCGGGCGATCAGGTCGGTGGAGCTTTCGACGCATCCGATGACGTCAATGGCCGGATCCAGGCCGAGTTCATAGCTGACGCCCAAGGCCACTGCGGGATGATCGTCGGCGACAATGACGCGAATGTATCGTGATGGCATAGGACAGATGACTCGCATAGGCGGTTCGCCGGGCCCAAGACCCATTTCGGCGTATGGGACATATTGCTGCGGTCTTCCGAATTAAAAAATAGGAAGAATACGAAAGTCAGTCTGCGGCACAATGGTTGAGCATGAGTCAGACCTCTCTCCCTGGCGACGAGCCTCTCCCGACACGATCAGCGCGCCACGAACAACGGCTGCGCATGCTGACCGATTTGACGTCTGCCGACCCCTGCCGCATCCGCACGCTGGCCAACGCCTTCACCCACGCCAACGACCAGGACTTGCTGCAACTGCGCACGCTCCACGCAGACCAACAGCGGACGGGATTGAGCCTGCTTGCCCACCGCATCAAGGGCGCGGCACAGATGACGGGCGACGCGCAGCTGGGCACGCTCTGCGCCGAGCTGGGGCGTATCTGCTCAGACCCCACGCAAGATGCGCATGCGCTTGACGCCTGTGTCTGGCGCCTGGAAAGTGCCTTGGAGGAATTTGGCGATTCCTTCCGCCAAATCGCCCACGGCGCCTAGCTCGCGCAGCGCGGCCGAGCGTGCCGTAAACGTCCTACTTGTCGTGGCGCCCCCTTGCACCGCCGCTACACTGGATGTGCGCAGCCTATCCCGCGCCCCGCATTTCTTTCGACCGGCATCCTGTGCTGGAGCCGGCCATGCAACGCAGTACCGGAGGCAACGTGAACACGGACATGATCAATCTCTCGATAGACCAGGTCTACGATTTATCGGTTGATGTGCTTAGCCGCAACGGTTTTTCGGCGCCCCATACGGCGGCCATCGCCCAGACGATCACCGCCGGGCAACGCGACGATTGCCAATCGCACGGCCTGTATCGCCTGATCATCTGCGTGCGAACGCTGCAATCAGGGCTGGTGGACCCGGACGCGTTGCCGCTGATCACGCATCCCGCGCCAGCCGTCGTGCAAGTGGACGCGCAACGCGCCTACTCGTTGCTGGCATTCCAGGAAGGCCTGCCGCATCTGGCGGACAAGGCAAAGCGCAATGGCGTGGCCGTGTTGGCAATCAACAACTGCTTCCATTTCTCGGCGCTGTGGCCTGAAGTCGAGGCCGTCGCCGAACACGGCCTGGCGGGCATCGCCATGACGCCCAGCCACAGCTGGGTGGCGCCCCCCCGCGGCACCC
>NZ_JBHFII010000061.1:615207-621021 GCF_057334215.1 Achromobacter maghribensis | reverse complement strand
GCCCGTGTTCGGCACGAATCCGCTGGCATTCGCCTGGCCGCGCCCGGCGGGCAACCCGTACGTGTTCGACTTCGCCACCAGCATGGTGGCGCGCGGCGAGATCGAACTGCACCGCCGCACCGGCAAGCCGATCCCCGAAGGCTGGGCGATTGACGCAAACGGGCAGCCGACCACAGACGCCGCTGCCGGCCTTGCCGGCGCGATGCTGACCTTCGGTTCGTACAAGGGTTCGGCGCTATCCACCATGATCGAACTGTTGGCCGGCCCCCTGATCGGTGACTGGACCAGCCTGCAATCGCAGGCGTTCGACGCCGGCGCGAAGGGCACGCCGCTGCACGGAGAACTGCTGATCGCGCTGGACCCCGGCATTCTTGGCCGGGGGCAGCGCACCCTGAACGACGCCGGTGCCGAAGCCATGCTGGACGCCATCGCTGGCCAAGGCGCCCGCCTGCCCTCCGAGCGCCGCTTCAAGGCCCGCGCCAAGAGCGAGCAGGAAGGCGTCTGGGTCAGCCGGGCGCTGTACGACGAAGTCCGGGCGCTGGGGGCTTAAACCAGGTTCTTCGCGCGTGGATCGTGCTTGCCCAGGCGGGTCAGCAGATGGTCCACCTCGGCCTTCGCTGCGGGCGTCAGCGCGCCGCCCGGGCGGCGCTGAGCCGCGCTGGACAAGATGCCGCGGCGCATCATCACGTACTTGCGCACCGCCAGCCCCACGCCCGGTTGCTGTTCGTAGCGCAACAGCGGCAGGTGCGCATCGAACAGGTCGTGCGCCGCTTCCGTCTTGCCCTCGCCCACCCATTTCACGAAGTCGCAAAGCATGTCGGGAAAGCAATAGCCGGTGTTGGCGCCATCGGCGCCGCGCGCCATTTCGTAGTCCAGGAACAGGCCGTTGTTGCCGCACAGGATCGAGATATGGCGCATCGCGCCCTCGGCCTCGAAGCGGCGCAGCGCCGAGATCTTTTCCAGGCCCGGCCAGTCTTCATGCTTGAGCATCACGCACGAGGCCAGGTCCGTCACGATGCGCCGGATGACCGACGGCGCCATCTGCACGGAGAAGGTCAGCGGATAGTCCTGCAGCACGAACGGCACGTCGTCGCCGATGGCGTCGACCGCCTGGTGGTAGTAGGTGACGATCTGGTCGTCGGTGCGCAACGTGTTGGGAGGCGCGATCATCACCCCGGCCGCGCCCAGGTCCATCACGGCGCGGGTCAGCGAGCGCATGGACGCGAAGCCCGGCGCCGACACGCCCACCACGATGGGCATGCCGCCCGCCTTGCCGATCACCTGCGAGGCGATCTCCAGCGATTCCGTGAAATCCAGCTTCGGGGCTTCGCCCAGTTGGCCCAACACCGTCAAGCCGGTCGCGCCGCAAGACTGGTAGAAATCCATCATCCGGTCGATCGATGCGCGGTCGACCGCGCCATCATCGAAAAACGGCGTGGGCGCGATGGGGAATACGCCCTTGGCGTCAGCGGTCAGTTTCATCTTCAACATCCTTGAATAGCTTGGCTTCGAGTGTCTTTGACTACGTTCAGATACTGGCGATCAGGCCGCCGTCCACGCGGATCGTCGATCCGGTGATGTAGCTGGCGCGCGTGCTGGCCAAGAACGCCACCGCGTCGCCGTACTCCTTCGGATCGCCATAGCGGCCCACGGGAATGCTGCCGGTGCTTTCGCGGCTGACCTCCTCCACGCTGCGTCCTTCGCGCTTGGCGCGCGCCTCGTCCAGGAACGAGATACGCGCGGTGGCGATGCGGCCGGGCAACACGATGTTCGACGTGATGCCGTCCTTGCCCACTTCGCGCGCCAAGGTCTTGGACCACCCCACCAGCGACATGCGCAGCGCATTGGAAATGCCCAGGTTCGGAATCGGCGCGATCACGCCGGACGAGGTGCTGGTGATGATCCGGCCCCACTGCCGTTCGCGCATGCCGGGCAACACGCGATCGGTCAGCTTGATGACGGATAGCACCATGCCTTCGAAGTGCTCGCGCCATAGATCGGCCGTCTGGCCCGACGAGGGCGTGGGCGGCGGCCCGCCCGTGTTGTTGACCAGGATATCAACGGCACCCACGTGGGACTCGATCCATGCGACCTGGCTATCGATCGCATCCAGCGCGCGCAGATCCCATTGCATCGGAAAGGCGGTCAGCCCGTCCGCCTGGATCCGGTCCGCCGTGGCGGTGGCCGCCTCCAGGTTCAGATCCGCCACCACCACCCGCGCGCCTTCCTGCGCCAGCGATGCGGCGATGGCGCCACCCAGCCCGCCGCCGCCGCCCAGCACCAGCGCGGTCTTGCCCGTGATACCCAAATCCATCCTTACCTCCGTCGTGGAACCTATCCAGACCGGCAGCAATCTGCCCGTCGCTTGATTTGATTTTCGGCCATTGAACGGCGGTTTGAAAACGGAAAATAGTCAGGTAGATCATTCGTTTTATGAATGATCTATCCAAGGATGACAGCTAGTCATAGACCTATCCAAAGCGAGAAAAAGGCGGGCCGCACGGTATAGTGAACCCCTACCCGTCATGTATTTACAGAATGAACCCGCGCCGCCTGACCCCGTCCATGTCACTCTTGCTGGCCTTTGAAGCCAGCGCGCGCCATCTCAGTTTCACGCGTGCAGCGACGGAGCTCGCGTTGACGCAAAGTGCGGTCAGCCGCCAAGTGCAGGCGCTGGAAGATCTGCTGGAAGTGGCCCTTTTCCGCCGCGAGAAACGGCGCATCTTGCTGACCGAAGCCGGCATGCGGTATCAGAAGGAACTGGAAGCGGCGCTGCAACGCATCCGCAGCGCATCGCTGCAAGCCATCTCGCACCGGACCGGGCGCGGCGCCTTTCATCTGGCCGCGCTGCCCACCTTTACCGCGAAATGGCTGATGCCCCGGCTGAACCGGTTCTATGAAAAGCACCCCGGCATCCTGGTCCACCTGCACTCGCGGGTCACGCGCTTTGACCTGGATCTGGCCGGCATCGACGCCGTGATTGCCGTGGGCGATGGCGATTGGCCGGGGCTGGCGTCTTACCGCCTGATGGACGAACACGTCATCCCCGTCATCAGCCCTGAGCTGGCGGCCCGCCACCCTATCCGCAAACCGGCCGATCTGGCTCAGCACAGCTTGCTGCAAGTGGCGGCCCGACCGGCGGTGTGGCAGCGCTGGTTCGAAGCGCATGAACTGCCGGTGCGGACCATGCGCTGGGGCGCCCAGTTCGAGCTGACCACGCATTTGATCCAGGCCGTCGCGTCGGGCATCGGCATCGGGCTGCTGCCGACTTTCCTGGTGGAGGACGAACTGCGCCAAGGCGTTCTGGCGCCCGCCATCGACGAATCCTTCAGCACCGGAGCAGGCTACTTTTTCCTGGCCCCGCCGGACAAGCTTGCCACCCCGCCCGTCGCCGCCTTCAGGGATTGGCTGCTGGAGGAAAGCGGCCAAGCCGGCACGATGGCGGGAGCCAGCGCGCCTTGACCGTCAGGCCGGGTCTGGCAACCCCGCCAGCAATTTGTCCAGCGTGACGGGATATTCCCGCACGCGCACCCCGGTGGCGTGGGTGATCGCATTGGCAATCGCCGCCCCGACCCCGCACAGACCCAACTCGCCCACGCCCTTGGCTTTCATGGGCGACGACACGGGGTCGGTTTCGTCCAGGAAGATCACCTCTTGCACCGGGATATCGGCGTGCACCGGCACCTCGTAGCTTGCCAGGTCATGGTTGACGAAGAAACCGGCCCGCTGGTCAATCGCCAGTTCCTCCATCAGCGCCGCGCCGATACCCATCGTCATCGCGCCGATCACCTGGCTGCGGGCGGTCTTCGGGTTGAGGATGCGCCCCGCCGCACACACTGCCAGCATGCGGCGGATTCTGGTCTCGCCCGTGTAGGCGTCCACCGCGACTTCGACGAAGTGGGCGCCGAACGTGGACTGCTGGAATTGCTTGTCCAGGTCGCCGAATTCCAGCACGTCCTCGGCGACCAGGTCGCCGTCCGTGGCCGCCTGCCGCAGCAGCGCCGTGCGGCCGCCCGCCTCCGTCACGGAACCGTCCGCGAACACCGCCCCGTCAGCAGCGAAGCCCAGGCGCTGCAGAACTGCGGCACGCAATTTCTGGCATGCCGCATACACCCCCGCGGTTGAACTGTTGGCCCCCCACTGCCCGCCGGAACCGGCCGACACCGGGAAAGCCGAATCGCCCAGGCGCACGATGACTTTCGCCAGCGGCACGCCCAGCATCTCGGCCGCGGTCTGCGCGATGATGGTGTAGCTGCCGGTGCCGATATCGGTCATGTCGGTTTCCACGATGACCTGGCCCGCGGCATCCAGGCGCACACGCGCGGCCGAATCGGTCACCAGATTGTTGCGGAACGCCGCCGCCATGCCCATGCCCACAAGCCACCGGCCATCCCGGCTTGCGCCGGGGCGCGCGCGGCGTTCCGCCCACCCGAAACGCGCCGCACCCATACGCAGGCATTCGATGAAGCGCCGCTGGGAGAACGGGCGCGCCGGGGCGGCCGGGTCTACCTGCGTGTCGTTGCGCACCCGGAATTCCACGGGATCCATGCCCAGTGCTTCGGCCATCTCGTCCATGGCGATTTCCAGGGCCATCATCCCCGGCGCCTCGCCAGGGGCTCGCATCGCGTTGCCCTCGGGCAAATCCAGTTCCATCAGATGTAGCGCGGTCAGCCGGTTGGCGCCGGCGTACAGCAGGCGCGTCTGCTGCACGGCTTCTTCGGGATTGCCGCCCGGCAGGTCGCCCGACCAGCTTTCATGCGCGATCGCGGTGATCTTGCCATCCTGCCCGGCCCCGATGCGGATGCGCTGGATCGTGGCGGGCCGATGCGTCGTATTGTTGGCGACCAGCGGACGCGCCAGCGCGACCTTGACCGGCCGCCGCGCGGCGCGCGCCCCCAGCGCCGCCAAAAGGGCGTCCGCCCGCACGAATAGCTTGCCGCCGAAACCGCCGCCCACGTAGGGGGAAATCAATCGCACTTTGTCCTTGGGCAAACCCAGGGTCTTGGCCACGTCGCTGCGCCCCCAGTCGACCATCTGGTTCGATGTCCACAACGTCAGCGCGTCGCCCTCCCACACGGCGGTGGACGCATGCGGCTCCATCATCGCGTGGGATTGATCGGGCGTGCGGTAGGTGTGGTCGATTTTCACGGCGGCCGCCGCATAGGCCCCTTCAAAGTCGCCCACCACGTCCGGCTTGGGCTGGCCGCCCGCTTTCTTGCCGGTTTTCTTGCCGGCGGAGTCGCCGGCGGCTTTCTCGGCCGCCAGGTCGAACGCGCCCGGCGCGCGCTCGTATTGCACCCGGATCAGCCGGCTTGCCGCCCGCGCCTGTTCCAGGGTTTCGGCCACGACCAGCGCAATGGCCTGGTGGTAATGCTGGATCTCGGGCCCGCCCAACAGCGTGGCGGTGTTCATTTTTCCCTTGCCCAGTTTGCCGGCATTTTGCGCGGTGACCACGGCCAGCACACCGGGCGCGCGCCGCGCCGCTTCGATATCCATGGCGCGGATCCGTCCTTTGGCAATCGCAGCGCCAAGCACATAGCCGACGGCCGCATCGGGCACCGTGTCGTGGTGTTCGTATGCATAAACGGCCTTGCCCGTGGTCTTCAATGGACCGTCGATGCGGTCTACGCCATGGCCGACGATTTTCAACTGATCGATGGGATTCTGTGTGGCGGGAGTATCGAATTTCATTGCGTCAGGCCCTCGATTCCGTCAAGACCGCGCTGAGCGTCCGCGCGGCCAGCGTCAGCTTGAAGGCGTTATCGGCGGTGGGCTTCGCGCCCGCCAACAGCCGTTCGGCGGCCGGCGCGAAGC
>NZ_JBHFII010000061.1:590670-615165 GCF_057334215.1 Achromobacter maghribensis | reverse complement strand
GGTGGGGCGGCCGGCGCTAAGCCGCGGGGCAGTTCTGCCTCGGCCGCTTCGACCCGCCAGGGATGCGGCGCCACGCCGCCCAGCGCGATCCGGCCGCTGCCGTCACGCTGCACCACTGCCCCCACGGCCACCAGGGCAAAGGCAAAGGACGCGCGATCCCGCACCTTTCGATAGCGGTGTACGCCGCCGATCGGCGGTGGCAGCGTGACGGAAGTAATGAGTTCGCCTGCCTCCAGCGTATGGTCGATCTCTGGCGTGTTGCCGGGCTGCCGGTAGAAATCCGCAATCGGGATCACCCGCCGGGTGCTGTCCGGGCGCACGGTTTCGATCTGGGCGTCCAGCAGCCGCATGGCCACCGCCATGTCGCTGGGATGCGTGGCGATGCAGGCATCGCTGGCGCCGATCACGGCCAATTGCCGGGTAACGCCGCCGATGGCCGAACAGCCGCTTCCCGGCGCGCGCTTGTTGCACGGCATGTTCGTGTCGTAGAAGTACGGGCAGCGCGTGCGCTGCAGAAGATTGCCGGCGGTCGTCGCGCGGTTGCGGATCTGTCCCGACGCGCCCGCCAGTATCGCGCGCGACAGCACGGCGTAATCGCGCCGGATGCGGGCATCCGCGGCAAGATCGGTGTTGCGCACCAGACTGCCTATGCGCACGCCGCCTTCCGGGGTTTCGGTGATCTGATCCAAATCCAGACCGTTCACGTCGATCAGATGCGTAGGTGTTTCGACTTCCAGCTTCATCAGGTCGAGCAGATTCGTCCCGCCGGCGATGAAGCGAGCGCCGCGCACCTGGGCGGCGCTCGCCGCGGCTTCGGCGGGCGTGCGGGCGCGCTCGTAGGTGAAGGGCTTCATGCCTTGCCTCCCGCCTTGCCCGCCGCGACGTCCATGATCGCGTCGAGGATGTTCGAATACGCGCCGCATCGGCAGATATTGCCGCTCATGCGTTCACGGATCTCGTCCACGCCCAGCTGCGGGCGGTCGGTCAGGCTGGCGCTGACATGGCTGGGGACGCCCTGCTCGATCTCTTCCAGCATCGCCGCGGCGGAGCATATCTGCCCGGGCGTGCAGTACCCGCATTGGTAGCCGTCATGCTTGATAAAGGCGGCCTGCAACGGATGCAGCGCCGTCGGCGTGCCGAGGCCTTCGATGGTCGTTATCTCGGCCCCATCGTGCATCACGGCCAGCGTCAAACAGGCATTGACGCGCCGGCCATCCAGCAGCACCGTACAGGCGCCGCATTGACCGTGGTCGCAGCCCTTTTTGGTTCCCGTCAATTGTAGATTTTCCCGCAAGGCGTCTAGCAGCGTCGTGCGCATATCCAGCGACAATTCGCGCGCGGCGCCGTTGACGCGCAACGTCACGGTGGCCGCCATCGGCTGCATGGCGCCCTGCGCGGCCTGCTGCGCACAGGTGACCGACGGGGCGGCCACCGCAGTCGCCGATACGGCGCCCGCCTTCAGCAGGTTGCGCCGGGTGATCTTGATTGATAGCGAGTTTTCCAAGGCAACCCCTTTTCTGGTCAAAACTGGGTGCGGACCATGCCGCGATCTTCCGGGGCGTGGGCCAGCAAACTCCATTCCCGGTCATTGCGGGCACCGGCGCTTGCGGCCGGCGGGCCCCACCGCAAGAGCGCGAAGGAAAGACTTGTGTAATTGTTTAAAGCACGCCCGCCCTCTTCTTCACACTCGTTAAAGGGTTTCGAGAAAATCCTGGCGCGTCTCCCGATACATTGCCCGCCAGCGGTCACCCGGCCGCATCGCAAGCAAGGGGAAGGCCGCACATGTCGGAAATCGTTGTCTACGTCAGAAGCCAACCGCAACTGGGCGACCAGATCGTCGCGCTGCCGACGCTGTACCAGTTGAAAAAATGGTGGTCTTCCCGACGCGTCAAGGTGGTTGCCCGCGACGATGTGGGGGGGTTCTACCAGGCGTTGCCCTGGGTCGATGAATTCGTTCGCGCATCCACCTTCAGCGATTACCTGCGCAGCCTGAAGAAAGAGACTCGGGTATCGATCAGCCTGCATCACAGCAGCGAACGTTTCGGCCTGATCAACTTGCTGCGCCTGCCGGCAATCCGCCTTGGCTTCCGCAATGCACGGGTCAGCGATCTGGTCTGGACGCACTGCCATCGCAAGGACACGTCCGAGTACATCGGGCAGGCGAATCTGCGCCTGCTGGCTGCGTACCGTCCATTCGACCTGGAAGGCGCCACGCGAGGGTGCTTCCAGGCGCTGGCACGGACGCACGCACGTACCGTTCAGACGGCGGACGTCGTGATGATTCCCGGCGGCGGCGCGGGCGCGTTCAAGCGATGGAGCCTGACGAACTACTTGCGGCTGGCGGACCGCCTGAAGCGCTTGCTGGGCGGCGACGCGCGTTTCCTGTTCGTGCTGGGGCAGCAAGAGGCAGCGGAACGGAGCGCCCTGGAGGCCATGCGGCGCCCCGACATTTCCATCGCCTACTGCCGGCCGCTTCCCGAGCTAAGCGCCATCATGCTGCGCGCGCGCCTGGTGGTGGCCAATGATTGCGGCCCTTCGCATATTGCGCAAGGCGCCTGCGCGCCCTACGTCGGGATATTCAATGAACCGAACCCGGAATGGTTCTGGCGCCGCCACGGATCGGCCGCCGTCGTTCCGCGCCATCCACGCGACGGCATCGATGCCATCACGCCCGACGATGTCGTGGGCGCCTGCCGACAGGTACTGGAACATCATGCGCATCCTGCATACGCTGGCTGAATACAGTTTGGGGGGGCTGGAATTCCGCACCCTGGAGCAGGCCAGCTGGCTGCAAAGCCATGGCTACGAGGTGGCGATCGCGTGCCCTGCGGGTAGCGCCGTCGGCCACGAAGCTCGGGAGCGCAACCTGACTACGGTCCACATCGACTTCAAGCCGGCCTATTCGCCGTCGACCGTGCTGACGCTGCGGCGCGCCATCAAGGCCTTGCGCATCCAGGTCATCGACAGCCATAGCCGCGCCGATGGCAAGACCGCCGCACTGTGCCGCGACTTGTGCGCCGTCGTCAGGACGCGCCATTTCGCCAAATCCATGCGGACGTCGCCGCGCCGCCGCCTGGAATGGAAGATCGGCTGCGATCACGTCATCGCGACCAGCGAAGTCGGCAAGCAGGAACTGCTGGCGGCGCGCCTGGTTCCGGAAGGCCGGATCAGCGTCGTAGGCGAGTGGGCCGGCGACGATTTCTTCCGGCCAGCCAGCGCACCCGGCACGTCGCTGCGCATTCGCCGCAGCCTGGAGATAGCCGCCCCCGAAAATGCCTACGTCATTACCACCGTCGGCATGCTGCGCCCGGAAAAAGGCCAGGCTGACCTGCTGCGCGTGGTGCAATGGCTGCGCATGTGGGGCGTGCCCGCCGTGGGGCTGGTCGTGGGCATGCCCACTCCCGGCACCAAGCCCTATGCCTACGAGCTATACCGCCTGGCGGTGGATCTTGGGATTGCGGAACATGTGGTCTTCGCTGGCCACCGAACCGATGTCGCGGACATGATCCGGGCAGCCGACGTGGTGCTTGTGCCGTCGGCCACCGAAGCCTGGTCGCGCATCGTTCCCGAAGCGTTCGCTGTCGGCCGGCCGGTCGTCGCCAGCCAGGTGGGCGGGCTGCCGGAGATCGTCACGCCCGGCCACACCGGTTGGCTAGCCGCCCCGGGCGACGTCGCGGGCTATGCCCATTGCATCCAGCAGATTCGCGACCAGCCGCGGCAAACCCGGATCATCGTCGACCACGCCAGAGCGTTCGCGGAAACGAATTTTCGCTTGGGCGCAAAAATGTTCAGTACGCTGGAGGCGTATCGGCAGGCAGCCGGCGGTTGATTCAACAAACTAATCAGCCGCGAATGCCTGTCACGATTCGGATAGGGCTGTCGTCTTTTTCGTGGGCGTTCCTGCAGCCGGATTCCTGTGGCTGGCGCCACTGCAGAAAGACGTCCTTTCTCATTAGGACCATTACTTTTGCCCGGACTTGCGGCGTCACGCAGATTATCTCTTCCATTATTTTCTGCGATGGCCAGACCGCAAGGAAAGAAGCCACAGACACCACTAACGCCCTGTTCAGCATCCCGGATTCGCATTTCTACACGTAACGCGAAGTGTAGATAGAGACGCGGGAGTAAATCGCTAGTAAACGCAAATAAACGGGACAGAAAGTATCTAACTTATTAACTATATCGATTTATTCCGCAATATAGTTTATTTGCGCGTCGCGGCCAATATATTCCGACCCGTCTAATTGGCGAACGCGCGGCGAAGCCGGTCCAGCTCGGCCTTGTTCAGGCGTTTGGCTTCCTGCTCGGCATAATTGCGCTCGCCGGCGTCGTACGATCCTTCGTAGATGCACCGGCTGCGAATGAACTTACAGTTGTCGCTGACCACCCTCTCCGAGGCGGCGCTTGATCCCTCGGCTGAGCCGGAGCCCGACGAACCGGGGAGTATTGAAGAGCACCCGGAAACGAGTGCGGCGAGCACGAGCGCGGCGGCGTAGCGACTCAACGATTGCATGGACATCTTCTTGCCTGATAGCGGTTGCAGGCATCTTTATAGCAATCTCCGGCCCGGAAAAGGGTTCCAAAAGGTACGGAAGAAGCGGGCCGCCGGGGATGCCGCCAAGGAGGCTCCGGCTATCCCGCGCGGCGCATTTTGCGACGCGTCCGCAAGCCGCCACGCGCTGCCCCGCGCGTTCCCCCGGCAGGCCGCTTGCCGCCGCCCTTGCGCCGTTCGGATTTGGCTTGAAGCCTGGCTCGCGCCGTGGCTGCCGCCGCCAGCGCCAGGAGCTTGTCTTCGTCCAGCCGCTCGGCGTCCACGAGCCGCTCGTCCGCCCCCTTCAGGGCAATGAGCAGCTCGTCCAGTTTCAAATGCAGCGCTTGGCCGTCCTTGTTCTGGCTTTGTTGAATCAGAAAGACCATCAGGAACGTGATGATGGTCGTGCCGGTGTTGATCACCAATTGCCACGTCTCGGAATACCCGAAAGCGGGGCCGCAAGCCGCCCACACCAACACGGCGGCAAGCGCACAACCGAAAGCGGTGGGCGAGCCCGCCCACTTCGTAACATGCGCGGCAAAGTGGTCGAAGAACCTTGAGATGACATTCGTCCGCCGGCTGCGGTTTTTTTCAGGCATGGTAGCCACCCACAAGGGATCCAGGTACCACGGGCCCCGAGCAAGTCCCGTGCCCTTGCCCCCCGCTGGCCGTACTAGCCCGTATAGCACCGCAACACTATTGCAGGAACGTCAGCTGCTGCGTAATATTTATCGCCCAATCATCTACTTTTGGAGGTGCGGCAATGCACGATGACATCCGAAAGCTGGGCGCCCAAGCCGCTCGTGATGGATTGACCTTGTGGGATTGTCCCTACTATCAGGCGGCCGTCATGCCAGGGCACACCGGTGAATCAATTGCCGAATGGCGCGAAAAAGTCGAGGCCTGGGAGGCAGGATGGATGGCCGAGACGAAATCCTGGAAACCTCCTAGCGGGGTCGGCAGATATGTGCCGCGTGCAACCGAAAGACGCCGCCATTGAATGACGCCTGAATGACACTGAAGCGCGTCTTCGGCGGGTGACGCAGCCCCGGCATGGCCCTTGCTGAGCCGGGGGCTCACCCAATGCGAGGGAGCCCCATGAAAGCCGATGCGATGACCGAAATCGAAAGCCCTGACCGCGACCCTCGATCCCTGGCGCGGCGACTGAAAGACATTGATGCCCGACGCCCGGACTTCCCTGGCGAACATCTGATCGTGTTCGGCCTGGGCGCCTGGCTGCTCGTGGCGGGCACGCGAGGCAGGAGCCTGGTTGCCCGCGCGGCCCTCACGGCGGCGGGCAGCGCCCTGATCGGCCGGGCGGCCAGCGGCACCGGAGGCATTGCACGCCTGGCCCGAGTACTGAAGCAGGTCAGGTGACGAAGCGCCTTCCGGCGGGTCTTGGCCTGACGGGCGACCGCCTAGCCAAGACCCGCCTGCCAGGTTTCGTGATACGCGATCAGCCGCTCTAGCGCGTACTCGGCGCTGGCACGCCGGATGGCGTTTCGCCCACCGCTGAATTGCACCGTCTCGGAATACACCGAAGGCGAGGCGTCGGCCGCGCCGGACTTGAATACCCAGGCAAAACACTGCGTCCCCGCAGGTATCCGATCGTCGGTGCTATCCGTGACGCCGGTATTCGATATGGCGACATTTGCCCTGCTGTTGCGCGCTGCCCCCAACGCCATCTCCCGGGCCACGGCTTCGCTCGTCAGATTGTGCAGCCGGAGCGTTTTCGCCGAGACACCCAGGCATTTCATCTTGGCTTCGGGAGAGTACGTCACGAACGCGCAGTCCAGCAGGTCGCCCGCCCCGGGCACGTCGGCCAAGGTGGCGGCAATCAATCCCGCCGTGCACGACTCCGCCGTCACCAGCACCAGTGAAGACTCTCGCATGGCATTCGCGACCCGATCTACGGTGTTCATCCGATTTTCCTTCCTTGCCTTGCTCACCTACGCGTTCAGCAAGCGGCGTGCCAGGGCCAGCGCCTGTTCCGCAAGACACATCGCCCACGCCACGGCACGGCGTTTGCTGGAACTCGCCATCCTGTACCCGAAACGGCTGACTGGCCGCCCAAGGAGAAAAAAATGAACTGGTTCTACACGAGCGGCGCGACGCCCCAACCCGGCAAAGACGATGGACCGCCCGCGCAACATCCGGCGGAGATGCCTCCTTCCAAACCCAAACGGGACGACCGCCCGGAACGAGATGGCGGAAAGGAGGCGCCCTGGCCGCCCGACAGCATCCCGAATCCCATGCCGGGCGTGGACCCTCAGCAGACGCCGGGCATTGACAGGCTAGGTCCGCAGGTCATTGCCCCGACCACCCATTGCGCAAGCACTGCTGACCTGCGTTTCCAGAACCTCAAGCCGATTCCAGCTCGCGCTTCCCCGCTTTGAACTGCGCGAAGGTGGGCCCGCCGGGATGCATGCGCAAGCTGTCGCGCAAATGGGTCCAGGGCAAATCCAGAGGATTCATCGGCATCGGCCCGGGGGCCGCGCAGATCAGGATGTCGGCGGCGATGGGCGTGAAGTCCGCCCGGAAATGCGTTGTGCTCTTGAGCACCAGGATGTTCTGCTGCGTAGGCTCGATTCCCACGTAGCGGAACATGGCCTGATCCGCCATTTGCGCTTTATGGGACGCCACGACCACGCGCACTTCACCAATACGCAGGCAGGCGCTTGGCCCCAGCTCCATGCGAAAACCGGAGTAGAAGGGACCGGTTGCAATGAACTTCCCGTCGGACAGCCGCTCCACCACGAAATCCGCTTCGAAAGGCGCATCACCTGGAATCCGAGAATGGCCGCCAAGCGCGATGCGCACCGTTGCGCCCTCGCCCGCCTTGTGGGCCAGCAGAGCCGCTTGCGGATCCACCATCAGTCCCAACGCGCTGCCCGGCACGTTGTAACGCACAAGCGCGCGCAAAATTGCCGTGGTGTCGGAATCTCCGCCTGCGCCGGGATTATCCTGCGCGTCGGCAATGACGACCGGTTTAGAGGCGCTGGCAGCCAGCTCCGCCGCATGCACCACCGCTTCTTCCGGTGAATACAGCTTGCCCGCAAACGCGGCTTCGGCCGCCTCGACATCCGCTGCCAGCGCATCGGCCGCGGCATCCGCCGCCGATTGCGTATCGGCATAGGCCCACACGAGCGCGCCACAGTCCGGAAAGTCTGCGGCGGGAAAGCCCATGCAGAAGGACATGCTGGAAATTCCCTGCGCGGCCTCCAGCGTTTCAAGACGCTCGTAAAGTCCTTTGGCCGGCATGGCCATCGTGCTTTGCCAGCAGGTGGGCAACAGATACGAAATGCGGCGGGCAGCCACGCTTGGACGCGGCATGCCGTCAAGCCGCTGTTGCATGAAGGCAAAGGCGCGAGCGCCCGTGTCAGCCATATCAACGTGGGGATACGTGCGGTAGGCGATCAGTGCATCCGCCTCTTTCAGCATGCGTTCGGTCACGTTGGCGTGCAGGTCCAGGCTGGCGACGAGCGGCACATCAGGACCGATCAGTTCGCGCACGCGGCGCAGCACTTCCCCTTCGCCATCGTCGTAATGCTCGGCGACCATTGCGCCATGAAGATCAAGATAGACGCCATCCGCAGGCAGCGCCGCGGCGATGTCCGCAAGCAAGATCGCCGTAATGCGCTCGAACGCATCGCGCGTTACGTGCGCCGAAGGGCTGGCGGCACACCACAACGTGGGGATCAAGGTGTGCTTGTGCCCACGCGCCGCAGCCACGAAGCCCGCCGCAGGAATATTGGCGCCGTGGATGGCCGGAAATACTTCCTCGCCGCGAGCCATGCCAGGCCAGCCTCCGCCCAGCTTGAAGGCGTCCCAATCTGCCTTGCTGGGTGCAAACGTATTCGTTTCGTGCTGAAAGCCGCCAACAATAATGCGCATCTTGCGCTCCTGTGCAATGGAAAAAACGGTTAGACCACCAACATCCCCGGGCGATGGACCAGGGCTGGATCCAGCGGGCCCTGTCCATCGAATGCTTGGCCAGCGCTTCACGCCGCGCGCAAAGCGCGGAAATTGCGGAAATCCCAATCCCGCCCGGGTGCCGCCTCAGTCAATTCGCGGGTGTAGGCCTGCTGCGGGGCCGTCAACACGCGGGCGGCAGGACCGGACTCAATGACACGTCCCTTCTGCATGACCACAATGCTGTCGCAGATCTGGGCCGCCACGCGCAAATCGTGCGTGATGAATAGGATCGCCACGCCCGTACGGGCCCGGATCTCTTCCAGCAGCTTGAGAACCTGATCCTGCACCGATACGTCCAGGGCGGAAACCGCCTCATCGGCGACCAGCAGGTCGGGCTCCATCACGACGGCGCGGGCAATACACAGGCGTTGACGCTGGCCGCCCGAGAACTGGTGGGGATAGCGGCGCATCACGTCGCGCCCAAGGCCCACCAGCTCCAGTGCCTGCGCGGCTTTCTCGCGGGCTTCGGTGGTTGCAACGCCAAAGTTGACCAAGCCCTCGATCAGCGAATCGCCCACCTGACGCCGCGGATTCAACGAACGATAGGGATCCTGGAAGATCATCTGTACACGGGTCCGCCGTAGCCGCATCTGGGCGGTCGATACCTGCACGATGTCCTCGTCCTTGAGGAAAATGGCGCCCGCGCTAGGCTCAATCAACCTGACGACACAGCGTGCGACCGTCGACTTTCCTGAACCCGATTCACCCACCACCCCGGCGATTTCACCGCGCCGTACGGTCAAGGCCACATCTTTGGCTGCCGCGACCACACGCGCCGCGCCAAAAAAAGGCTTTTCCTTGTAGGTCTTGTCCAGCCCGATGACTTCCAGCACTTTTTCCCCGCTCGGCAAGGCCCGCTGCTGCGGCACCAGGCTGGGCACCGAAGACACCAGCATGCGCGTGTACGCTTGCGACGGCCGGGAAAGTACCTGATCGCGCGTACCTGTCTCTACGACGCTGCCTCGGTTCATGACCACAATGCGATCGGCAATCTCGGCCACTACGCCGAAATCGTGCGTGATGAACACCACGGCGGTGCGCTGGCGCTCCTGAAGCTCCCGGATCAGGGTCAGGATCTGCTTTTGCGTGGTCACGTCCAACGCGGTGGTAGGCTCATCCGCGATCAGCACTTGCGGCTTCAGGATCAAGGCCATCGCGATCACGATGCGCTGACGCTGCCCGCCGGATAATTGATGGGGGTAAGCGTTGTAGACCCGTTCGATGTCGGGCAAATGCACGGACTCCAGCATTGCCAAGACCTGTTTGCGCCGCTCGGATGCACCCAGGCGGCTGTGCAAGCGCAACACCTCATCTATTTGCCTGCCCACCTTTTGCACCGGATTCAACGCCGTCATGGGCTCTTGAAAAACCATGGCGATCCGGGAAGCGCGCAGGGCGCGCAGGCGGTCAGGCGTAGCGCGCAGCACATCATCGTTGCCAAGCAGAATGGTGCCGTCCGTCGCGGTAAGCACGCCCCTGGGCAGCAGTCCCATGGCCGCCAACGACGTCACGGATTTTCCCGACCCGGACTCGCCCACCACGCACAGGGTTTCACCGGGATAGACCTCGAAGGATATATTCTCGATCACCGGACGACGGGCGGCGCCATGGCCGGCTTGCACGGTAAGTGCCGAGATCTGCAGCGCAGGCGCCTGGCCTGTTTCGCGATTAGCGGATGTCGTTTTCATAAAGTCGTGAATCCTGGGTAAGCCATCAGAAGCGGCGCGAGAATCGCGGATCGAGCGCGTCGCGCAGCGCGTCGCCAAGAATGTTCACGCTCAGTACCGTCAACGACAACAGGAGTCCCGGATACAGGATCAGGCCTGGCAGCATCTGGAAGTACACGCGCCCCTCGGCCATTACGTTGCCCCAGGACGGCGTTTCCGGCGGAATCCCCGCCCCAAGAAAGCTCAGTACCGACTCCGTCAGAATCGCCGCGGCGAAGATATAGGTGCCTTGCACGATGAGCGGCGCATAGGTATTGGGCAGCATGTGCCGCAGCACCAGAACCGGCACCCGGGTACCCAGCGAAACCGCCGCTTCAACATAGGGTTCGTTGCGAACGGACAGGATTACGCTGCGCACCATCCGCGCCACCCGAGGAATCTCCGGGATGGAAATCGCCACCAGCACCGTGAACAGACTGGCCCCGGACAAGGACACCAGCGCAATCGCCAGCAATATGCCGGGAATGGCCATCACCCCATCCAGGAAGCGCATGATGATGGTGTCGGCGGACTTGAAGTATCCGGCCAGGATCCCCAGGACCAAGCCGGCCAGCAAGCTGGCCGCGACCGCGCCCAACCCCACCACCAAGGACACGCGGGCGCCGAAAAGCGTGCGCGAGTAAACATCGCGGCCATACGCATCGGTACCCAGCCAGTGCTCGGCGGACATCGGCTTCAGGCGTATGGCCGGATCCATCAGCGTGGGGTCCACGGTTCCCAGCCACGGGGCAAAAATCGTACCGATCAGCAACAGGCTCAATAAGGCGATTGCCAGCATGGCCGGCCAGGCCGCCATGGTGGTTTTGAGTTGCCCCAGGATCGAAGACGTGGCGGCGGCCTCGACGGCAGGCGCGCCAGGCGCCGGCAAAGATGAAGTCGTAGCAGACATGGCATGCGCACCTTTAATAACGAATGCGCGGATCAAGAACGGTGTACGAAAGATCGATCACCAAATTGATTCCGACATAGACCAATGAGAAGAGCAGGATCATGGCTTGAATGACGGGATAATCCCGCGCCAGGACGGCGTCCACGACCAAGCGCCCCAGGCCCGGAATGTTGAACACCGATTCCGTCACCACCACGCCGCCGATAAGCATCGCAATACTGACCCCGATGATCGTGACGATGGGAACGGCGGCATTGCCCAGCGCATGGCGCAGCAACACGCCGCTTTCGCGCAGCCCCTTGGCGCGCGCCGTGCGGATGAAGTCTTCCTGCATGACTTCAATCACGCTGCTGCGCACGATGCGCGCGATCAGGGCGACATACACGGTGCTCAAGGCCAGGGTGGGCAGGACCAATCGCTGCGCGAACTGCCACCCGCCCTCGGACATCGGCTGATAGCCCTGCACGGGGAACCAGCCAAGCTGCATCGAAAAAACCAGGATCAAGACGTAGCCAATGATGAAGACCGGCACGGAAAATCCGACGACCGAACCTGCCATGATGGCGCGATCCAGCAATTTCCCCTGCCGCCACGCCGCCACGATGCCAAGAGGAATGGCGACAAGCACCGTAAAGACGATGGTCGACAGGGACAGCGCGACGGACGGCCCGATGCGGTCGGCGATGAGACTGGACACCGGTGCATCGGAAATCAACGAGGTGCCCAGATCTCCCTGTGCCAATTGGCCCACCCAAATCGAAAACTGATCCGGGATGGACTTATCCAGCCCCATGTTCTTGCGTATTTGGTCTATCTGAGCCGAGGTGGCCCCGTCGCCAGCAATGATGGCGGCGGGATCCCCGGGTGTCAGACGCAACATGGCAAAAACAATGATGGCGACCACCACCAATACCGGAATGACCGACAACAGGCGCTTCAAAAGAAATCCAGGCATGGCCGACTCACTTACCGGTTTTTTGGAGGTCCCAGAACACGGGAACCGGAGCCACCACCACACCCGTTAGTTGCTTGCCCGTGGCGGACAGGTTTGAAAACTGGCCCAAGGGCACGATGACGCCTTCATCGATCACCAGTTCCTGGATCTCGTCAGCCAGGCGCTTGAGCACGGCCGGATCATTCGTGCGCGCAAACTGAGCCCGGCGCTTTTCGATCTCGGGCACATCCGGCCAGCCGAACCACGCATCCTTGCCGTTCGCGGCCACGCCCATGAAGGCAAGCGGGTCCCGGATATCCGCAATCACCGTATAGGTGCCGAAAATATTCCATCCGCCCTTGGCCGCCGGTTCGTGAGACGCGCGGCGATTAAGCACCGTCTGCCAGTCCATGGATTGCAGATCCACCTTGAAGCCGGCCTTGCGCAGCGATTGCGCAACCACCTGCAGGATGGGCGCCGAGCCCGGATTGTCCGACGGCATCAGTATCACGACCGGCGTGCCGTCGTAATTGGCCTCTTTCAGTAAAGCAGCAGCCTTGACCGGGTCGCCTTTCACCAGTTTTTCGGCGCCGATGCTGCTTTCGTAGGGGCCGCCGCAGCCAAATACGGCAGCGCAGGTCTGGAAGTACTTGGGATTGCCGATCTGCGCCTGCAGCACCTCTTTCTGATCAACCGCCAGTACCGCAGCTTGTCGAATCAGCTTGTTGTTGAACGGCGGCTGCTCGAAATTGAAGCGGATCTCGGATTGCCCGCCTTGCGAGGTCAGGACATGTAGATTGATGTCTTTATTGCCTTCCAGCATCGGCAACAGATCGAAGGGCGCTTTTTCAAGAAAATCGATTTCCTTGTTGATCAACGCGTTCACCGCCGTCATCTGATCCGGCATGGTCACCCATTTGACCTTGTCCACCTTGACGACCTTGCCCCCCGCCAGGCCGCTGGCAGGCTCCTTGCGCGGAACATAGTCCGTGTTCTTCGCGTAGACCACCTGCACGCCCGGCTTGTATTCCTCGGTCACGAAGCGGAACGGGCCCGAGCCGATGGTCTCTTTGATCGCTTGCGACGGCGGCGTATTGGCGACGCGTTCGGGCATCATGAAGGCGGGGATGGCACTGGGCTTGGCCAAGGCACGCACCGCCAGATCCGTGGCCTCGGAAAAGCGCATGACAAACGTCTTGTCATCAACCGCTTCCATGCCGGACATCATCGAGGCCATCATCTGGCCCATTTTGTCCTGCGATGCCCAACGCTTGATCGACGCGATGCAGTCGGCCGACGTCACCGGCTTGCCGTCATGCCACTTCAGGCCTTCTCGCAAGACGAAGGTATAGGTCTTGCCGTCATCGGAGGCTTTCCAGGATTCCAGCATCTGAGGCTGAATCTTGTTGTCCCCATCCAGGGCGAACAGCGTGTCATACACCATGTAGCCATGGTTCCGGACGATATAGCCGGTGGTAATCACCGGGTCCAATGAACGCAAAGCGGCATGCATCACCGCCGTGACGGTCTGCGCCTGAACGGGCGCGAATGCGGCCGTTCCAAACAACGCGCTGGCGGTCAGCGCCAGCCGTACTGCCTGCAATGCCATCGATTGCTTTCGTGCCATGTTTTTTTCCCCTTGGTCTAAAAGAATGAAAGCTGCTTAGAAGTAAGTGCGAATGGCTCCTACCACGTCGTACCGCTCGTCCACCATCAGAATGGCCTCCCACTTGTCGAACGTCAGACACGGGTGCGAAATGCCAAAACACACCATGTCGCCCACGCGCAAGGGCGAATCGACGGGAACACTCATGTGGCAGTGCTGATCATCCAGGCCCGTCGCCACGTGACCTTGCGACAAGGGTGAAGGCGCCGCGCCGACGCCGGGCACGGCATTCGTGGCCGGCCGGAACCACCCCATCACGGGGGGCATGTGGTCGGGTGAAATATCGCGCTTTCCAAGATTGACAACGACCTTTCCCGCCTCGGGCCGGGACTGCACATAGCCCCAGACTTCCAGCGCCGGCCGCAAGCCATGGCCCAAGCTGGCAACATCCGGACTGCGATCCTGCAACCGCGCGAACGCCTCTTTATAAAGATGGGAATCGTGCGTCAGGTAGCAACCGCTGCGGGTCAACACCATGTGCTCGCGCGACAAGCGCAGCGAGGAAAAGTGTCGTGTCACCAGGTCGTAGAAAGACGACCCGCCGGCGCTCAGCAGAATCGGGCCGGCGGCAAAGGCCTGCTGGGCTTCACATGCCTGCACGGTCGCAATCATGCGGGCGAGAAAGGCCGCAATCTGCGTTTCCACATCCTGGTCGGGCAAGGGCTTGATCAAGCCCTCGAATCCTTCCACCCCCCGCAGGGCCAGATAAGGAGACGCCTGCTTCAGCGCGGCAATCACCGCTTGCACGCACGCATCGTCCCGGCACCCGGTACGGCCGCCGGCGTATCCCACTTCAAGCAGCACCTGCAACGGCCTGCCGATATCGGCCTCTCTGGCGGCCTGAGCCAGTGCGTTCACGTGCGCCGCGTCGTCCACCAGGCAATAGAAATCGAAGCCGGGGTCGTCGCGCAATGCCTGCAATATGTACGCGACAGCCTGCTTGCCGACCAGCTGGTTCGCCAGCACAACCCGCTTCGCGCCGAACTGGCGAGCGACCTGAACCTGATGGCAGGTCGCCAGCGTGATGCCCCAGGCGCCATCGCGGCGTTGCAGATCAAACAGCTGGGGGCTCATCGTGGTCTTGCCGTGAGGCGCGAAAATCGAGCCGCGCTCTTCCAGAAACCGGCGCATCCAGTCACTGTTGTGATGCAAGGCGTCTTGCCTGATCACTGCCAGCGGCAGCGGCAAATCCTCGCGCAATACGTTCCATCCCTGCTTCGCGACGTCGTCGATGGGTACCGACCCGATCACGCCCGGCATCCCTTTCACGCAGGCATCCAGGGGCGCATGTGCGCGCGTGGCCACGATATGTTCAGAGGCAAAATGGTTCATCGTCGTATCCGCCTCAAGCCGCTTGCTTGTTCAAGGCCGGACCCACACCCTTGCGCTCGACAATCAAGCCGTAGTGCTGCGGTTCGCGATGGCGCGCGAAATCAAAAAATGTCTCGCGATACACCTTGCTCATGTCGAGATCGCAGCGCGCGGTCAAGAGTTCGTCTTCCAGTGTTGTCGCCATCGCCACGATTTCGCCGGAAGGCGCGATGATGGCGCTCTGCCCGATCATCAGGGACCCTTCTTCGCGGCCGCACTTGGCCGTGCCCACGACCCAGGTGCTGTTCTGATACGCCCCCGCCTGCATGGCCAGGTGGTTATGGAAATTGGACAAGCCATCCACCGCGCCGTCGCCGGTATGGTCATTGGGCGTGTTGTAGCCCAGCACGATAAGTTCGGCCCCTTGCAGGGCCATCACCCGATAGGTTTCGGGCCAGCGCCGGTCATTGCACAAGCACATGCCCACCACGCCGCCAAAGGCGTCCCATACGGGAAAACCCAAATTGCCCGGTTCAAAATAACGCTTCTCCAGATGCTGGGAGTCGCGGCCGGGCTGCGGCTCCACATGCCCGGGCAAATGGATCTTGCGGTACTTGCCAATGATCTCCCCGTCTGCGCCGACCAGGATGGACGTGTTGTAGTGGTGCGTCTTGCCGTCTTCGACGGCCAGCTCCGCATACCCGATATAGAAGCCGATGCCCAAGGCGCGCGCCTCATCGAACAAGGGCTGCGTCTGCGGATTCGGCATTTCCGTCTCGTACCAGGCGTCCAGCTGGGGGCCGCTTTGAATCAGCCAGCGCGGAAAGAACGTGGTCAGGGCCAGCTCGGGAAAAACCACGAGTTCGCAGCCGCGCGCACTGGCTTGCCGAAGCAATGCGATCAGCCGCTTGACCACCGCTTCCCTGCCCTCTGCCTTGGCAATCGGGCCAAGCTGCGCCGCGCCGATCGTGATATGCCGTGCCATCGTTGTCTCTCCGTGAGGTCGACCTGCGTGTGGTCGCTGATGGCTGCATAGTCACCTTGATCAGAAGACGATACAAACGACTTATACTGGCCCAGCCCATTAGCAGTACTAATCTCAGGCCAGACAATCGCCGGGATCGGGCAACGCACAATTTGCTGCACCGCGATGACGCTTTTTTCGCACCGTCTCATGCCAATCCTGCACCAAGCCGGGGAACGGCCAGCCTACTAACGAAGCAGATGATGAAGACGCGTTTCTCACCCTCTCTATTGACTTGGTTGCGCTGCTTCGAGGCCGTTGCACGCTGCGGGAGCTTTACGCGTGCAGCGCAAGAACTTCACATTACCCAGGGCGCGGTAAGCCAACAAATCAAGCAACTTGAAGGTTGGCTTGAAGTCCCCGTGCTGCAGCGATTACCCAGGGAAGTGTTGCTTACCGCGGAAGGCGAACGATTGCGTTGCGTGGTCAGCGATGCATTTCGCTGCATGGATACGGTCATCGGTGAAATCCGCCAGGAACGCATTTCGGCGCCCATGGAAATGATTTGCGCGCCCTCGTTTGCCATGCGCTGGCTGATGCCTCGCATGGGAGACTTTTTTCGGTGCCATCCTGATATCCCTCTACGCGTGCAGGCGGAAGTGCAGCCGCTGGACGACAAGCACCCTCCTGGCAAACACATCGACGCCATGATTTGCTTCACGCCCGCACAGACGGCCCCCAACCAGGGCGTGGCAATGCTGGATGAATGGATCTTTCCCGTTGCCAGTCCGGAATTCCTGGCAGCGCACCCCGAAATCCTGACGCCTCACGACCTGCGAGCGAATTTCCTGCTGCATGACGATTCCGCATGGTCGGGCGCCCCCGCCCTGATCGAATGGCGCACGTGGCTGGAACATGCCGGCGTGGATCTGCCGGACTTGCACCTGGGCCAACGCTTCAACCTGTCGCAATTGGCGGTAGGCTCGGCCATGACCGGGCAAGGCATCGCGATGGGACGCGCGGCGATCGTTTTCGAAGATGTACAGGCAGGCCGATTGATCGATGTATTCGGCATCTTCGCCCCCTCGCCCGCCTCGTACTTCTTCGCGACGGCGCACCAGCCGTCCGAACAGATCGCCGCCCTGCAGGGTTGGATGCTTGCCGAAGCCGACGAATTCCGCCATCAACGCGATCAGCATTTCGCGCAGCATGCCGCGTTTACCCGCCAGACCCCGTCCCTGCAATTGCACATGCTGAACAACCGAAGCTGAGGCAGGGCGTTGCTCGTCACTGGCGACGGCGGAGTTTTTGTTTATCTTTGCGGCTAGAAGGTAGTAGATTCTAATTCTGACCCTGACCGGAATTCGGTTGAACGATCCGCCTACCCGCATTCGACCAATGACCGCGAGGCCGCGGACGAAGCGTCGGCTGAATGCACCATGGAAGCCCAACTGGAGCTTCAATGAACATGTTGCTTCGCCACCCTCTGGCCCTGATCGTCCTGGCCCAGCTTTGCGGCACCTCGTTATGGTTCAGCCCGAATAGCGCTGCAGACAGTCTATCTGCCGAATGGGCGCTTACGACTGCACAGTTCGGCCAATTGACGGGCGCCACGCAGATCGGTTTTATCCTGGGCTCACTGACCCTGGCCGCCAGTGGCGTCGCGGACCGTTTCCCGGCCAGCAAGTTATTTGCCAGCGCTTGCTTTTTGGGCGCGGTTTTCAACGCATGCTTTGCGTTGCTTGCGTCGGACTTCCACCAAGGACTGGTTCTGCGGTTTGCGGTCGGGATCTGCCTGGCAGGGATATACCCTCTTGGCATGAAAATGGTCATCGGCTGGACCCAAACGGCCGCGGGTTCAACATTGGGGCTATTGGTCGGCATGCTTACGCTGGGCACGGCCCTGCCCCACGCGGTACGCGCGGGAGGGGGAAGCCTTTCCTGGCACGGCGTGGTTCTGGCTTCCAGCCTGCTGGCAATCGCTGGCGGCGCGCTGGTCCAGGCGCTGGGAGATGGGCCGTATCTACCCCGCGCGAAAGCCGCGCAGGCCGGATGGGGAAAGGCGCTCAAGGCGTTCAAGGGCACGGATTTCCGCGCCTCGGCGCTCGCCTATTTCGGGCACATGTGGGAACTCTATGCGTTCTGGACCTTGGTTCCATTTTTCATAAATGACTTAATCAGCACGTCCGATTTCGCGTCGGACTCAGGTAGCGCGCTTGCGCCCGCCCTGTCATTTTCCGTTATCGGAATAGGCGCATTGGGTAGCGTAATTGCGGGCAGATTAAGTCAACGTGTGGGCAGCCCGATAGTGGCCGCGGCATCTTTAGGAACATCCGGACTGATGTGCCTTGCTTACCCTTTTGCCAGGCCATTTGGCATGTTGCTTTGTATTCCCATGCTGCTGCTCTGGGGCCTGACAGTCATCTCTGATTCCGCGCAATTTTCTGCGATTTCCGCACGCGCATGCCCGCCTGAACTCGTCGGTGGCGCACTGGCGATCCAAAACAGTATTGGATTCCTGATTACCGTATTTTCAATCACGTTAGTGACTCACAGTTTTCCGACCCTAGGCGTCGGCGTCGCATGGTATCTGCTACCGGGCCCATTACTGGGTCTGGCTTGTTTCATGCCCGTCCTTCTGAAATTCAGGGCGCCTGGGTAGGCGTATAGCGCCGGCCAGTCACGAGAACTGCGGGAATCTCGGAATGGCGCCCAAGCATCGATTACGATGGAGCACCTGTCTTTGAGCACCCGAGAAAAGGGATCTTGCAGGTAGCCATGTACGCCTTGTATTTCTCATTCTCGGTTGTCTAACAATGACGCTCTATCTCGTGGTGGCGGCCGGCGCCGTTGTAGCAGGCTTTGTTCAGGGACTCTCTGGCTTTGCCTTCGGCCTTGTTGCCATGTCGTTCTGGGTGTGGGCAGTTGACCCAAAAGTCGCAGCCACACTGACGGTATTTGGCGGCCTTTTAGGGCAACTGATCGCCGCGTTTTCGGTCAGGCGTGGCTTCAAATGGAACCAGTTGCTGCCGTTTGTCCTGGGAGGCATCGCCGGCATCCCGGTGGGCGTCTGGCTCTTGCCGCTGGTGGACGCCAACACGTTCAAAATCGGCCTTGGCGTCATCCTGCTGATTTGGTGCCCGGCCATGCTCTTTGCACAGCGCATTCCGAAGATCGACGCGGGCGGCAAGCTGGCCGATGCGGTGGCCGGCCTGGCGGGAGGCGTATTAGGCGGGTTCGGCGGTTTCACCGGCGTAATCCCCACGTTGTGGTGCGTGTTACGCGGATTCCCGAGAGAAGAGCAGCGCGCGATCATCCAGAACTTCAACCTGGCGATGCTCATCGTCATCATGGGCACCTACATCGCGACCGGCCTCGTCACCAAGGCCACGCTGCCATTGTTCGCGATCGTTGCCCCTGCCATGCTGATTCCCACGTTTCTCGGCACGCGGATGTACAAAGGAATATCCGACCTGCGGTTCCGGCAGATCGTCCTTGGCTTGCTGACAGCGTCGGGATTGATGATGTTGACGTCGGGCCTGTGGGCGTTCGCAAAAGCCTGATCCGCCACGTGGCGGGTAGCCTTCTGAAGCCGGTGCTGACGTAATCGTTCAGCACGTCAGGATGTCACGACCTTCCAGAATGCGCGCGCGGGCTTGGTCGCCAGGCTGTGGCGTATGCCCCGTAAGTCGTTGTATTTTTTGACGATTCTGGCGCGGCAGGAGGGGCTCGAACCCCCGACCCCGGGCTTAGAAGGCCCGTGCTCTATCCAGCTGAGCTACTGCCGCGCAGTTTGTTGACGTCCCGGAAGATGTCCGGGCGCCGCATTTTACCTTGTTGCGGAAAAAGGTGGGCGGGCGCGGTGCCGCCCTACTCTTCTTCTATGTCCGCGTGGGTGGACACCCACAGCACGATGGCGTCGTTTTCGCTCAGGCTGATCACCCGGTGCCCCATGCGGCTGTCGATATAGAAGCTTTCGCCGGCCCTCAGCCGGGCCGGTTCATAGAACTCGGTGTACAGCTGCACCTCGCCTTCCAGCACGTAGACGAATTCTTCGCCGCCATGGCGGCTCCAGTCCTGGAAATCGTCGAAAGCGCGCGCCTTGACGCGGGTGTGGAACGGCATCATGCGCTTGTGCGACAGGGCGGTGCACAGCAGCCGGTGGTCGTAATACGGTGTTTCGTACTGGCGCCCTTCGCCCTGGCGGCTGAGGCTGCGGCGGCCGGTGCCCATGTGGGCGTCGGACGCGGTGAAGAGTTCGGCCACGTCCAGGTCCAGGCCGGCGGCGATCTTGATCAGGTTGTCATAGGTGGGCGACAGCAGGCTGTTTTCGATCTTGGACAGCGTGGACGCGGCGACGCCGGTGGCGGCCGCCGCCTGCTTCAGTGTCCAATCGCGCGCCTGGCGCAGGGCTCGCAGCCGTTGTGCCAGTGCGCTCTGTTTGTTGCCTTGCATCCTGTGTACCTTGTCATGCCCGCGTTGTGCGCTCCCGCCACCAGTCGCGCGCCTGGTAAGACCAATAGGTCAGTTGAACCGCCGCCGTGCCCAGCCCGCCGCCGTTCCATGCCAGCCCGAAAGGTTGGAACAGCTTGTAGCGCTGGGTGTCGCCCGTGATCCCTTCGGCGACGACGCGCCCGCCGATCGAGGTGGTATTCATGCCATGGCCGCCGAACGCCGTGCAATACCACACGTCCTGCGCCAGCAGGCCGATCTGCGGCATCAGATGGCGGGCGTAGGCCATGCGCCCCGACCATGCGGTCTCGACGCGCACCCCCTGCAATTGAGGGTAGACGGACAGCAATTCTCGGCGCAGGGACTCGGCCAGATCCGGCGGGTCGTCGACACGGGTGGTGATTCTACTGCCCCAGCCGATGCGGCCGCCATCCAGTACCCGGTAATAGTTGCCGGCGCGCCGGTCGTCGCCGATGGCTGCCGTGCTGCGGATGGCGTCGTGCACCCGGTCGCCCAAGGGTTCGGTCAGCATGATGTAGGTGGCAATGGGCAGCATGGCCCGGCGCAGCGCCGGCACGACGTCGCCCGTGTAGCCGCCGGTGGCCAGCACCACGGCACGGGCGTCGACCTGCCCCTGCGCGGTCTGCAAGTGCTTGACCGCGCCGTTCAGCGTGGCGCCGGTCACGGCGGAATCTTCGTGGACGCGCACGCCCAGCCGGGCGCATTCGCGGGCCAGCGCCCGGGCATAGTTCAACGGGTGGAAATGAAACGAAGCGGGGTCTTCGACGCCCTGGTGATAGACGTCCGATACCAGGCGTTCGCGCACCTGGCTGCGTGTGAGGAAGCGCACGTCGCGACCGAAGTCGCGGCGCTGGGCGTCGCACCACTGGTTCAATGCATCGGTCGCTTCGTAGCGCACCACGCGCAAGCGTCCATCAACCTTTTGTGCATCGGCGATGGCCAGGCTGCGGATATTGTCGCGGATGATTTCCACGCCTTCCATCGACAGTCGGTAGAGCTGCCGGTAGTGGTCTTCGTCGACGTGCCGTTTGATGGCGTCGGCGCCGGCCGAGAAGGCGGGCGACACCGATCCGCCGTTGCGTCCCGACGCGCCCCAGGCGATGCGCCGGCCTTCCAGCAGGGTGACGCTACGGCCGCGGCGGGCAAGTTCCAGTGCGGTGGACAGGCCGGCCAGGCCGCCGCCGACCACGCAGACGTCGGTGCTGCATGCGCCCGCCAGCGGCGGGTAGTAGGTCGCGCTGTCGGAGAGCGTGCGCTTGTAATAGGTATCGATGTACTCGGAGGCCATGCCGGTGGGAGTCCGTGTCAGTGCAGGCTTGCGCCCTGCAATCCGCCCGTCAGGCGCTTTTCCAGCCAGTTGGCCAGGCGCAGCAACGGGTAGCAGTAGATGAAATAGATGGCGGCGATCATGCCGTAGATAAACAGCGACTTGGCGGGAAAGGTGATGATGAACACCTCGCCTTGCCGGGTCAGTTCGGTAATGCCGACCACCGACAGGATGGCCGTGCTTTTAATCAGCATGACGTAGACGCCGCTCATTGGCTGCACGATCAGCCGCATGGCTTGCGGCAGGATGACCAGCCGCAGGATCTGCAGGGGACGCAGGCCGAGAGTCATCGCGCCTTCGGTCTGGCCGCGCGGCACCGACTGGATGGCGCCCATGACGATTTCGGCGACATAGCAGGATGTATAGACGGACAGCGACACAAACGCCGCGGTGGCCGAGTCCCAATGCAGCAGTTCGATCCCCGAGCTGGGCAACACGAAATAGAAGATGTAGAGCTGCACCAGGAACGGCGTGCCGCGCAGGACATGGATATACAGGCCCAACAGCTGGTGGATGCCGCGGATGCGGTAGCTGCGGATCACGCCGATCACAAACCCCAGCAACGAGCCCGCGATGATGGCCACGAACGAGATCTTCAGCGTTTCCCAAAAGCCCTTCAGCAGGAAGGGCAGCACGACGCCAGCGGTGGAAAGATAGGAATCCAGCATGCTTACCTCGCGTTCCAGGCCGGACCCGCCAGCCAGAGGCTGACGCCCCGGGACAACAACAGCATGACGCCGTAGATCAGCAGATAGCCAGCGGCGATGGTCAGGAAGCTTTCATTGGGCACGATGCGGTCGCTATTCATCTGCACGCCGGCCGCGACCAGTTCAAACACCGTGATCAACGACAGCAGCGAGGTGTCCTTGATCAACACGGCGGTCTGGCCCAACAGGGGCGGCAGCGTGTTGACGAACGCCTGCGGCAGCACCACGTAGCGCAGCCGCTGCTGATAATTCATGCCGCACGCCTTGGCGCCTTCCACCTGGCCACGCGGCACGGACTCGATGCCCACGCGGATGATCTCGCTCATGTAGGCGGCGTGGTGCAAGGTCATCGCCAGGATGCCCAGCACCATCTCGCTCCAGCCCTTGGCGCCCGGCATCAGCATGGGCACGGCGTAATAGACCAGGTAGATCTGCACCAGCAGGGGCGTGGAACGGATGAACTGCACGTATGCGGCCACGGGGCGCCAAACGGCGGCTTTGGACGACATGTGCAAAAGCGCCAGGGGCACGCCCGCCAACACCGACAGCACAAGGCTTGCGCCCGCGGCGATCAGGGTGTTGGTCAGGCCTGTCGCGAATTGGTCCGCGTACTGGCTGACGATGCGCCAGTTGTAGTAATCGATCAGCCAGTCCATGGGCGGTCCGGTCTCCCCGTAGCGGTTCTAGCGATTAATGGTCTTTCTTCCAGTCGGTGGAGTACCAGTACTTCACCTGCTCGGGCAGCGTGTTGTCGGCGGTCTTCAGGGTTTGCCAGTTGTCCAGCCAGAACTTCAGGCGGAAGGCGTTGGGACCGACGGCGAAGGCCAGGGGCTCGCGCACCATCACGCCGTCCAGCACGCGCAGGTTGCCGAAGTCGACCAGAAACTGGTTGGCGGTGGACATGGACATGATGCCGGCGTCCAGGCGGCCGCTGGACAAGGCCTGGCCAACCGGCGCGCTGCCCCCCGAGAACTCTTTCATGGTGGCCTTGGGCAGCATCTTCTTGCCCACTTCGGCGTAGGTGCTGGCACCCAGCACGCCGACGTTGACACCGGCCTTGTCCAGTTCCTCGTACGACTTGTACGGGGAATCCTTGGGCACCACGGCCACGGTTTCGGCGTAGAACATCGGCGCCGAGAACAGCACCTGGGCCGCGCGCTGCGGCGTGGGCGTCATGTCGGCGGCGACCATGTCGGCTTTGCCCGACAGCAACGCCGGCAACAGGCCCTTCCATTCATAGTCTTGCAGCACCAATTTCACGCCCAGGTCGTCGGCCATGCGCTTGGCGACTTCCACCGCCAGGCCCGTGCGCTTGCCCGTCTTGTCCATGAAGCTCATCAGGGGCCCGGATGTCTGGACCGCCACGCGCAATTCGCCGCGCTTGATGATGTCGCCCAGTTCGTCGGCCTGCGCGGGCAACGCCACGGTGGCGGCCGCCAGCGCGACACCGGCCACGCCCAGCCATTGTTTGATTTTCAGCATTTGAATGTCCCCTAGAGGTGGATGAAACCTTGTCATTCCGGGCAAAGCACGTTGTGTTGCCGCAAGGCCGGCAGCGCCCGGATCAGCCGGAGCGGCCTCGCTTGGACTACAAAATCTTTTCCAGGAAGGCGCGGGTACGCGCCTCCTTCGGGTGGCAGAACACCTCGTCGGGCGTGCCCATTTCCACAATGCGGCCCGCATCCATGAACAAGGCCCGGTCGCCGACGTCGCGCGCAAACCCCATTTCGTGAGTGACGACCGCCATGGTCATGCCGTCGCGAGCCAGACCGCGCATCAATTCCAGGATGCCGCCGACGGTTTCCGGGTCCAGCGCGGACGTGGCTTCGTCGAACAGCATCAACTTGGGGTCCATGGCCAGCGCGCGGGCGATGGCCACGCGCTGCTGCTGGCCGCCGGACAGCTGGCTGGGGTAGCGTTGGCCGAAATCGCCCATCCCTACGCGGCCCAGCAGGTCGCGGGCATAGCGTTCGGCGTCGGGGGGGGGGGGG
>NZ_JBHFII010000061.1:588532-590615 GCF_057334215.1 Achromobacter maghribensis | reverse complement strand
GGGGCCGCGGACGACCCGTTGGGGTAGCGCGACGTTGTCCAGCGCAGTACGGTGTTGGAACAGGTTGAAGTGCTGGAACACCATGCCGACTTCAGTGCGCCAGCGGTTGACGTCGGTGTCGGGGGCCGTCAATGACACGCCGTCCACGCGGATCGTGCCGCTGTCGATGCTTTCCAGACCATTCAGGGTGCGCAGCAAGGTGCTCTTTCCCGAGCCAGACGGCCCGACCACCACCATGACCTCGCCCCGGTTCAATTGGCAATCGACACCGTCCAATGCCAGATGCGGCGGCTGGCCCTCCCGCTGGAAGGTCTTGGTGACGGCTTGGACATCAAGTAAAGCGTCTGCCACTGATGCACCCCGAAAGAGGTTTCCAAACGGGCCTCGGAGCGGTCTCCCCGGGGGAAGCGGCGCTTAAGCCGGTTAAGAAAAAAAGTTTCGCAATTCACGCTGGAGTTTCGTATAGTAAATTTTTTTCCAGAATCGCCACTTAGGCATAACCCTTAAGCGAAGACATGGGCTTCGCTGGCAATCCAAGGAACCGGCATGGACACCCCCCAAGACATCCTGCGCGCGCTCGGCCTGAATCCGGCCGCGCTTACCGGCGGCACGCTGACCGCCCGCAGCCCGATCGACGGCGCCGAACTGGCCCAGGTGCATGAACATACGGTGGCACAGGCCCATTCGGCCATCACCCGCGCCCGCCAGGCCAGCCTGGCCTGGCGCGACGTGCCGGCGCCGCGCCGGGGGGAACTCATCCGTCTGCTGGGCGAAACGTTGCGCGAAAACAAGACGGCGCTGGGCCGTCTGGTCAGCCTGGAAGCGGGCAAGATCGTGGCCGAAGGCGAAGGCGAAGTGCAGGAAATGATCGACATCTGCGATTTCGCCGTGGGTCTGTCGCGCCAGTTGTACGGCCTGACCATCGCCTCCGAGCGCCCCGGCCACCGCATGATGGAAACGTGGCATCCGCTGGGTGTCATCGGCGTCATCAGCGCCTTCAACTTCCCGGTGGCCGTGTGGTCGTGGAACGCGGCCCTGGCAATCGTCTGCGGCAACGCCGTGGTCTGGAAACCGTCCGAAAAAACACCGTTGACCGCCCTGGCCTGCCAAGCCCTTTTCGCGCAAGCCATGCAGCGTTTCGGTGACGCGCCCGCCGGCCTGTCCGAAGTGCTGATCGGTGGCCGCGAAGTCGGTGAAGCGCTGGTGGATTCGCACACCGTGGCGCTGGTGTCGGCCACGGGTTCGACCCGCATGGGCCGCCAGGTGGGCCCGCGCGTGGCGCAACGCTTCGGCCGCGTGCTGCTGGAGCTGGGCGGCAACAACGCCATCATCGTCGGCCCCACGGCCGACCTGGACATGGCCGCGCGCGGCATCGTATTCGGCGCCATCGGCACTGCCGGCCAGCGCTGCACCACCACGCGCCGGCTGATCGTTCATGAAAGCGTGGCCGACGCGCTGGTGCAGCGCCTGCACAAGGCTTACGCCAGCGCGCCGATCGGCAACCCGCTGGACAGCGGCAACCTGGTCGGGCCGCTGATCGACCGTGTGTCGTTCGACGCCATGCAAGACGCCCTGAAGGCCGCGCGCGAGCAAGGCGGCAAGGTCACCGGCGGCGAACGCGTGCTGGCCGACGAATACCCGAACGCCTGGTACGTGCGCCCGGCGATCGCCGAAATGCCCGGCCAGACCGACGTGGTTTGCCACGAGACCTTCGCGCCCATCCTGTACGTGATGCGCTACCAGGAATTCGGCGATGCGCTGGCGCTGCAGAACGGGGTGCCGCAAGGCCTGTCGTCCGCGATCTTCACCAATGACCTGCGCGAAGCCGAAACCTTCCTGTCCGCCGCGGGTTCGGACTGCGGCATCGCCAACGTCAACATCGGCACGTCCGGCGCCGAAATCGGCGGGGCCTTCGGCGGCGAAAAGGAAACCGGCGGCGGCCGCGAATCGGGTTCGGACGCCTGGCGCAACTACATGCGCCGCGCGACCAACACCATCAACTATTCGCGCAACCTGCCGCTGGCTCAGGGCATCAAGTTCGGCGAATAAGCCCGCAAAAGGCTTGAAACACAAGGCCCCGCGC
>NZ_JBHFII010000061.1:586790-588512 GCF_057334215.1 Achromobacter maghribensis | reverse complement strand
GCGCGGGGCCTTGTCTCGTGGGACGTGTGCGTCTGCCCTCAGACATCCTGAGTAACACCTGTTTATTACACGCCCTACATCCGATAAGCCTGCCTTACAAACAGTTTCGGCGTGCGATGCTACATTGCCTCGTCACAAAAAAAACCATCGCACGCCATGTCCCGACGCCGTCACACACGCTTCTCCCTTGCCCTGCGCACCCTTGCCGGCGCTCTCGCCCTGGGCGCGGCAGGTTCCGCCGCCGCCGGTGTGTCGTACCGCCTGGACCGGCCATCCGCCGCCCCCGGCGAAACCGTCACCATCGAGGCCGTGTTCTTCAACGAAGACAGCGCGCGCGCCAACTGGCAAGCACCGCCCGAGCTGGTGCTGCAGTGGCGCGGCCAGGACGGCCAGATCGTGCGCAGCCTGGCCAAGCTTGCCGGCGACCGGGCCAGCTACAGCGTGCCCGTCAATAACTTCGCGCGCATGGCGTGGACCGCCGTCGTGCCCAGCACGGCACGCGGCCTGCAAGCCGTCTCCATCGAGGGACAGCCGTCGATGATGGCGCTGGACACCACCGGCCGTGAAAGCGGCACCGTTGCCAGCACGCCCGCCCAAGGCCCGGTGGTGGACGCCCGCAGCGGCCAGCCCGTGCCGGTCGCCGCCGTCACCGCCGTGGGCGCATCGCCCGAAGGCGGCCCCGCTCCCGACGCCGCCGTCGTGCCCAGCGTGCAGCCGCAAACGGCGTTCGACCGTTTCCGCAGCTCGATCTCGGAATACAAGCCGGTCTACTTCGACATCGGCACCCGCGGCCAAACCACCGCGCGCTTCCAGATCAGCGCCAAGTATCGCCTCTTCAGCCCCCACGGCGACCGTCCCGCGACCTGGGGCGAAAACTTCTACCTGGCCTACACCCAGACCTCGCTGTGGGACTTGCAGGGCGACTCCATGCCCTTCATCGACACCACCTTCAACCCCAGCGCCTTCTGGCTGTCGGACAACATGTGGCAGTCCGCCAACCAGAACTGGCGCTTCGGCATGAACACCGGCGTTGAACACAGCTCCAACGGTAAGGACGGCGAAGATTCCCGCTCGGTCAACGACGGCTACATCGAGCCGCGCTTCCACTACCGTTTCGACGGTGGCAGCACGCTGACCTTTGCCCCCAAGGTCAAAGCCTACTTTGGCGTCGCGGACGAAAACCGCGACTACGCCGACTACGCAGGACACGTCGACTGGCAACTGCGCTGGGCCCAAGACAACGGCGCCGTCGTCTCGGCGATGTACCGCCAGGGCGACCAGAAGCGCCGCACCACCCAGCTGGACTTCGCCTGGCCGTTGCAGCGCACGTGGCTGAACATGAACGGTTATCTGCACCTGCAATACTTCAACGGCTACGGCGAAACGCTGCTGGGCTACAACCAGCGCAACGAATCGCAATTCCGCATCGGCCTGTCGCTCGTCCCCTAAGACAACGAACCGAAGAATTACGCCCACCAAATGCCCACCGCCCGCCGCCCGCGCGGCAGGCGATGGGCGACCCTGCAAGACCTTCCAGACCACCCCTCCCCTGCACCAAAACGCCAAGCACACCCTCCTTCCCCACGGACGCCAGGTTCCCGCTGGCGGAGCCCGGGGCGGCGGCGGCCTGGGGGGCGCGGGGCGTCGATAAGCCCGAGGGAATCTGAAGGCAGTTGCCGCAGGCAACAACGAAGATGACGACGGGGCAGTCCGGAGCGAAGG
>NZ_JBHFII010000061.1:577004-586712 GCF_057334215.1 Achromobacter maghribensis | reverse complement strand
CCCCCCAAGCCTCCCGTAAACTCCCCAAAAAATCACGCGCAAAAAAACCCGCGCAAGGGGCCGGGGAAGCTCCCGGGAAAAAGCAAAACCATGTTCGCCGACCTGAACCACCTCTCGCACCACGCCGCCTGGCGCCGGCAGTTGGAAATGCTTCTGGAATCCGCCGGCGAAGGCATCTACGGCATCGACCTGCGCGGCCGGTGCATCTTCATCAACGGCCCCGGCGCCACCATGCTCGGCTACACCCCCGACGAAGTCGTCGGCCGCAACATGCACTACCTGATCCATCACTCCCACGCCAACCGCGCCCTTATGCACGTGCATGACTGCCGCATCTTCCGCGCCTTCCGCGAAGGCCGTGGCGAACGGGTCGACGATGAAGTGCTCTGGCGCCGCGACGGCTCGTGTTTCGACGCCCAATACGCCTCCTATCCCATCCTCGATGACCACGAAGTCGTCGGCGCCGTTGTCACCTTTTCCGACATCACCGACCGCAAACGCACCGAACGCGAACTGGAACGCCGCGTCGGCGAACGCACCGCCGAACTCAGCGACGCCCACGACTCGCTGCGCCGCCTGTCCTCGCACCTGTCCAGCCTGCGCGAAGAAGAACGCGCCCACATCGCCCGCAACATCCACGACGAACTTGGCGCTTCGTTCACCGCCCTGCAGCTGGACTTGAATTGGCTGCGCCGCCAGCTGGGCGCCACCCCTGCCTTGCAAACCCACGTCGACCGCATGCTGGAAGTCACCCAGACGGCCATGGGCGCCACGCGCCGCATCCTGACCGACCTGCGGCCCGTCGTGCTGGACCACCTGGGCCTGTGGGCCGCGCTGGAAACGCTGCTGCAAGACCTGCAGGCCCGCACCGGCCTGCAATGCCGCTACCTGTGCCCCCCTGACACCGAACGCCGGCGGCTGGATCGCAACGCTGAAATCGCCGTCTACCGCATCGTCCAGGAACTGCTGACCAACGTGCAGCGCCACGCCCGCGCCCGCAGCGTCAGCGTCAGCGCGGCCTGGAGCGACGACGGCCTGCTACTGACCGTGGAAGACGACGGCATCGGCATGCTGCTGCCCGAAGCCCCCCGCACCTTCGGCATCCTTGGCATGCGCGAACGCGCCCGCGGCATCGGCGGCGACCTTGCGCTGGACAGCGCCCCCGGCGCCGGCATGCGCGCCCGCCTGCGCCTTCCTCCCACCTGACCCGCGACATGGCCCTGAACCTGCTTATCGTCGATGACCACCTCATCATCCGCCGCGGCCTGGCCCGCATCCTGGAAGAAGACCCGCGCGTCGCCCTTGTCCATGAAGCCGCCGACGCGCCGTCCGCCTTGCGCGCCCTGCGCCAGGCCCGCTACGACGCCATGGTGCTGGACGTGGCGCTGGGCGAACGCGACGGCCTGGACGTACTGAAGACCGTGCGCGCCGACTACCCCTTGCTGGGCGTCGTCATGCTGTCCGTCTACCCCGAAACGCAGTTTGCCGTGCGCGCGCTGCGCACCGGCGCCCATGCCTATCTGAACAAAGGCTGCGACCCCGACGAATTGCTGTCCGCGCTGGTAAATGCCGCCGCCGGAAAAATGTACGTGACGCCCGCCGTGGCCGAACTGCTGGCGCAGACCGTGCGCCAGGACAGCTCGCGCCTGCCGCACGAACTGCTGTCGAACCGCGAATTCCAGGTATTGCAGCTACTGGTAGCCGGCCGCTCGGTCTCGGCCATCGGCGAACAGCTGGCGCTGTCGGTCAACACGATCTCGACATACCGCAGCCGCATATTCGAAAAACTGGGCGTGCGCACGCTGGTGGAACTGGTGGCCTACGCCAACACGCACCAGCTGGGTGCACCGTAGCCGCCTGCGCACCAGCGCAGCGCACGGCGCGCACCGCGTAGTAAAGGCACTACACGCATATCGTCGAACCCGGGATACCGGCTTGGCGCGGCCGGCCCCATGATGGCTGCAACCCAGTCTGGCCGGAGCCATCCCATGTCCCTATTCAGCAATCCGTTCGACGCCGATACCCGTCTTGCCTGCGGTTGCGGCCGCCACGCCTCGAAAGCCGAACACGAGCGCGACAGCCAATCCGCGGCGGACAGCGCCGTCGAACAAGCGGTGATGCGCGCCCTCTTTCCCCAAGACGCGCTGCGCCGGCGCTTCCTGCGCGCGGTGGGCAGCGGTACCGCCATGGCCGCCATCGCGTCGATCTTCCCCCTGGCCGCTGCCCGTGACGCCTTCGCGCAATCGACCGGCCCGCTGGAAAAGCAGAAACTGAAAGTCGGCTTCATTCCCATCACCTGCGCCACGCCCATCATCATGGCGCATCCCATGGGCTTCTACGCCAAACAGGGCCTGGACGTGGAAGTGGTGAAGACGGCCGGCTGGGCGCTGATCCGCGACAAGGCCATGTCGGGCGAATACGACGCGGCGCACATGCTGTCGCCGATGCCGCTGGCGATCTCGATGGGCGTCGGCGCCAGCCGCGCCGTGCCGTGGACGATGCCCGCCGTGGAGAACATCAACGGCCAGGCCATCACCTTGTCCATGAAGCACAAGGACCGTCGCGATCCCAAGGACTGGAAAGGCTTCAAGTTTGCCGTACCGTTCGACTATTCCATGCACAACTACCTGTTGCGCTACTACCTGGCCGAGCACGGTCTGGACCCCGACACCGACGTACAGATCCGTTCCGTGCCGCCGCCCGAAATGGTGGCCAACCTGCGCGCCGACAACATCGACGGCTTCCTGGCGCCCGACCCGGTGAACCAGCGCGCCGTCTACGATGGCGTGGGCTTCATCCACACCCTGTCCAAAGCGATCTGGGACGGCCACCCCTGCTGCGCGTTCTCGGCCAGCAAGGAATTCGTGACGACGATGCCCAACACGTACCAGGCGCTGCTGAAGGCCATCATCGAAGCCACGGCCTACGCCCGCGCACCGGCGCACCGCAAGGAAATCGCCGCCGCCATTGCCGCGCCCAATTACCTGAACCAGCCCGTCACGGTGGTGGAGCAGGTGCTGACCGGCACCTACGCCGATGGCCTGGGCAAGGTACTGAGCGACCCCAACCGCATCGATTTCGACCCCATGCCCTGGCAGTCGTTCGCCGTCTGGATCCTGACGCAGATGAAGCGTTGGGGCCAGGTCAAGGGCGATGTGGACTACCAGAAGGTGGCAAGCGAGGTCTTCCTGGCCACCGACGCCGTGCGTCTGATGCGCGAAGCCGGGCTGACCCCGCCCGCCGAAACGGCGAAGACATTCAGCATCATGGGAAAGCCATTCGACCCCAGCCAACCCGAGGCCTACCTGGCCGGTTTCAAGATCCGGAGGACTTGATGCGGTCCGTGCAACATTGGCGGGCGGCATTCCTGTCCATCGCGCTGTTCCTGGCCTTCCTGCTGCTGTGGCACGTCGCCACCCGCCCCGAGACGGGCGGCGCGACGGTGGACCCGGCCTATGCCGCCCTGGTCGGCAACGCCGCGGCCAGCGGCTCGAAAACGCCGTTCCCCGGGCCCGCCGACGTCGGCGCGCAGCTATGGCGGCACCTGCAAGACCCGTTCTACGACCGCGGCCCCAACGACAAAGGCATCGGCGTGCAGTTGGCCTATTCGGTGGCCCGCGTGCTGACGGGCTTCGGTCTGGCGGCGCTGGTGGCGGTTCCGCTGGGATTCCTGATCGGCATGTCCAAGACCGTCTATCGCGCCTTCGACCCCTTTATCCAGGTGCTCAAGCCCATCTCGCCGTTGGCCTGGATGCCGCTTGCGCTCTACACCATCAAGGATGCGGACACGTCCGCCATCTTCGTCATCTTCATCTGCTCGTTGTGGCCGATGCTGGTGAATACCGCCTTTGGCGTGGGCGCGGTGCGGCAGGACTGGCTGAACGTCGCGCGCACGCTGGAAGTGTCGCGCCTGCGCACCGCGCTGCAGGTGGTGCTGCCCGCGGCGGCGCCCACCATCATGACCGGCATGCGGATTTCGGTGGGCATTGCGTGGCTGGTGATCGTGGCCGCCGAAATGCTGATCGGCGGCACGGGCATCGGCTACTTCGTCTGGAATGAATGGAACAACCTGTCCATCGCGAACATCATCTGCGCCATTTTCTTCATCGGCCTGATCGGCATGCTGCTGGATACCCTGCTGGCGCGCGCCGCCCGGCTGGTCAGCTACCGGGAATGACGCCATGAGCCAATCTTTCCTGCAAGTCGAAGGGCTGGGAAAACGCTACCCGAGCCGCAACGGGCAGCCTCAAGCGCCCGTCTTCGAGAACATCGATTTCACCATCGAACAAGGCCAGTTCGTGTGCGTGATCGGCCATTCTGGCTGCGGCAAGACAACCATCCTGAACGTGCTGGCCGGCATCGACGACACGCATGAGGGCGTCGTCATCATGGACGGCCGCCAGATCGCCGGGCCGTCGCTGGAACGCGGCGTCGTGTTCCAGGCGCACGCCCTGCTGCCGTGGCTGACCGCGCTGCAGAACGTGGAATTCGGCGTGCGGTCGCGCTGGCCCGCCTATGACCGCGAGCAGGTGCGCGCGCACAGCCTGCGCTATCTGGACATGGTTGGCCTGGCGCAAGCGGCCGGCAAGAAACCCTGCGAACTGTCGGGCGGCATGAAGCAACGCGTGGGCATTGCCCGCGCCTTCGCGATCCAGCCCAAGATGCTGTTGCTGGACGAGCCGTTCGGCGCGCTGGACGCGCTGACGCGCGGCACCATCCAGGACGAACTGCGCGCCATCGTCCAGGAAACGCGCCAGACCGTATTCATGATCACGCATGATGTGGACGAGGCGATCCTGCTGTCGGACCGCGTCTTGCTGATGAGCGCGGGCCCCTATGCCCGTATTGCCGAGTCCGTCAACGTGGACCTGCCGCGTGACCGCACCCGGGCCAGCCTGCACCACGAACCCCGCTACTACGAAATCCGCAACCATCTCGTCGACTTCCTGGTCGACAAGGCATCCCACAAGGAGTGAATCCCATCATGATGTCCCGCGCTGAAGTCACCGAACTGATCGTCACCCGCAAGCTGGAAAAGAAGCTGAGCTGGGCCGCCATCGCTGAAGCCGTCGGCCAAAGCAAGGAATGGACCACGGCCGCGTTGTTGGGCCAGATGACGCTGACCGAAGAACAGGCCCTGGCCGCCGCGCGCGTGCTGGACCTGCCCGCCGACGCGGTGGTGCAACTGCAGGTGGTGCCCTACAAGGGGTCGCTGCCCACGTCGGTGCCCACCGATCCGCTGATCTACCGCTTCTATGAACTGATCAACGTGTATGGCACCACGTTCAAGGCACTGATCAACGAGGAATTCGGCGACGGCATCATGAGCGCCATCGACTTCAAGATGGATTTGTCGCGCGAAGCCGACCCCAGGGGCGACCGTGTGCAGATCGTGATGAGCGGCAAGTTCCTGCCGTACAAGACGTACTGACGCGAAGGCCCCTTCCCGGAACGGGGCCTGTCCGCCCCGGATCGCTTCGCACTGAATGGGGCCTTGCGCCGCCCTAGTCTTCCACGGCCAGCTCTTCCCACGCCAGCTCGCGCGTGCGTTCCAGCGTCGCCGTGACCTGGGCCGCGGCCTCGCGCGCGGCGTCGGGCAGGTCTTGCCCGGTCAGCAGCCTGGCCGTCAGGCTGGCCATGAACACGTCGCCCGTGCCGTGCACCGACGGCGGGATGGCGATTTCGGGATGGGTGACGATGCTGGCCTTATCACGCGTCACCACCGCCAGCTGCAACGTGCCGGGCGTGGCCGCCATCGGGGCAGCGCTGGTTACGACGATCCATTCGGGGCCCTGCGCGATCAGCTCGCGCGCGGCCGCCACCACGTCGTCGATGGACGCCAGGGCCCGGCCGACCAGTAATTCCAGCTCGAAGTGGTTCGGGGTCATGCCGTCCGCCAGCGGCACCAGCAGGCCGCGGTATTGCGCAACCAGGCCCGCGTCCACGTACAGGCCATCGTTGCGGTCGCCCATCACGGGATCGATATGCACGCGCAGGTCCGGACGCGCGGCGCGCAACGCCGGTAGCCAGCGCGCCAGCAGGTCCGCCTGGCCGGGTTGCCCCAGGTAGCCGCAGACGACGGCACGCGCCACCTTGGTGACACCGCGCTCGTCCAGCCCCTTCAACAGGCCTTCGAACCAATCCAGCGGTACCGCGCCGCCGTGCAGCGTCGGGTAATGCGGCGTGTTGCTCAAGATAACGGTGGGTACCGCGATGGCGCGCAGGCCCGCGCGGCGGAAGACCGGCATGGCGGCGTTGTTGCCGACATAGCCATAGACGACTTGGGACTGGATGGAAACGATGTCCACCTGCGCGGTGTAGGCGGGCAACGCTGCGCCCGGCGTGGGGGCAGCGGAGAGTGCGGTCATACGGCGGGCTCCTGACGGGAACGGTTGCACGCCGGCACCAAAGCCGACGGAGCCCCATTCTAGTCCCGCGCGCCGCCCCCGCCCGCCGCCACCAGCCACCCGGCTCCTTCCAGCACCGCGTCGGCAATTCCCGCCAGGTGCGGCGCGTAGGGATACGCCACCGACGACACGATCTGGCATCGCGCCAGATGCGGATGGGCAGCGTTAAGCAGGTATTGCACGCCGCCCGCCGCCGACGGCACCCGAAGCAGCAGGGTGTCGCCGCGCGCCAGCCAGGCATCGCCAACCGCCCGGGTCGCAGGCAGATCGGTTTCCCAATGCAGGGGCACGGTCGCGTCGCTGACGGCATGGTCCGGCGCCATCACTTCCAGCAGGAAGTAGTGGCTGGGCAAGGCCTGCGGATGCGCCACTTCCGACAAGGCCAGCCGCGCGAAGACCGCGGCCGCCGGGTTCGCGTCCAGCACCACCACCGGCGCGCCCGCGCCATGCCAGCGGCCCGGCGGTCGGGCCCGCGGTTGCAGGTCCTGGCTGTTGCTCAAGCGCCAAAGCGCAATCATGGACCGTTTCCTTCATCGATATCGATGAGCCATTCTTCGATTGCCACGGCGTGTTTGCCGTGCTGGCACAGCAATAAGGGCACCCGCCCCAGCAGACGCCTTTTGGGGCTGCTCAGCCACTGGTGCGCCCGCTCGCGGCTGCCGAACACCAGTTCGGCCAGCCAGCTGACCCGCAACGCCCGGTACAGCACGCGCAAGTCGGACAGATCCAGCCCCGACTCGCGCGACCCCTCACGCGCGTGGCCCGCCCCCTGGTCGGGCACCAGCGGGAACCAACGGCCCAGCCCGTCGGGATAGGTCTGGCGCAACGCCTGAAGCAACGCCCCTGCGCATTGCAGGCTGGCCGGCGCACGGGCATCGCCCAGCGCCAGCGTCAGACGGGTGTCCAACACTTGCCCGACGGCTCCCGCCGTGTACGACGCCGTCTTCTCATTGGGCGCGGGCGACGGCCGGGCTGGCCGTCGAGAGGGTCGCGGTTTGTTCAAACGCGGCATTGAGGGCCGCGCCATCGATGCTGACGGTACCGGCATTCAACAAGCCCTCCAGATAGGCGCGCGCGGCCAGTTCCTGGCGTTGCGAGCGAAGCGCGGCGCGCAGCTCTTCCTTTACTTGATCGAACGGCGTGACGCTGGCCGCGCGGAATGCGGACAGCTTCAGGATGTGAAACCCCGCCGCCGACTGCACCGGGGCAGATACCTCGCCCTCTTTCATCTGCTCGATCACCGGACGCATCTCGGGCGTCAACTGCGCCAGCGGCAGGAAGCCGATATCGCCGCCCTGCGCGCGCGTGGTGTCGTCGCGCGAGAAGTTCTGCGCCAGGGCCGCGAAATCCGCCTTGGGCGCCTGCGCGCGCTTGACCAGGTCCTGGGCCTGTTTGCGTGCCGATGCCACCGCGTCGGCATCGCCCAGGGCGGCCGGCAGGAAGATCTGGCTGACGCGGTACTGGGCCGGCACCGCCAGTTGCGGCTTGGCGCGCTCGTAGGCGGCTTGCAGGTCCGCCTGGGCCGGATAGTCGTCCGGCGCCCGGCTGACCGACTCCAGATAGCTTTGCAGCACGATCCTTTCTTGCGCCGCCTGGAACGCGCGCTTGATTTCCGGCTTGTCCTGCCAGCCCTGCGCGCGGGCTTGCTCGATCAACGCCTTTTCGGCCAGGCGCGCACGCAGCCATTGGTCCAGGCCGGCACGATTTTCCTTCAATTGCCCGCGCGCCTGCGGCGGCATGGCTTGCAGTTGGCGCAGCAGTTCATCGCGGTCCACCTTCACGGCGCCCAGCGTCGCGATCGCAGGGGGCCGGTTGGCCTGCACCGCGGCCGGTGCAGGCGCGGGTGCCGCAGCGGGCGCGGCGGATGCCAGCACTTTGGTGGGCGCCCTTTCGCTACTTTGAGCATCGTTGCCGCGCATCAGCGCGACCGCGCCGGCCAATGCGGCGATCAACAGGACCGCCGCGGTCACGCGCAGCCGATGGGACGAATTCAGGATCTTGGTCATGATGGGAACCTCTATGGAGCTTCAGTGCGCCGCCGGACAGGCCTGCATCCGGCGGCGCGCTGCGGGGCCGCGCTATGCGGTAGCCGTCGCGTCGGTGGTTTCGGCGTTGACGGGTTCGGTGTCGAGGCGCTGCGGCGCTTCGGCGGCGCCCTCAGCCGGGGCGTCGGCAGCACTGTCTTGGTCCGACGCATTGGCGCGCAGGAACAGCAGGAACTCCTGCAACAGGCGATCCCACAGCTCGGTGGTGGCGCGCAGATAGGTCTCCGACACGCCCCCGGCCACGATCACGTCCAGTTCCAGCACCAGGAACACGCCTTGCACCGACAGGCGGGCAAAACGCTTTTCCACGTTCCAGCGGTCGGCCAGGCCGGCCGGCAGTTCGCCCTGCACGCGCAACGCGCAGCTGAGCGTGTAGTCCAGATAATGCCCTTCCTGCTGGGCCGGGTTGCCCATGCGGGCGGCAAAGCCGACGCCCTGGCTGGCGCTCAGCAACTGGACCATGCCATTCTGCTCGGACAAGGTCACGCGGTAGCCCGCGGATTGCAGCAGCGTTTGCAGGCGTTCAGCGTTCACGTCAAGAATCAGGCTGGTTTCGGTCATTTCGGTATTTCCTGGATAAAGACAAATTGCAATCAGGGACAGACTACGGGTTGGACGTTGCAGCCGCTTGACTGCGCGGCGCCTGCGCGTCGTACAGCTTGTCGCCATACGCCTGCGCCTGCTCTTCGAACTTGACGCGCGCGCGGCCGGCAAAGGGCTGCTTGAGCGCCAGGATGTCGCCGGTGCTGATGCGCTCGTAGGCGTTCAGGATTTCCTTGCCGGCCTCGTACATGTCGCGGTTCTTGGCCAGGCAGACCTTGACCTCGTCGTCGCGTTGCGCCAGGTTGCGGGCCAGTGTCTGGCGTTCCGCCTCCTTGGCCCGGGTCAGCGTCAAGAGCTCGTCGTAGGCCCCCTTGAACTTTCCCAGTTGCGCGTGGCTGGCGGCAACTTGTGCCTGGGCGCTTTCCATCACCGCGCCCTGCTGCTCTGCCAGCTTCTCGGCCTGCCCACGGCTCTTGGCCAATTGCGCGCGCAACGACTCCAGCTCCTTTTGCGCCGCATCGCGCTGGGCTTCGGCGGCCGCCTTGGCGGCGTTCACCTGCGCCTGCTCGCTTTGCAATTGCTGCAGCTGCTGCGTCGTGCTGCGCAACTGGGCGCGCAGGCGCTCTTCCATGCTTTCGGCCTGCGCGCCGCCGCTCAAGCTGAGCCCGGCCGCGCATAGGGCCACGGCGGCGGCGAACCGCCGACCGCGGCCC
>NZ_JBHFII010000061.1:564816-576958 GCF_057334215.1 Achromobacter maghribensis | reverse complement strand
GCGGCCCGCCGCGGCCGGATGACGGGATTCATCCCATACGATATGCATGTCCATGGCCTCAGAACCTGGCGTTGATTTCAAACTGCATCGTGTCGATGGCCAAGGGATCACCGTAGATTTCCTTGGTGCTCATCCAGCGGAAGACGCCGTAGACGTTCTTCTCGAAGGCATAGCCCGCGCCGATGTAGTAGCCGCGCGCGTTGGTGCCGCCCTGGTGGAACGACGAATCGTTGAATGCATCAGGCAGCGCATCGGGTTGGATGTACTTGTAGCCAACGAAGGCCAGCCAATCGCCCTTTTCCTTCAGGTCGTACGACCGGCCCAGCGTGGCTTGCAGCATCCAGGCATTCGGACCGCTTTCGATGTCGCCGTTGTCGCCGAAGTTGTTGACGATGTAGCCCTGCGAGCGGCTCGCCATCTTGCTCTTGCTGTAGGCCAGGTTGCGGATGTAGTTGCCGTTCAAGCGCAGGCCCAGGCCGTCGAACACGCGGGTATCCCAGCGCAGGTTCACGTCCAGCAGGTCGAACTTGGACGCCAGGCCCACGTACTGCGGTTGCGGCGTGTCGGCCGGATTGAGCGGATTGGGCGCGATGTTGCGCAGCAGGAACAGCGTGTTGCCCTTCTGCATGAAGGCCGGGCGCGACCAGTCGGTGTCGCAGTTCTCGGCGCCCGCCCACGGCGAGCAGGAGCTGGAGCGCTTGCCCGCGATGTTGTCGAAATGGTAGTAGGCCAGCGCGCCGCGCAGGCTGTTCTGATTGTTGATCTTCCAGTCGGCGCCGACCTGCGCGCCCAGCAGCCATTTATTCTCGGTGCTGCCCTCGCTCATCGACGACGAACTCCAGCCGTTGTTCGCGTATTCCGTCGCAAACGCGCCCAGTGTGCCGAAGAGCGTGACGTCGCGGCCCTGCAAGGGGTGCTTGAAGATCGCGGCGATACCGTCAAAGTTCAGGTCATTGGAAAACAGCGTATCGGTGGATTCGAACGGATTGGCGACACGGCCGCCCGTGACGGTGGCCCACTTGGCGGGGCGATACGTCAGGTAGGCCTGGTCCAGCCAGATGTCCTTCTTGCCCATGCCGCCGCCCAGGGTCTGGGACGTGGATACCGGGCTGTCATCGCTGCCGGTGGCCAGGCGGATGCCGGCAGTCCAGGCTTCCGAGATCTCGGCGCGCACACCCAGGCGGGCGCGGATGCGCAGCTGGTTGCGGCGGTCTTCACGCGTGTTCAGCATCGGCGGGTAGCCGCCGTTGGTGTTGGGATTGACGTCGTACGGCCCCTTGGCGTTGAGCTTGGCGAAATCGGTGATTTCGTTGCTGTTGCCTCCGTTGTAGAAGCGCGATTCGTCGCGTACCCGCACGTCGCCTTCCACCGTGATGCGTGACACCCAGTCCGGGAACGTGTTGGGCTGCGCCCAGTTTTCTTCCTTGGCCTGCACCATGACTTCGGCCTTGACCTCGTCGCGGATCTGGTCGCGCACGGTCTGCGGGATGTAGGGCACGCGCACGTCGCCCGCCTGCGCCACGGCCGCGCCGCGGTCCGGCGTGGCCTGGCGCGCGGCGCGGGCTTCGGCTTCCGCCTGCGCGACCAGCGCGTCGGCCTGATCGGGTTTAAGCACGCCCTGCTGCACTAGCAGGCGGATCAGGTTGATGGTGGCGTTTTCGGACGGCGCGGGCGCGCTGTGCGCCGGCAGCGCGGCGGCACTTGCCGCGACCAGCGCCAGCGATGCCGCCAGCCGGTTTAGTTCGAACTTCATTCTCTAGTCACTCCGGGATCAGGTCTGTTCGGGATTTCAGGAAGGCCGGCGGCCGGTCAGCGACGCGCGGATAGGCATGTTGGCGGTGGCAGGCGGGCGCTCATCCAGGCCCGGCACGGCGCGCAACGCGGCAACCACGCGGGCATCGACATCGGCGTCGCCGCTGCCGCGGGTCAGTTCCACCCGGGTGATCTGGCCAGACGCCGTCAGCCAGATGTTGGCCTGCAGGCGGAAGGTCAGGTTGCGGGTGCGCTCGTCTTCGCGCAGGATTTTTTGCAGCGCATAGGCCAGGTATTGGCTGTAGGTGGCGTTGCCCGCGCGGCCGCCTCCACCGCCCGCCATGCCCTTGCCTTGGCCCGCGCCGATGTTGAACGCGTCGCTGCCGGCCTGCGCATCGCCGTCGATCTGCATCGGGTTGGCCAGGTCGTCGGCCGGGCGCGGGGGCGCTTCGTCCTGCGGCTTGGGCGGTTCGGGCGTGGGCTGCGGCTCGGGTTCGGGCGTGGCCACGGGTTCTTCCTTGAGCTGTTCCTGCTCCGGCGGCTTCTCGGGTTCGGGCGGCGGCGGCGGGGGCGGCGGCAGCGGGATGATGGCCGTGACCTTGGGCGCATCGCGCCGAACGCCGGACATATCGTTGGCCCAGCGCCATAGCGCGTAGGCCGCCACCGCCGCGGCCACCGCCACGGCCGCCAGCTTCAGCCAGCGGCGCGCCGGATGCGGGACGCGCGAGGAATCGGATGCGTGTTGCGGCATGACGTTGTCCTGGCCCTTATTGCGGCTTGCCGGTCACGAGACCGACCTGGGCAAGCTCCAGGCGGCGCAGCAGATCCAGCACTTCCACTACCTTCTGGTACTGCACGGCGGCGTCGCCGCGCACAATCACCGGAAAATCCGGATTCAGCGCTTTCTCCGTGCGCAGCCGGTCTTCCAGCTCGGGCAAGGTGACCGGATAGGCGTCCAGGAAAACCTGGCCCGCGTCATTGACGGAAATCGCCTTGGTCTTCGGCTGCGACAAGGCCATGGTGGAACTGGCCTTGGGCAGGTTGACCTTGATGCCGGCGATCTGCGCGGTGGCGGTCAGGATGAACATGACCAGCACGACCATCAGCACGTCGACCAGCGGCGTGATGTTGATGCCGTCCACGGGCGCGTCATCGTCATCGTCCTGGGATGCGGATACGGAAGCCATGAATGCTCCTTATGCCTCGGCGGCGGCGGGTTGCGCGTCGCGGGCGGCCGGGCGGCTAGCCGTCGGCGCGCGCGTTGCGGGATGGTGGGCGGCTTCCTGCGCTTGCGTTTCACCGTGCACTTCGGCCAGGCGCGTGACGAATTCGTCGACGAACACGCGCATGTCGGCGCTGACTTCCTTGTTGCGCGACACCAGGCGGTTGTAGCCAAACAGCGCGGGGATCGCGACGAACAGACCCATCGCGGTGGCCAGCAGGGCCGCGGCCATGCCCGGAGCAATGGCGTTGATGTTCACATCGCCGGCCATTGCCGTGCCCAGGAACACCACCATGATGCCCAGCACGGTGCCCAGCAGGCCGATGTAGGGGCCGCCCGCGATGGCGTTGGACAGCACGCCCAGCTTGGCGCCCAGCACCTGGTTTTCCTTGGTGCGCACGGCGTCCATCGATGCGCGGATGGCCTCGATCGTGGCGGCCGAGATCGACGTGGTGTCGGCGCCCTGGGCGCGGCGGGTGCGGATCTCGTTGACCGCCACGCGGTACAGGCGCCACAGCGAGGCGTGTTCCAGCCGTTGGGCCAGACCGGCGTCATCGGCCAGCATTTCCAGGCGTTTTCCAACGTTGGCGAAAGACTCCCGGAACGCTTCATTGGCGCGCGCCAGGCGGGCCACGTTGCGGCTCTTCTTGATCATGATGATCCAGGACTGCACCATCATCAGCACCAGCACGCCGATGATGATCCAGGCGTCGATCGGCACCGCCTTGAGCAAGAAGCCCATGCCACCGAAACCGAAACCCGACTGTTCTTCGTCCGCGCCGTAGGCGACCAGGCGCGACTCCGCGCCCTGCGAGCTGGCATCGGCGTAGATCAAGGCGGCGGGACGCGCCACCTTGGACAAACGGACTTCGTCGATGGCGCCCACGAACGGCGCGTAGACGGGGCGCGCGGCGGGCGCCGGCGCGGCGTCGGCCGGTACCGTGCCATCCGCGGCGGGGGTGGCAGCGGGCGCCACGGGCGCGGCCGGCGCAGGCACATCGCCCCCCAGGGCGGCGATGGCGCCAAGCGGCGGCAGGCTGGCGGCCAGCGACGCGGTGGCGCGGCCGTTCACGTACAGATGGACCTGGCTGCCGTCGGCCGTCACCGCCAGGTGTTGCCAGGCGGCGGGCGTCAGCGGCTGGCCGGGCTGGCTGCGCTGGCCATTCACTTCCACGAACGGCACGCCCTGGTTGATACCAATCAGCAAGGCGTTGCCGGCGTCGCGGCGGGCGTAGACCAGCTGTTCGCCGGCCGGCTGGTCGGCGCGGACCCAGGCGCTGAACGTGAAAGCGCCTGCGGCCGGGATGGCCAGAGAGGGGCTGGCGGGAAGCATCAGCGGCGCGGCGCCCGTGAACTGCGCGGCCCGGCCGATGACGCCATCCACCGCGGCGCCCGTCGGGGTCTGGCCGTGGTTGCTGTAAGCGGTGGTGTCGCGCGGCGGCGCGCCAGCGGCGCCGTCGAAGTGATAGACCAGCGTGTAGTTCGGGTCGAACGTCAGTTGGCCATTGGCCGAGACCGGCGCCTTCTGGTTGCCGTAGTACATCCAGATGTCCTGGCGCTGGCCGTCGGCCACTTCAGGCACGTCCACCCATACCAGCGCCATGCCCAGCAAGGGGTCGAAGGCTTCCACCTGGTGGTTCAGCACCGTCTGGTCGTCGGCGCCCACAAACCGGATGTCGGCGCCCTTCTCGTTGATGCCGTCGAAAGTGAAGTTGCCGGTGTGCAGGCGCACCAGCAGCGGCGTGCGGCCGGCCGGGCCGCCCAGCGGCATGCCCTGCGCGGTGCTGTCGACGGTGATTTGCTTGCGGTACTGCCAGTCAGGCTGCCACCAAGCGTGGGCGGCGGACGGCAATACGCCGGCCAGCACGGTCAGTAGGAGTATCAATAGGCGTTGCATGTTCAGGACTCCGGGATGAATGAGGAGGTCGCGTGCGCTCAGAAGCTGGCGCGCACGCTGAAGTTCAGTCGGGGATCGTGCTTGCGGGTGTTGGGGCCGTCTTTCAGCGGATAGCCCCAATCCAGCGAACCGGACAGCCAATCCATGACTTGCAGACGGGTGCCCAGGCCGACGCTGGCGAGCGAGTAGCTGGCGTCCTGTTCGGGCAGCGGGTCGCGCAAGCGCAAGGTAGCGGCGTCGGCAAAGGCATAGAAACGCCATTCGTTGACGTTCGCGCCCAGCCAGCGGGCCAGCGACGGCGTGCGCCATTCCACCGAACCCAACACACCGTCGTCGCCCGTGCGCTCCGCGGCCAGATAGCCGCGCACGCTGGTGGCGCCGCCCGCCGAGAACTGCTCGTTGGACACCAGGGCGCCCGAGGCCAACTGGAACGAGCCGCGCAGGCCTAGTTGCCAATCGCCGAACAGGTTCTGCGTATGCGTGCCGTCGCCGCGCAACAGCGCGAAGCTGGGGTTGGCCCGATAGCGCTTGTCGTCGAACTCCTTCCAGTCGCTGCCTTGATTGAAGAAGGAGCCGCTTGCGCCCACGACCGACAGGCCCAGGCTGCTTTGCGACGATTCGGAATAGCGGTAGCCGTTGTAGGCAAGCGTGAACGGCAGGTACTTGATGGGGATCTGGTCTTCGTTGGCGCCGAAACGCGTGGACTCATCGAACTTCTTGTAGTCCAGGCCGACGGACAGCGAATTGCTCCAATCGCCTTGCGGTTCCATCGTGTAGATGGCGGACAGGCCGAAGGAATAGCCCTTGCCCAGCACATTGGTGCCGCCGATCGTGGCCACGTTGCTGTCGCTCTTGTAGCCCGAGAATTGCAGGCCCCAGCGGCTGGAGAGCGGCATGGAATACGAACCCGACCACACCTTGGCGTTGTCGGTTTCCTGCGGCGCGGTGAAAAAGGTCAGGCTGACGGAATGCCCCAGCTGCCAAAGGTTGTCGTAGCCCAGCGACGCGGTGCTGCGCAGGCGCGTGGTGTCGGCGCTGTAGTCGTTGTTCAGCCCCACGCTGGCATGCCATGGGCTCTTGTCTTCGACCTTCAGGTCCACGTCCATCGTGCCGGGCAGGCGCCCTTCCTTCACCAGCGGCACGACCTGGCGGCTGGCGCCCTTGTTCAGGTTCGTCAGTTCGGCCTGCGCGCGGTTGAAGTTGGGCACCTGGCCTTCCTGCAACGCCGGCACCTCGTCGCGGATCGCCAACGGGGAATAGTGCTGCGCGCCCACCACCCGCACGCGCCCCACCTTGGTCTCGGACACTTGCAGGAACACAATGCCGTCGGCGACCTGCTGTTCGGGCAGGTCCACGTACACCGACTGGTAGCCGCGTTCCTGATAAATGGCCTGCAAGGCTTCACGCGCGGACTCGATGTCGGCTAGCGTGCGGTCCGGGCCCAGGTAGGGGTAGACGGCGCGCTCGATGTCGCGGGCCTCCAGCACGGTATTGCCCCGCACGATGTACTCGTTGATGTTGACGCGGCGGCCCTCGGGGGCCGCTGCGCCGGCGGGCGCGGCGCCGGCTTCGGGCGCCGGCGCGGCTTGCGCCCACGCCGAGTGGATAGCGGCGGTCAGGACGAATGCTTGCGGCGCGCGGCGCAATATGGCGCGCAACGCGCGGCCCGTACTTTCGAAATCATGCATAGCGATGCACTCGGTTCCTTGTGTGAAATCCGGCCTGGTTACCGGCCGCTGCCGAGCCGTGCGCTTCGCGACAATCCCGTGACGGTTTTTGCCCGCCCTCCCGCGCTCACAGCTTCTGCTTGTTACTAGACGTGCCGGGAGGTCGAAGACCGCGCGTTGTAAGAAAAACTTCATGAAAAAGAATCCGCGAACGAAAACCCGGGCTGTCCGGCGGCGATTCTGGCCATGCGAGATGACGGCGCTAGCATGCAAGGTGAAAAAAAAGCGGCCAGGGATGCTGGCCGCTTCATGACACACCGATGACTGCCGGCGGCACGCCGGCGTCCCGCTCACATCGTCAGCTTGCGTCGTTCCTCCGCGCTCAAAGCCCCCGTCTCGTTCGCGTCCAGACGACCCGCGCCAAGCACTTGCACGGCGCTGGCGGCGTCGTAGGCCGGCGCAGCCGCCGCCGGGCTGCCCTGCGGCGCGGGCGCCGCCCCCGCCACGGGCTCGTCGCCATACCCCAGGATCTGCACGTTGATCACCGAGGGCTGGCCCTGGCGTGCCTGGCTTTGCGCGCGTTGGGCAGAATCCTGCGCGGCATTCACCGCCGATGTGGCTGCGGCACTGGCCGATGACAGCGCGCCGGTATTGACGGACGCCGTCACCGGCACGCCCACGCTATCGCCCTGCGTCTGGATGTTGGCGGCATTCACCACCTGCAAGGCCGCGATGTTCACGTTGCCCGACACGCGGATGCCGGCTTCGCCTGCGTCGATGGTGCCCAGCGGCGCGTACAGATCCACATCACCGGCCGCGACTTCCGGCAGCGGCGCCAGCGTCGCGATGCCCGCGCCGGTGCTGGGCGCGTTGGGCGACAGCGTCACGTTGCCCACGCCGTCGTAGACGCGCTTGGGCGGCGTGTACAGCACCGTCGTCTTGGACCCGCGCCCCGCATTGATGTCGCCTTGCGCCGACCACGCGGTGATCCCGCCGCCAAAGGTCGTCATCACCCGGCTTTGGCCCAGCAGGATGCTGCCCTGCGCGTACAGCTGGATGTTGCCCTCGCCTTGCGTGATGATGCCTGCGGAAGCGGGCGGCGCCACGCCCTCCACGCCGAACACCTGCTTTCCGCCTGGCGTCATCAACTGGATATCGCCGCCGAAGGTGCTGCGGATGCCCGACGCGCCGTACAGCGTGATGTCGCCTTGATAGGTGCCCGGCGCCGTCTCGGGGAACAGCGCCGCGATGGCCTGGCGGCCCCGCAGGTAGCTGCCGCTACGCGGGCTGGACTTGTCGTTGTATTCCCGGCCCCCCGACCGCAGTTCGGCGAAATACACCTGCCTGGCGAACACGCGCTGCTGGGCGGGCGGCAACGCGGCGAAGTAGGCGCGCGCGTCGTCCGTGCTGCCCGAAAAGCCGTAATGCTGCGTCAGCCACAACAGCAGTTCGGCCTCGTAGGTTTTGAACGCCAGGCCTTGGTCCGCCAACGGACGGCTTGGGTCCGCCACCTTGGCCGGGTCCAGATAGCGCGCCAGGAAGCCTGCGTAGTCAGGGCCGTTGGCGCCCACGCCCGCCGCAACGGCGATCGAGGCGCCCGGACGACGGTCGCCCGGCATCACGGCGCCCAGGCTCGTGATGGAGGCGCGATCGGCCATCAGCACATGACGGCCGGCGGTCACCTCCAGGGTGCCGGGGCCAGCGATCTGGAAAGAGCTGTACAGGATGTCGCGGCCCGCCGACACGCGAGACACATCCAGCGCATCACGATGCAGGAACAAGTTCCCCGTGGATGTCGCCGACGCGCCACTGCCACCGAAGTTGATGCCGTTTACGGTCGGAACGTCCGTGAACTTCCCGGTATCGGTGCCCGAGGCTACGATGTCGCGCCCCGCCATCATCCATACCGGCCCGGAAGCTTCGTACCAGGTCTGTCCCAGGTGGCCGCTGCCCAACAGAGACAGCGCCTCACCGGATCGCAGGCCGACAATATCGCCGTCGCGAGCATAGAAGCGCGTCACTTGATTGGAACCCGCCTCGCTCGCCGTCGGCGCGCTGAAGTAGAACAGCGGGAAGTGGGTTCCGCGGCTGGCGACGATGCCGTCCACCCCTTGGTTGCTCAAGGCCTCCACCGTACTGGTCTGCGAGGTGAACCCGGCAAAGGCCGGCGCGTGCACCGTCGCCACGCTGGCCGGATCGGCGCCCGAGCGGTTGATCGCGTAGCCGCCCGCGTAAATCGAATCGCCCGCCAACAATTCCAGTTGGCCGCGCGCGCCGGGCGCGAGCGTCAATGCATAGGGCAGCCCCGTCATTTCGTTGTTCAGATAACCCGCCGACACGCCCGCGTAGACGCTGCCGTCATACGCCGTGGCGCGCAGGATGGACGGGTACAGGTACCGCGCGTCCGACGGCGACGTGTTACGCCCCGTCTGCGCCGGCAGCCCCTGCGCACTGTGCGACGTCTGGCGGCTGGGCGTCAGGTTGCCGCCCGCGCTGGACAACTCGATGGCGGTGTTCTGGGTCCACATCGAGAACCAGCTGTAGCCGCCGCCATTCTGCAAGGAACCGTCGGCCAGCCGGAACGGCGTGCTGTTCGGCAGGGCGACGCGCCCCGGATCGCTCGCCCCGCCCACCACCAGATCGCCACGCGTATCCACCCGGATGACCGAATCGCCGGGAATTAGAACCAAGCCCCCCGTGGCGCTGGCCAGCGTGGACGCATAGGGGTCATAGCCCCGGGTTTCCTTGACGTCCTGCTGGATGGATTCATTGCCGTACCGCAGGTCCAATCCCCCGACCGCGCCGCTGGACAGTTGCACATGGCCGCGCAGGTTGATCAATGCGCCCTGCAGGTCCAGCGCAGGCTCGCCATAGTACGGCGTGGGGCCCACTGTCGACGACACCCGTCCCCGCGCGCTCTGCGTAGGATTCAAGCCGCCACCGACGCGGATGTCGATGTCGCCGCCGCCGGTCAGCATCATGCTGCCGTCGGCCGCGATACGCCCCGTACTGCCGACCGCCACGATCAGGCCCTGGCCACGGGGGTTACTGACGGAACCGCGCGACTCGATATTGCCCGCATCGCCGTCCACGCGCATGCTGACATTGCCGCCGCCAAGCGCGCCAAAACCGGTAAAGCCCACCAGCAAAGGTGTCTTGTCCTTGAAGTCCGCGGACGCTTGCGTGTAGCTGCCGAAGTTGATCCACCATGCGGTCGGCGTATCGCCGCCGTTGGCACTGCCCGTGCCTTGGCGCCACAGCCAGTTTCCGATTCCCACGCTCGGGTCGATCACACGCGCTTCAAAGTTGCCCCCCGTGGTCTTGCCCCACACGTCGCCCCGCAGGGCGCCGCCCGCGTACAGCGTGAGGTTCCCCCCCGCCTCCGGGTACCAGGCTTGATAGCCCGTGCCGGCCGTCACAAAGGGTTCATACGTCATGGAATAGTCGTCGCCCAGCACGGTTTCGCCGAAGCGGCCGCGCGGCAACTGATAGGCGGGCGCCACGTCGGCCGCCTGCGTGCCGGCCGTGTAGACGCCATACGCCGACATCAGGCTGATGTCGCCGCCCGCGGCCAGATCCAGATCGCCCGTGCCCGTGCGCAGTACGCTGAAATTCTGCGTGTGCGCCGTCACCGACGTCGAGGACTTGTCGTCGACCAGGCACAGGCCTTCAATGGCGTCGCACAGCCACAGCAGGTCATCGGGCACCGGCGCGCCGGGCTCAAAGCCAGACGGACCCGCGTCCGGCCCCCACACCAGGCTGGCGCCCTTGCTCACGCTGGCGTTGTAGTGGGTATCGGCCAGCGTCAGCTTGCCGGCGGTTGGCCCGGCCAACACCCGGCGCGGATCCGCTGCGTCCAGGTCGGCGCCCGCCACCAATTGCACGGACCACGACTGGCTGCCTGCGGGCAGCATCTGGGCCAGCGCCCAGTTGCGCCGCTGGTCCACCGCCGTGCCCGGCCGCAGCTCGACATAGTCGGTGCCTTCCGGGAACACCAGCTTGGTCTGCGACGGGATGAACGCGCCTTGCTTCAACGTGATGGTGCCCGCCATCAACAGCACGTTGGGCTCGTAACCTTGCGTGGTGTGCAGATTCGGCAGCGCCACGTTTGCCGGCCACGTGAATGCTTGCATGGACGTGCCGGCGGTCAGCACGGTGCCCGCGCCCAGGCGCGTGCCGGCGGGCAAGTCCACAGCCTGTTTGAGGATGCTGCCGGCGGGGTACAGCAGTTGGCCAGCGGCATCGCGCAGATCGCCGGACAGCACCGTGCCGGCAGCCAGCGACAGCGCCTGGCCCAGCGCGGCCTCCACCGGCAGACGGGTGCCCGCCGCCAGCGTCGTGGCCTGCAGGGGCAAGGGGTAGTTCAGCGTCTTGCCGCCCGGGAATTCGGTGCCATCGGCCAGCACCACGCCGCCACGCGGCAACACCACGTCGCCGCCGAACGGTTGCGCGCCGGGCGTCAGGATCCAGCCGTTCTCGTCGTCCGGCGTCGCTTGCGGCGGCGCGAAGCCGTCATTGATGCTGCCATAGACGTCCAGGTTGCCCTTGGCGCGCAATGTCAGCGCGCCGGCCTCGCCCGACCCGTAGGCCGAGGTCATCGCCGAATGCGGATTCAGGCTGGCGTAGCGATAGCGTGACAGGTCCAGATCGCCCTGCACGACCAGGTCGCCATCGGCGGTGTTGCTGACAATCTCCACGCCGGGCCGCAGATGGAACACGTCGCGGTAGGTAGCGTTGTTCAGGCCCGCCAGCTTGCCGTCCAGCAGTGCGCCGTTGTTGCGCGCGTTGCGGATGAAGGTGGTGCTGTCGCCGTGCAGCGTTTCCAGATACGCCTGATCGATGATCTGGTAATCGCGGCCGCTCGCGCGGTCCGCCGGATCGCCCGGGCGCGCATCGTCATAGCGCTGCGTGGCGACCAGCGCGATGGACCTGGCGCCGTCGATGACGACAGTTCCCCGCGCGTCGATGGCGATGTCGCCGTAGGTAGCGGCCGAACCCGGCACGGCGCCGCCGTTGATTCCCGCATTGCCGGCCGCATCGATGCGCGGCGCCAACAGATCCAGCGTGCCGCGCGGCGCGCCGTCGTGCTGGCCCGCGGCCGCGCCCGGCGCCGCGGAGGTGCCATGACGCAAGTCGATGCGCGCCCCGTTGGCCAGGGTCAGCATCCCACGGCCAGAATTCAGTTCCACCATGGCGCGGTTGGGCGAGTCGATGATCTTGCCATAGCTATCGACGCGCAGCACGGTGCCATGTGCGTCCAGCACCGCGGTCGAGGACAGCGTCAAGCCGTCGCGCGCGGCCCGCCGGCTCCGGCCCACGCGCTCGCCGCTGGCGTCCACCCGGCCAGCGACCGTCAGACTGCCGCCGTCTATCGACAGATTGATGTCGTTGGCGCGCAGCGCATCGCCGACCGCCAAGCTGCCTTGCTTGATCTGGAAGCTGCGCGCACCCATGACTGCGCCGTCGTTCAAGCGTTGGTTGAGCGCCTCGAAATCCGCATTCAACGCCCCGGGCGCGCCCAGATGCTGCGCGCGGATATCGACGCTGCCCGCCCGATAGGGCACGGCCGTGGGGGGGGGGGGGGGGGGGGGGGGGGGGGGGGGG
>NZ_JBHFII010000061.1:508429-564772 GCF_057334215.1 Achromobacter maghribensis | reverse complement strand
CCACGGCCGTGCCGCCGGCGTCGTAGTGGCCCGTGCTTGCCCCCAGGATGCGGCCGCGCAGGTCCACCACGCCAGCGGCGGCCGACAGCGCGGTCGCCCTCAGGCTGCCCGCATCGTTCTGCTGCGCGGATACGTCGATCAGCGCGCCGCCTTCCTGCCGGATGCTGCCGTGGCTACTTTCCAGAATCACATCGCCGCCCCAGCTGTAGCGCTGGACGTCGTTGAAAGCGATGGCGCGGCCCGATACATCGACTTGCGACGCGCCGGTCAGCAACACGCTTTCGCTGCCTTGCACCGTGAGCTTGCCGCTAGGGAGCACGATCCTGCCATCGATCTGCACGTTCGCCCCGGCCAGAAGGAGTTCCGCGCCAAGGTCCCGCACTGTCACGGCTTGCGCGCCTGGCACCGCCGCCACGCGCACATCGCCGCCCGCCGTCACGCGGTTGATGGCGCCTGCCCCGCCGGTCAGCAAAGGCGTATTCAGATTCAGGTTGCCGCCGTGGTAGGCATAACGGCCCGTCACGCTGTCGAATGCCCCTTGCGATTGATACACCGCCAGGCTGCCTCGATGGTTCGACGTAATGCGCTCACTGGCGTTCAGGCTGACCGTGGAAAAGCCCAGCGCCAGCCTGGCGTTGTCGTCCACGCCGCTGGGCTGCGCGCCCTGGGCATAGCCGAATTCGATCCGTTCGGCATCGATGCGCAAGACGCCCCGGCCCGTGCCGGCGCCGCCCGCGACCACCGCGCCCGGCGCCTGTGTCGCCCCGTTCCAGATCAGGTTCTGCGTGCGGATGCTGGCCTCATCACCGGCCTCGCCATAGCCGTAGATGGCGGGCGTTCCCAAGGCCAACGTGGCCAGGCTGTACTTGCCCGTGACCGGATCGCGCGTGTCCAGCGCAACGGCGCCGTAGAAGTTCATGGCGTCGCGCGCGGTCAGCGTCAGCACCTCCAGCGCGGGCGCGCCCATGCTGGTATCGCCACGCAACAACCGGCCCAGAATGTCCTGGTTCAGCGTCAGCCCGTTGGGCAGTATGCCGCTGGCCGCCGCCTGTTCCAGGGCGCCAGCCGTACCCGCGTTCACGGCGCCAACGGCCAGCGACAGGTTGCGGGTCCCGTAGCGCACCTGCTCGCCCAGGTCGAACGTGCCATTGGTGGCGGCGGCAATCGTGCCCTCGGAATACAAACGCGTCACGCCTTGGCAAGGCTGCGCCGCGCACGTGCCGATGCGGATCGCGCCCGACGCCAGCGCGTCTGGCGCCAGCACGTCAAGCCGGCCATTCGACACGGCAAGCAAGCTGGCGGTACCCGGCTGGAAGGCGTAGCCGCTGGTGGAGTCCACCGACGGGGCGCCACGGCCCAACGTCGAAATGCCCGCGCCGGCCTCAAGTTCGATCGTCCGCGACGAGACCAGCACTTCCGGCCCCGTCAGCTGCGCGCCGGCCCGCAGCACGACCTCATTGGCGGGCGCCTGGAACGTGTAGAAACGCCCACCCTGCCCGTACTGCACCACCGGCAGCGCGCCGATCACCAGCCGGCTGGCGCCCAGCGCCGTCAACGCGTCCGCCTGCACCGACGTGCCCGCGAAACCGGCGGTGGGCGCCTGGCCCGCTCCCAGGATTTCTATCGTGCCGCTTCCGCCCTTCAATGCCACCGCGCCGCCGAAGCCGCCCTGCGCCGCCTTGAAATTCGCCAACCCCTCGAAATTCAGCGCCTGGCCATCCGAGGAACCCGAGTGGATCGCCAGCCGCAAGGTACGGGCATCGGCCGGCAGCATGGCGCGCGGCACGCCACGCGTCACGGCGTCCGCCGCCACGAAACTGGCGTAGCTGGTTTCGTTGTACTGCGACAGGGTACGCGACACATCGGCTGGCGTCAGGATCACCGAGCTGGCCAGACTGTCTGCCACGCGGGTCCCCGCCGTCGACAGCGTGCCGCTGGCCGCCCACGAGCGGTTGCGCATCTGCATTGGCGCGATAGCCGCGCCTGCGGCCGCCCCACCATTGATCTCGACGCGAAATGCGCCGGGCAACAAGGCATAGGTGGACGGCATCAACGTGTAGGTGCCGGCCGGCAGGCCAGGCACGCCCGCGCCCACCGTGATCTGCCGACCGACGCCGGGTGTTGATGCGCCGGCTTCGCCGCCCGCCGGCGCATAGCCGGGTTGCATGCCGGGCACGATCGCGTAGACGGGGTTGCTGGCCAGCCCCGGCAACGAGAAGCCGCCCTTGGGATTCATGCGGACCAGCGGAGAATAGCGCGCGTCGGTGGAGCCGCCACGGCCGGATACGAAGCCGGCGCCTGTCAATTCGCCGCCGCCGGACAAGTCAAGGACGGACCCCGGCTGCGCATCCACATCGCGGAAGGCCATCGTGATGCCGGTACGCAGGGTGGCACCGTCCCCCAGGCCTGTCGCGCCGCCCACGCCCACGAGCGACACGTCCGCGCCTTTGAACTTGTACGAGACGCCATCGGTCGTACCTCCATACGGCATCAGCAGACCCGCACCGCTGACCGACGTGACGCTGCCCGGCAACAGCGTCAGCCGCTGCGTGCCCATCAGTGCGCCAAGATCCCCCAACACGATCGCGCCCAACGGCGCGCGCACCACGCCGCCTTGCTCCACCGTGGCCGCTGACAGGCGCAGCGTGCCGAAGGCCGAATAGGGCGTCACCGGCAATGCGTCCGACGCGCCGGCGTGGCGGCCGATCCGCAATGCGCGGTCCGGATCGAAGAACTGCACACCGGTTGGCAGGCGCATAAAGCCGGCCAGCACCTCTGCCTCGGCGCCTGTCTCGGGGTAGATCTGGGCGGCGATCAGGTCCAGATCGCCGCGTGTCCAAAGGCGGGTGCGCGGTTCGTGGTCGTTGTTGGCCAGAAAGCGCAGGTCGCCACCGCTATCCAGCGTTACCTGGTCAAAGCCCGAACGCAACACCGGCAGCAGGCCGCCCACGCTACGGTTGATGTTGCCCTGCGTGCCGAATGACAAGCTATTGCCGACTTCAAGCAAGTTCCCTGCGCGCACCGTGAATGCGCCGGCGCCCACATCCTGCGCGTCGCCGAACAACACCTGCGGCCGTATCACGCCATTGGTGGCGGCGTACTTGCCCAGCCCGGACAAGCGCACATACGACGCCGCCAGATTCACCTGGGTTTGGGCATCCGCCCCCGGTGCCAGCGAAAAGGCGCCCGCGTATAGCCGCAGGCTCTGCGCCACCGAGACGTCCACGTCGCCGTCGAAAGACATCAAACCGTTGGATAGCAGCGCCAAATGGTCGAAGCCGCCGCCGGCGAGCAAGCGCGTGGCGTCCAGCCGGGCCTGGCCATAGCGCAGCCCATCGGCGGCCTCTCCCGGTTTCAGCTCTGCGCCCAGCGCATTGCCGCCGGGGCCCGCCGCCAGCACCATTTCGCGCGGCACCTGCACCTCCATGCCTGCGGCGCCGTCGCCCCATGTGCGGTATAGCGGCGTTTCCAGCGCAATATCCAAGGTGCCGCCGGACGCATTCGCCCCGCCCGCACGGGCGATGAACGTGCCATCCAGATACAGACCGTTGTACGAGCTGAGCGATATGCGCCCGCCGTCCCGGTTCAATTGCACCGCGCCCACGCCCGTCACGTCCACCACCGCGCCCGCGCCGGACGCGTCCAACACCGCCCCGGGCCGGACAATCACATACGCATCCGCCGACGTTGCCGTTGCGCGGTCGTGATTGATCTCGCCGCCGATCACGATCACACCGCCGGCGTCGGCCACGCCATAGCGCCGGCCCTGCGTATCCACGCCGGTCTCCGCGCGGCCTGCAACGTCAAGCACGGCTTGCTCGCCAATCCAGATCGACCGGTTGTGCATCTGGCCGTCGGCAATCTCGAAGGACTCCGCCACATCCAGTTCACCCAGGCGCAACTGGCGGATATCGATCTTTCCGCCTGCCGCCGTCAACGCGCCCAACACGGTGATCTGTCCCGCGCCGCGCATCTGGATGGTCTGGCCGGGGTCCACCTTCACCTCGGCGCCGCGGCCCACGATCAGTGCCGCGTCGGTGTCCACACCGGCCGCAGCCAGATTACGGCCGCTTTGCAGCGACAGGCTGGCGCCGCGCCGCCGCGACACGGTCCCGGCCACGGGGTCATGCTGGTAGATCGGCGGCAACCACGCTTCCAGGACGGCCGACGGATCCGTGCCCGTCTGCTGACCCGCCGCGCCGGACACGGGGCGATACACCGGCATCAGCACATCGATGCGGGCATCGTCGGCTACGGTCAAACCGGAACGGCCCGTCACTTCGTAGCGCGAAAACCCTTGCTGGAAAAAGGGCGATGCAAGCGCCAATGCCCCCTCTTGCGCCACGGGCTCCGTGCCTCCCAGGACGACGTTGCCCGCCGCCACCGCGAGCGTTCCTCCGCCTTCCACGCCATACCCACGCAACGTCGCGTTCAGGGTCAATTGACCGCCTGCATCGGTAGCGCCGCCGACGACTTCAATCGTCGTGTTGCCGCCTTTGCCTCCCGTCAATGCGTTCTTCGCGCGCAGCGCCGCGCCCGAACTCACGTCGATCACGCTGCCGGTATCCAGGCGGATATCGCCGTCGCCGCGCAACGCCACCGTGCCGCCGTTCAGGTACGGCATGCCGGCCGTCCGTTCCGGCGACATGGCCAGGTTCGTCCACAGGCCCGAAGCGTCCAGCCGGGCGCGCGCGCTCAACGCGAGTGCCGCCTTGTCCGTGCCGCCGACGGCCGAATCCACCGCCCCCGAGGGCGACGCCTGGTTCAGCACATTACCCAAACGGATGCTGCCAGCGCGAGCGGTCAGCGTGGCGTCCACCGACACCTGGTTCGCGAACAGCGTGATGTCGCCGCCCGGCGCCACGGCCAGATCGGACTGCACCGTGATGTCCTGGGCGGCGATCTTGATGGCGCCCAGTCCAAAGCCGTTCAGCTTCGCCGTGTCCAGATGCAGGACGCCTGCGCGGTCTTCCGGTAGCGCGGTGTCCAGGTCCAGCCCTGCGGCGATGGCGGCGGCCTGATCGGACAAGAGCACGTGCTGAACCGTGTCGTCCGACCGGCCCAGCGCGTACTGCAACGCGCCGGTGCGCAGCGTGTAGTAAGGCGAATACGTGCCCACGACCAGTTGCGCGCCTCGCGCCGCCGCCCGCTGCGATTGCTGATAACCGTCCAGGCCGGCCTGCGGCGCGGCGCTCTGGCGCTGGCCCTGATACGTCAGACCGACCAACTCGCCTTCCAGCACCGCGCTCTTGGTTCCGATGACCAGCCTGCCCGCGTCCCGGCCAACCGTGTAGCCCGTCTCGAAGCGCTCGCGCGGCGCGATCAGCGGGTTATAGAAATAGCGCGTCTGGCCCCAACGCTCGCTGTGGGCCTCGTACCCTTTGTACAACCCCGTATAGGCCAGGTCCCCCGGGGCGCGCGACACGTCGTACAGTCTGCCGTCCACGCCGCGCAGCCACGTCTGACGGATCATGCCGTCTTGCACGTCCAGCGTGCCGCCCGACACGTTGATCTGCGAACCGGCGCGCGTCACGACGTCGCCGCCGGTGAATTCCACGTTACCGCCCTGCGCCATCCATTCATTGACGGCGTGGCCCTGCGTGCCCAGGTAGCCGCTGACTTCCAACAGGCCGCCGGCCGTGTACCAGCGGTCGGTCGCGTAGCCGTTCGTGCCTGCCGGCACGAAGACCAGGTCGCGCAGATCGACCCACACATCGTTGCTATTGAGCGTGCCGCCGTCCCGGTTGATCGGCGCATCGCGCTGCTCATTGCCCTGGACGTTGATCTTGATGTTGTTGTTCTCCATCGCGACAGGCACGCCCACGGCGCCCGCCACATCCAGGATCGCGCCATCGCGCACCAGGCTGCGCTGCGCGGCATGAATGGCGATCTGCCCACCGGTGGCCAGCGTGATGGACCCCGATGCGACGTCCACCGTGCCCGAACTGCCGATTTCCACCCGCGACAGCTCGCGGCGGTCGCCGCCGGCGGCCACCACGGCCGCATCCGTCTGGGGGGTCAACGGCACGCGCAGGCCGTCGCGCTGACTATCCAGCGCCAACGCGCCGCTGCGGTCCAGCAGGATCGCCGTGGTGCTGTTGTCCGCCAAGGTCACCTTGCCGCCCTCGCCCGCCGCCGTCAGGTGCACCGTTCCGCGCGTATCCACCGACGTGCTGGACAACACGACGCCGCCCTGCATCACGTCGCCGCCCGTCAGCGTCACATCGCCCGTCGCCGCCTGGATCAATCCGGTGTTCACGACGCGGCCCGGCGTGCCTGCCGGTGTCACTTCGTTGCCCTTTGTGGTGGACACGAGGTTGCCCGAGGTGCCCTGGCCGCGCTTGATCACAAAGCTGTCGCCGGCCGCCAGCAACGCCTGGCCTGCCGGCGTATCGATCGTTCCTGCGTTGACGGCTTCCTTGCCCAGCAGCAGAACATAGCCGCCGCCCGTCGTGGAGGTGGTCGGCGCCGCCGTCCGGATCTGTGCGCCCGCCTGCACCTCGACGCGGCCCAGCGCGTCCTGGAATGTCGGTTGCGCGCCGTTGTCGGCGTACAGCCCCTTGTCGCGAAACTGCGCGTCCGAAATCGTCGATGCCGCCGCCACCAGATTGCGCGCATTCACCTGGCTGGTGCCGGTGAAGATCACGCCGTTCTGGTTCACGACCATCACCGTGCCGTCCGCCTTGATGGCGCCCTGGATCTGGCTGGGCTTGGCCGATGCGCCCACCACGCGGTTCAGCACCGCGTCATCCGCGCCCTGCTTGAATTGCACGGTGGTGTTGCGGCCGACGTTAAACGTGTCCCAGTTCAGGATGGCGCGCGACTGCGTTTGCTCGATGGTGACGACCTGGCGGCCATTTTCGACGCTGGGCTTGGCGGCTTTCGCGCCCTCCCATTTCGCCAGGCCGCCCTGGGCGGCCCACAAGCCGCCTTCAACCAGGCCATCGGGCACATCGCCGCCATTGGCAGCCGCCGCCGCCCGCGCCGCTGCCTGGGCGGCCTGCTGGGCCGCGACGGCGGCAGCCGTGCGGTTCAGGTTGTCCAATGAACGCTGTAATTGCTGGCGGGATTGCTGCTGCTGGCGCGCGCTGGCGCCGATGCCCGCCACGCTGCCGTCGGGCATGCGGCCCGTGCGTTGCGCGGTGGACTGCACGGCGTTCTTGTCGGAAAACCAACCCGGGCTGAACGCGCGCGTTTGCGCCTGCGCCGCGCCGCTGGCGCTGCCCGCGATCAATAGCGCCGTCACCGCCTGCGACAGCGGCGTCGGACGCCAGTTCGGGCGTCCGCGCCCAAGCGCGCGCGCCGTTTTCTTCTTATCGCCCAATTCCGACATCCGTGCCTGCATGATCGCCATCCCTTGTTCCAATCGCGCGTGTTCGTCACCTAGAACAAGACAGACGGATTGAAAAATGCCGACCAGAACCCTGTCACAAATAATTCACGAAGCCACCGGCAGCGAACCCACCTAAGACAGCACGACGACACCCGCCGGCAGACGCGTCACGCGGGCGCCGTAGGCGTCGCGAATCAGGCGTTCCGCGTCGGCCACCTGTGCCAGCGAAAAGCGCGCCTGCACCAGCCGCTTGCCCAATTGGTCGTTCATCAGCACCAGGCGGCCGCGGCGGTAGCGGTTCAACTCGTCCACCACTTGCGCCAGCGGCTGCTGGTCGAACACCAGCCAACCCTGCCGCCACGCGGTCACGATGGCCGGATCGACCTGAACCGGCGGCATCACCCGCCGGTCGTCGTAGCGCAGTTCGCGGTTGGCCACGATGTCGAATACGCCTTGCTCATGCGCCAGCCGCACCACGCCCGACAGGCAGCACAGCCGCGTCTCGCCGTCGATGTACCGGACGTTGAACAGCGCGTCCTTCGCCGTGATCCGGCCTTTCCCCGCGACCACCACGGCGGCCGCCGCCCCGCTGCGGATCTCGGCCTCGCCGTCGGCCAGCTCAATGACGGCGCCGCCGCCGTCGCGACTGACATTGATGCGTGTCTGCGTATTCATCTGGACGTCCACCGCGTTGTCCAACGCCACCCGCCGCTGCTCGCCCGCCGCCGTGCGGTAGTCCGCCCCCAGCACGTCCAGCCCCGGCCACAACCCCAAGGGCGGCTTGAATGCCAGATAGGCCGCGGACGCCGCCAAGGCGCCGCCCAGGAACGCCCGCCGGCCGGTCACGAGGGATTTTCGCGCCCGGTTGCGGGCGCCCTCCGCCACGACGGCCTGCACCGCAGGCCCCACATCACGCCATAGCTGCTTCTGGGCGGCAAAGGCCACCTGGCGCCGCGGGTCGGCGCGCAGCCATTCCCGGAATGCCTCGGCATCGGCCTCGGTGGCGCGGCCGGACGTCAGCGTCAGCAGCCAGGTCCGCGCTTCGCGCGCCGCCACCTCGTGGTCCTTGTTGTTTCCGGGCAGGCTCATCGTCAGTGCCATGGTTCTTCATCTTTGCCCGCGGCGCGGCCGGGCAATTCCCCCGCCCCCGCACTGGCCACGCGCAGTTCCCGCGCGCAATGTTCCAGCGCGCGTTTGAGTTCTTTGGACACGATGCGTTCCGACACACCGTAGCGCCGCGCAATCTCTGCGTGGGGCAGCTCGTGCACGCGCGCGGCAAGCAGCATCTGCTGCGTGCGTTCGGGCAGTTTTCGCAGCGCGCGCTGGAAGGCGTCGACCTGGCTGCGGCCCTGCGCGATGCGCGCGGGGTCCGCGGCCTCGTCGGTGATGTGGATCAGTTCACTGATCTCCACCCCCGTCAATAAACGGGAATCCCTGCGCCGCTGGTCTTCGGCGATGTTCAATGCCACGCGGAACAGATAGGCCGCCGGCTGCTGAATCGACGAGCTGGCAGGCAGATCATTGACCTTCAAAAAGGCTTCCTGCATGGCGTCATGCGCCAGGTCTTCCGACCCCAGCCGCCGCTTGAGCTGATTGCGGAAGTCGTTATAGCGTTCCAGGAACAGCGAGCGCAGCGAGGTTTCCGGTTTGTTATCCCGCACGGCCGGCTCCGGGCAATTCCGCGCACTCGGCTGCGCTGCGGGGCGTCAGCAGGACGGTCAGCGGTTGCGGCATGCCCGCCGGCAAGGGGCCGATCACCACCCCACGCAATGCGGCTTCCAGCCGGCCGTCCAGCGCCGGCGCCCCGGTCGTCGCCACCCACCCGACGCGGCTGACCCGCCAGCCCTTGTCGAACCACAATTGCACCAAGGCCCGATAACTGCCCGGCTGCGTGCCCGCCGCCTTGCACAGGGCGCGCTTTAACGCCCCCTGCACCACGGCGGCATAGGGCGTGTCGCGCAATCGCTTGCCTGATCGCGGCGCGGCAGCGGCCTCTTGCTCGATAGAGACCAGCGTGAACGACTGCGCGCTGGCATAGCGGATCGCCAGCGGCGACCCTGCCAGCAATTTGCGCAGCGCATCGCCTGGCGTGTAGTTGCCAATCACGGCCGGTGCCTGCCGGCCGGCGGTCAACGTGCTGTCCACCAACACGGTCAGCCCGCTGGCCAGGCTGTACTCGACCAGCGCCTGCGCCAAGGGCTGGGCCTTGATCGCAAACGCGACGGGCTGCGTCGGCGGCTCCGCGTGCGCCGCGGCCAGCGTGAACAGGCCCAAAGCCAGACAGGCGCGCAGCGCCATGCCGCAGCCCTTGAACGCGCCGCTCATGAACGTGACCACAAGGGGGAATTGCCTGACATGGCCGCCGCACCAGGCGCCTGGGCGCCCGCCCTAACAAAAGCCGCCATGCTAGAGGGGCTGAATGACGCATTCGTGACACCTACGGCGCCGCGCCCCGGCATTCGACACGCAACGGTCACCTACGCGGCGCGCGCCCTCCCTATACTTTACCGATCACGCCGGCCGCGATTCGCCGGCATTGCATAAGGAGCGCGCATGCGCATGGTGCCCCGGCCCACTGGCCGCGTTGTCCTGCTGTTGCTGTCCGCCGCGCTGGCCGGGCCGCCGCTGTCGGCCGCCGAAGCGCAGGCGCCCGCGGCGCCCGCGCCTCACGCGCAAAAACCCGCCGCGCCCAACAGCGCGTGCATCGAAACAGAGGTGAATGGCTATCGGGCGTTGTCCTACGACTGCCTGAACCAGAAGATGGCGCCCGACGCCTCGCAGCGCCCGGCGCCGGGACTGGAATCAGAGGCAATCACCCAGCGCCCGCCCAACCAGATGGGCCTGCCCACGCCAGCCACCATCGGCAACCGCATGGGCAACACCTTCGGCACGTCGGCCTATCCGCAGCGGCCGCAGCCCTAGGGCCGCAGGCCGCTGTCGCGTCCGGGCATCAGCCCATGCGCGTGATGAAGTAGATTTTCTTGACGAACTGATCCACTTCCCAGCGGCCGGTATAGCCCTCCGGCATGACGAAAGCCTCGCCTACCGTCAGTTCGTGCACGGTGCCGTCCGGGTCCACCAGGCGGGCCGAGCCTTCGACGATGTAGCCGAATTCGATGTAGCCGGTCGTGTTCGACTGGAAGACGCCCGCCGTGCTTTCCCATACACCGGCCTCGGCCTTGCCCGCATTGCCTTCAAACGCGGTCACGGTCAGGAACGCCGCATCGCCGGAAATCGGACGGCGCGGTTTGCCGGGCACCGGATCTTTCAGTGGGCCGGCATCGATGCGGACAAGCCGCGACTGGTCATGTTTCATGGGGCACCTATCAATATCGTTATGGGGTCGCAGGCCGGCGGCGCTTAATGCGCAGCCACCACCAGCACCTCGGCCATGGCGCGGCTGACGGTGCGCATGCGATGCGGCAGTTCGGAGTCGAAATAGACCGAATCCCCGGTTTCAAGGCGAAACTGACGTTCGCCCACGTGGACTTCGATCGCGCCCTTCAGCACCAGCAGGAATTCTTCGCCCGGATGCGGAAACACCGCCGTGGCGTCGGGAAAGTCGCGCGGCGGATGCACCACGAAGGGTTCCATTGCCTTGACCTTGCGGCGCCCGGCCAGCGATTCATAATGATATTCGCTGCCCAGCCCGCCACGCTGCAGGGCCTCGCGGTCCGCCACGCGCACCACGCTGACCACTTCATCCTGGGCCGCGTCATCCGTCCCCACCAATTGGGACACCCCGACACCGTAAGCTTCGGCCAGCCGCAGCACGGTCGAGATAGACGGTTCGCTCAAGCCCCGTTCCAGCTTGGACAGGTAGCTTTTGGTCAGGCCCGTGCGTTGCGCCAGCTGTTCCAGGGACAAGGATTGCTGGCGACGCAGGGTACGCAGGCGATGGGGCAGATCGATCATGGGCAAAGGGTCAAAAATCCGACCGGTAAGCATGCCCGAAACCGGCCCCGCCGTCGAGCGGCCCGCCTGGCCCGTCCCTGCCGCTTCAGCCCAGCACGTCGACGTGCGTGCGCAGCGCGCGCCGAGCGTAATACGAAAAGCCCACCTGGGAACGCTTGGGCGTCAGGATCCAATCATGCGCCTCGCGGCCCAGCGCCGGCGGGATGGGTTGAATCTTGCCGGCAGCCATCGCCAGCAGCTGCATGCGCGCGGCCCGCTCAAACTGCAAGGCCAGCACGCAGGCCTCCTCCACGGACCCCGCGGCGATCAGCATGCCGTGATGCGACAACAGAATGGCGCGCTTGTCGCCCAGCGCCGCCGAAATAATCTCGCCTTCTTCGTTGCCCACCGGCACGCCCGGCCAATCCTTCAGAAAAGCCACGTCGCCATACAGCGGGCAATTGTCCATGTGCGAGATTTCCAACGGCACTTCCAGCATGGACAGCGACGCCGAATGCAACGGATGCGTGTGGATGATGCAGTTCACATCCGGCCGCGCGCGGTAGATCCAGGAATGAAAACGGTTGGCCGGATTGGGCATGCCGCCACCTTCCTGCACGCGCAAATCCTCATCCACCACCAGCAGGTTGCTGGCGGTGATCTCATCGAACCCCAAGCCCAGCCGCTGTGTGTAGTACCGGCCCGGCTCCGCCGCGCGCGCCGTGATCTGGCCGGCCAACCCGGAATCATGGCCCCCGTCGAACAGAATGCGGCAGGTCAGCGCCAGACGTTCGCGCAGGCTCCATTGCGGCGTGTCGAACTGGCGCTGCATTTCGGCTTTCGCCCGCGCGATCAGTTCTTCTTTTCCCAGGTGCATCGTATCGGTCATCATGTCTCCGTCATGCCGTTTCAAGCAACGGCGTAAATCCTGGCAAGGCGCGCACGCGCGCCAGCCAGGCAGTGATATGGGTAAAGGCGGACAGGTCGTAACCGCCCTGCTCCGCCATGCTGGTATAGGGATACAGCGCCACGTCGGCGATCGTCGGCGCGCCGCCCACAAGATAGGTTCGGCCTGCCAGATGCGCATCCATCAACGCCGCGGCCTTCATGCCGATCGCGCGCCACGCCACCATCGCCGGATCATCCACGGCCGCCGTCTGGCGCAGGTGAATCAGCAGCCGCGGCTGCGCGAACGCATGCATATGCTGCGTCTGTTCAAAACTCAGCCAGCTGCTGACCTGCGCCTGCGCCAACCGGTCCTGCGGCAGCCACGGCGTGCCCTGCCCCAGGTACCACAGAATCGCCTGCGATTCGGCCAGCCATTCGCCTTCGGGCGTCAACAAGGCGGGCACCTGCCGCCACGGATTGATACGCGCGAACGCGTCGGTCTCGAGGTCGCCCTGAACGATGTCGAACGTGCGCCGCGTCAGCGCCAGACCCATGAAACCGCAGGCCAATCGGATCTTCCAGGCATTGCCCGAACGAAGCGTGTCGGCCAGGACCAGCGGCTTGCCCGCCAGCGGATGCGTCGTCTGCGTCATGCGATCAGTCCATTTTGATGTTGGCGCGCTTCACGATCTGGGCCCACTTGGCCTTCTCTGCCGCGATGAAGCGCTGATATTCGTCCGGTGTCCCGGTGTACAGCTGCGTGCCCTGAGCCGCCAGCCGCTCTTTCAATGCAGCCGACGCCAGCGTCTTTTGCAATGCCGCGCTCAAGGCAGCCAATACCTCGGGCGGCGTGCCGGCTGGCGCGAAAAATGCGTTCCACGAACTGATCTGCAACTGCGCATCGCCCACTTCGGGGCTGGCGGGCACCGCGGGCGCCGAGGGCAGGCGCTTATCCGCCCCCACCACCAGCGCGCGCAGCTTGCCCGACGCCACATGCGGCATGATGACCGGGCTTGCGTCCATCACCACGTCCACCTGCTCGCCGATAGCGGCATTGACCGCTTCGCTGCCGCTTTTGAACGGCACATGGACAATGTCCAGGCCCGCCGTCAGCTTCAGCAGTTCCAGCCCCAGGTGCGGCGAGCTGGCATTGCCGGCCGACCCGAAATTCAAGCGTGCCGGATTGGCCTTCGCATACGCCACGAATTCGCTGAACGAGGCAGCTGGCAGACCGGCCCGCACCGCCAGCACATAGGGCGACCCCGACACCATGCCCACCGGCGCGAACTTGTCCGCGTCATAGCTCAACTTGTTGTAGATCAGCGGGTTCACAACCTGCGTACCGACCGTGCCCATGAAAATCGTATACCCGTCGGCGGGCGCCGTAGCCGCCATCTGCGCCGCGATCACGCCGCCCGCGCCCGGCCGATTTTCAATCACGATCCCCTGCCCGAGCGCGTCGCCCATGCCCTTGCCCACCTGCCGCGCCACGATATCGGTGATACCGCCCGCCCCGAACGGCACCACCAGCCGGATCGGCCGCTCCGGAAACGCCGCACACGCGCTACCCGCCATGCCTGCCGCCAGCGTCAACGCCGCCAATCTTCCCCAAACCTTCATGCCATTCCCCTTGTTTGCGCCGTATCGGCTCTAATGACACAAAGTGTCCTATAGAGCATTGATTTTCCGCAAGGAGAATGTGATTGGGGAAATCCCTGGGGGCGGGTGGAAGAAAGGCGAACTTCGTAACAAGCGCGATTAGATCAACGCAACAGTCTTCGCCCGCGGATTTTGGACATACCCGTGCGGGCGGTGTGGAAGAGACATGGACGTCTCGAGGCACTCGGCTGTGAGTTGGGAATTGTCAAAGCAGGAAGCGCCGTGCCTTGTACTGATGGCACGGAGGCCTTGAGGCCAATGGTCGCTCTCAGCCAGAAGGGGACGTTCTACCATAGTGCCCGGATCGTCAAACAATCAGCGTTTACTCGTGAAATGTACCTTGGCAAAATTAAGCTGATTGGCGCTTAGACAAGGCAAAAAACCAAAGCCGGTTCAATGCCGCTGGACCCAGCAAACAAACCCCTCAAGCGCTTTGCCGATGCGCTAGACGGTCGAAAGAGAAGACCCAGAAGGTTCCCACCCCACAGTGTTATCGCGAGATGGCCTGCTGCAAATTCTTGATTTTCAGATTGCCATGTAGACAGTGGCACGGTTGCGTTACATGAACTGCAGCGTAGCAAGGAAGACTCTGGGTTTTGATGCCATGCGTTAAGGGCCTCATACAAACCTTCACTTCCATCGGCGCCAAGCTTGACAGCTGATCTGCAGAATGGGCAATTCACACTGAAGCCGCCATCGAAATTCATGTACAGACCGTTATTGCCAGGTTGAACCGTCAGTTCGGGTCTACCAGTTAAGCCAATGTGCCACCGGTAGCCCGTCACGCCGATTTCAATGGCAGTGATACATGTATGTCCGGGACTGTGTGAATCCATCGCTTGCTCGGGAGAACGCCAATCTTCAAGGTCGTCTAACCCTCGAAAATCATCGCGTAACGGAAAGGCGAACCCACCCAGCGACAGGTCATCACGAAGCTCGGGAAGGATGACGCCGCTGTCGAGAAGTCGCTCATAGAGCTCAAGCGCGGCCTTCGGAGCAACCGCGCGAGAAATCTCCGTATTGACCAGCGAAGTATTTCTGTCACCCATAACCGTTTCCTGCAAAGTTCTGCATGAACCTATTATCCTTCGCGGTTCCGCCATTTCCAATGGTTGCCGTGCCCACCCAATGCCCTGTTGACTACAGCCGCACGGTCGTGCGGATTCAGGAACTGCCCGGTCAGATCATGATCGGGTCGCACAGGACGATAGATGGCCTGAATGAACGCTTGGCGATTCGGTCAACATCTCCCATGGGTCGTCAGCAGACGGCTGCAAATCCTCCTCCTCGAACCCGGTCCGACCGTACCCACACAGGCCCGTCGCCCCATACCCAACATAATCAAGGCCCGCCTCACAACAAAACCAACCCGCAAGCCGCGTCAACGGTCTAGCTCCGCCGACCTTGATCCGGCGCGGGCAGATGGTCGCGTAACCATTGGTCCAACTCGCAGACCGCGATGCCGCGCTGGGCGTTGAACGTTTGTGCCTTGTCCCATGCCACGCCGCGCCCCTCGGCGAATACGGCGCGGTACTTGCGTAACGCGTTTTCCGGATCGGCGGCCAGTTGGCGTTTCAGTTCGGGCACAGTCCATTCCTGGCGGTGGACCTTGACGCCACGGACGCGATCCAGGGCATCGGCCACCTCTCGATAGGTGACGGTATCGCCGGCGACATACACCGCACAGTTGGCGATGCGCGGTTCGGTGAACAGGATCTCCGCCGTCAGGTGGCCGATGTCATCGGCGGTCGTTAGTGTGACGGCCGTGTCCCAACTGCCTAGCGCGTTCACGGTATTGGCCGCCAGGTCGACCACGCCGAAGGCCGGTTCGAACAAGAAGCTGGTGAACATGCCTGTCGAGACAACGATCCATTCGGTGTTCGACTGTGCCCGCAGCATGTCGCGCACGTCCAGTTGTTCGTCGAACAGGTCCTGCGGGCTGTTCCGGCCGATGGCGTCGTAGTCCACGCCGAATTGCCACGGAACAAAGCGCTTGACGCCGGCATCCAGCGCGGCGCGCGCAATCTTGCGCTGCACGCCCGGGCCGCCCACGAATCCCGTGCACGAGATCACGGTGTGGAAACGGCTGAATGTGGCGGCGAGCTCGTCGCTGGATTGCGCCGCCAGGTCGCCTGCGACGATATGGACGCCCAGGGCGTTCAGGTCAGCCAGGTCTTGCTGTTTCGCCGTGTCCGTGGAAGCGACAGTCGACGGGCGCAACAGGACCGAGAGGGAAACGCGGGCGGCGCGTTCGGCGTGGAGAGCTAGATGGCGCAGCACGGCCATGCCGAGTTGGCCTGCACCCAGGACCAGAATGGCGTTGTCTTTCAAAATGGGAAACCCCGCTAGGAAATGGGTATTTGAAAAATGGGCTGCGGCCCACCGCGATCGCGATGCGGAAAACTGCCGCCCTGATGTGATTTGCAGTGTAGGAGCGCGCAGTCCGCCCATTGTTCGCCGCGCTTGAATACACAACGCACAGGAAGCACACGGGTTGCGCCGGACGCATTGTTAACATTGGGGGCTCCCGCCGAAATTGGCGCACGCACTATCGGCAGGCAGGCTTATGGACAAACTTCAAGCGATGGCAACTTTCGTACGGGTCGTTCAGGCGCGCAGCTTCAGCAAGGCGGCCCAGTCCCTGGGGATGCCACGTTCGTCGGTGACGACGACGGTCAAGAACCTGGAGGCCTACCTGGGCACGCCGCTGCTTCGACGCAGCACCCGCAGCCTGAGCCTGACCGACGCGGGCGCCCGCTACCTGGCGGCGTGCCAGGCCATCCTGGCCAATATCGCCGACGCGGAAAACGACATGTCCGCCACGAACCAGGCGCCGCGCGGACGGGTTCGCGTGGACATGCCGGGTGCCATCGGAAGAGCGATCGTGGTGCCGCGGTTGCTCGAATTCGAGGCGCGCTATCCGGACATCGAAGTCGTGCTGGGATTGAGTGATCGGCCGGCGGACCTGATTTACGAAGGCATCGACTGCGCGATCCGCAGCGGCACGCTGGCGGACTCGACGCTGGTGGCGCGCAAGCTTGGCCAGTTGGCTTGGCTAACCTGCGCGTCGCCCAAATACCTGGCCCGGTTCGGAGAGCCGGATTCCATAGCCGCCCTGGAAGCGCACCGAGTGGTCAACTACCTGTCCAACGCCACCGGCCGGCCGCTGGACTGGCGTTTCAGCGTCAATGGCGAAGCCGTGGCGGTGTCCCTGTCCAGCCGCTATGCCGTCAACGAAACCGAGGCCTATCTGCACTGCGGCCTGGAGGGGCTGGGCCTTATCCAGCTATCCGAACTGGCGGCGTCCGCCTACCTGCGCAGCGGGCGCCTGCGGGAAGTACTGGCGGATGCCCGATGCGCCCCGGTGCCGATTTCCATTGTCTATCCGCAAGCCCGCGCCACGGCAGCGGTCAAGACGTTCGTGGACTGGGTCATCGCGATCGCGCGGCCCGAGCTGGCCGGATGAACCGACGCCGACGGACAACTCTGCCATTTCAAGGCGCATAGGAGCCACCCGCTACAGAGGTAGGTCCGAGTTTGCCTGCGCGGGCATCTCGTCTCCAGGCCCTGGCAGGCCCGCCTTGGCGGTGGAGGCGGGTGTATATGAATAACCGCTCTCGGCCAGAAGCAGCCCTCGGCGAAAGGTCGCTGCCGACCGAGGCTGGGTGATAACGCTTTCCGTTCTGACAGCCACAGCGCAATCGCCTGGACCGCACCGACTTGGACGGTATTCGGTTCAATTTTCCGAAGCGGGGCTCGCCCTGGACCGTTTGGGCGGCCTGGATAAGTCCTGAGGTGTGTCCTTGGGCACATAGAGGGCTTAGCCGCCCGCAGCTAGCATTGCTTTCATCGTTTGCGACACACCGCAAGGAGACCGCCATCGACTTGATCGCGGACCTAAAGTCGACGTCGCGTCATCAACCTAGGCCCGTCTGGCGCGCTATTCGGGCGCGCGCACCTATCGCTAACACCAATGGCTGATTGATGGTGTTGAGGCCGAGTCCTACTCTGCGTCTGCGCCTGATCGTCAGGCCCCAGACGCCTGCGTGCTAAAGCGCGGCGACGCCCCCCCTTTCACCCATCGAGAGGGCACGACCCCTCGTTCCCAGTTCCCCGGAGGATTCCATGCGCCCATCCATCGCCCGCGTCGGTGACGGCGGCACGCTGCCCTGCGGTTCCGCGCCGCGCAAACGCAGCTTGCCGATAACGCTTGAGCGGCAGGCAAAGACCATGTTGCTAAGCGGCCAGAACTCCGTCGCCGACGTCGCCCGTGCCTGCAAGCTTTCACGCACGCATTTCACGACAGTATTTCGCGACGCGGAGGGCACTACGCCCCACCGTTGGGTGCTTCTGCAGCGTATCGCCGATGCCCGCGAGCAGCTTCGGATACCGAACAAGACGCTGGCCGATATCGCGCTGGATTGCGGGTTTTCCGACCAGGCCCACTTCACGCGCGTGTTCCACAACCTGGTGGGCGTGCCCCCAGGCGCGTGGCGTCGCACGGCCAAGGCCTGACGTAGCCCCGCAATCGCCGGCGCATCAACACATCGGATTCCACGCCTATACGAAGGCGTTATTGTGCCGCCGATGACCGCCCCATAAGCTTCGTTTCGTCCGCTGCCGGACACCTTTCAATGCCACGGGATGCCCGCGCATCCCCATTCACAATCCGTCTGCTTGCGCCTTGCAATCACGCATCGACAGACCCTTTGATCCTACGCCATGACCCAATCCAAACTTGAAGTTTTGACCCCGAAAAACAGCCAACTGATCTTCATCGACCACCAACCCCAGATGGCATTTGGCGTGCAGTCCATCGACCGCCAGGTTCTGAAGAACAACACGGTCGGCCTGGCCAAGGCCGGCAAGATCTTCAACATTCCGACGACGATCACCACCGTGGAATCCGAGAGCTTCTCGGGCTACACATACCCCGAATTGCTGGATGTGTTTCCCGACCAAAAGGTGCTGGAACGCACGTCGATGAACTCGTGGGACGACCAGAAGGTGCGTGACGCGCTGGCCGCCAACGGCCGTAAGAAGGTCGTCGTGGCGGGCTTGTGGACCGAAGTCTGCAATACGACGTTTTCGCTGTGCGCCATGCTGGAAGGCCAATACGAGATCTACATGGTGTCGGATGCCTCGGGCGGCACCAGCAAGGAGGCGCACGACCAGGCCATGCAACGCATGATCCAGGCGGGCGTCGTGCCGGTGACGTGGCAGCAGGTGCTGCTGGAATGGCAGCGTGACTGGGCGCGCCGCGACACCTACGACGCCGTGATGGCGTTGGTGAAGGAACATTCCGGCGCCTACGGCATGGGCGTGGACTACGCCTACACGATGGTGCACAAGGCTCCGCAGCGCACCCATACCTCGCACGAGGCAATCGCCCCGATTGCAGCCCGATAAATTCTCGCACACAGGACGAACGAACATGAATTCGCAAGCGCAGACCGCCGCCTCATCGGGCACCGCCGGCCAGACCATCGTCACCCGTGACGGCACCCATATCTATTACAAGGACTGGGGCGCAGGGCAGCCGGTCGTTTTCTCGCACGGATGGCCGTTGCACGCCGACGCCTGGGACGCGCAGATGCTGTTCCTGTCGGAACGCGGCTTTCGTGTCATTGCCCATGACCGTCGCGGCCACGGCCGTTCTGGTCAGCCGTCCCAGGGCAACGACATGGACACCTATGCCGATGACCTGGCCGCCCTGCTTGACGCGCTGGACATCCAGGGCGCGACCTTGGTGGGCCATTCCACCGGCGGCGGCGAAGTCGCCCGCTACATCGGCCGCCACGGCAGCAAGCGCGTTGCGCGAGTGGTGCTGATCGGTGCGGTGCCGCCCGTGATGGCCAAGACCGCCTCCAACCCTGACGGTTTGCCGATGGAAGTCTTTGACGGCATCCGCCAGGGCGTCATGCAGAACCGGTCGCAGTTTTACAAGGACTTGACCCTGCCATTCTTTGGCTTCAACCGGCCCGGCGCCAAGGTTGATCAAGGAACCATCGAGGCATTCTGGGTGCAAGGCATGGCGGGCGGCATCCGCGGCCAGTACGCGTGCATCAAGCAGTTTTCCGAGGTCGACTTCACGGAAGATCTAAAAAAGATCGATGTGCCGACGCTGATTCTGCATGGCTCGGACGACCAGATGGTGCCGATTGCGAAGTCGGCCGAGAAGGCGGTGAAGCTGCTCAAGAACGCCACGCTGAAGGTTTACCCGGGCGCCTCTCACGGGATGTGCGTGCTTGATGCCGAACAGGTCAACGCCGACCTGCTGGCCTTCATCAAGGGCTGAACCACGGCCCGAAGCGGGCTCCCCTTTTGACCCGCCCATTCCGCAGCGCCCATCAAGGGGCGCCGGGCAAACCAGCCCGGCGCCCTGCCTTTCTTTCTTTACCGGAAGTCTCTAGTGAAATGCTATGCAACACCGCTAGCCGCATGCCTGGTGGCGGCGGCGCCGGTCTGCGCCCAACCGTCGGTGACGCTCTACGGCAGGTTGAACACCGCGCTGGAAAGCAGTTGGATCAGCGGCGCGTCCGACGCCGGCAGCGCGGCGCGGATGACCAACAACCGCTCGGTATTCGGGCTGCGAGGTTCGGAATGGCTGGGCGACGGCACCCGCGCGATCTTTCAGATTGAAAGCGGCATCGCCCTGAACACCGGTCAGGGGCAGATTGCCAGCCGCAACACCCGCGTCGGCGTTGTCGGCCCCTACGGGACCCTGTTCCTGGGCAACTGGCATACGCCCTATACCGAAGCCACCCTGGCCTACGACCCCTACTATCCGACCACGGCAGGCTATATGGCCTTACTGGGCAACGGGTCGGCGGCCAGTAGCGGCAATGTCGAAAACACAAGTTCGTTTGACCGCAGACAGAACAATTCCCTGCAATACCGCACGCCGTCGTGGCGCGGGCTGACCGGTGGCTTCGCGTGGGGGCTGCCGCAGGAAAAGATGAGGACCCCACGTAATCCGCAGCTTTTCTCATGGTCGGGCAGTTATGACCTGGGCGGATTGAACGTGGCGGTGGGTTATGAAGTGCACCGCAACTACCAGGCGGCGAACACGCACGACGACGCTTTCAAGATGGGGCTGTCTTATCAATTTTCGACGACCCGGATCGGGCTGGTAGCCGAACGGCTGCGCTACCAGACGGCCAGCGGATCGTTGACGCGCGACGGCTATTACGTGTCAGTCGTGCAGGCGCTGGGCCGGGGCAGTTTGCGCGCGGCGCTGGGTGTGGCGGGTAACGGCCGCGGACCATCGTCGCAGACTGTGGGCTTTGTACGCAGTGGATCGGACACCGGCGCGGTGCAATGGACGGTCGGATACGACTATCCCCTGTCGCCGCGCACGGCGCTATACGGCTATTACTCGCGAATCCGCAACCGCGCGCACGCCGACTATGACTTTGCCATCAACAGCCTGGGCGTCACCCAGGGCGCCAGCCCGCAGACACTGGCCATTGGCTTGCGCCACTACTTCTAGCCACCGCCCGGCGACTACGACTTTGGTGGTAGTGAGTACGCCCCCGGCGCGCGGGCGTGCCAGAATCCTGGACACACGCAAGTTGCCCCGAGCGAGCCCGCCCGTTGCAACCATATGCCCGGCCGCCCCACCCAGGAGTTCATCGTGAAGCCATGCGCAGCCCCCGGCGTACCCAAACCCGTGGACCCCGTGGTCTACATCGTCGATGACGAGCCTGCGATCACGCAGTCGCTCGTCGCGCTGTTCGCATCAGTAGGCTTGGCCGCCAAGGCCTTTCACAGCGTGCAGGCATTCCGGGAAAACGACAGGGACAACCGCCCGGCATGCCTGCTGCTGGATGTCCGGCTGCGCGATGGCAACGGCCTGGACCTTCAAAAATTGCTGCAGAGCGACGGCGACGCGTTGCCCGTCATCATCATGACGGGACACGGCGATATTCCCATGACGGTGCGGGCCATGAAGGCCGGCGCGCTGGACGTCCTGACCAAGCCATTCAACGAACAGGATCTGCTGGATTGCACGCGACTGGCCTTGCAACGCGACGGCGAGCGCCGCGCCAACGAACAAGCCATGCAAGGCTTGGTCCAGCGCTATCAAAGCCTGAGCCAGCGCGAGCGGCAGGTAATGGAACACGCCACGGCGGGCCTGATGAACAAACAGATTGCCGACCGCTTGGGCATCAGCGATATCACCGTGAAGATCCACCGGGGCAACGCCATGCGCAAGATGCAGGCGCGCAGCTTTGCCCAACTGGTGACGATGGCCGGGCAGATCGACGCCCGTGGCTGACCGCCCGTGGCTAACCACCTTGCTCGATAAGCCCCATGGATTGCGCCAGTAACACCAATTCGGCGAACGTGCGTGCCTGCATTTTGCGCATGGCGTTGGCGCGATGAATTTTTACCGTGGCTTCGCTAATATCGACCGTGGCCGCGATCTGCTTGTTCAGCAGGCCTGCCGCCGCCAGTCGCATCACTTGCTGTTCACGCGGCGACAAGGTGGCGTAGCGCTCACGCAGCGCCTGCGCGTTGCGGGCAAACTGATGGCGTGCCCGGGCCTTGTCCAGCGCGGCGTGCACCGCGCCCAGCAGTTCTTCCTCGGTAAATGGCTTGGCAAGGAAGTCCAGCGCGCCGGCCTTCATGGCGGTTGCCGTCATGCGTACGTCGGCGTGGCCGGAAATGAAGACGATGGAAAACGGAGCATCGCCCGGCGCCAGCCGCGCCTGCAAGTCCAACCCGCTCAGGCCGCGCAGCTGCACGTCCAGGATGATGCAGGTGGGCACTGTGGGCAGTCCACCGGCCAGCATTTCCTCGGCAGATCCGAAGGTGCGCGCCGCCATCCCCTCGGACCGCAGCAGGTTGCTCAGTGCCTCACGAACCGAGGTGTCATCGTCCACCACCCAGACCATGGCCTCGGTGGCTGGACAAGCGCGATCCGGGGCATTGGATTGACCGGGCATAACGAAAAAGGCGGCTAAAAAGGGAAAAAATTATACCTTTGTATGGCTTTTTCCAGGCCCCGGTCTGCGGGTATGCTTGGGGACTTGCGACGCGGCCACTCCACCGGCAGTCGCCTTGATACAGGAATGCACAGTGAAAGCCGCTCCCCTCATCGCGGTCGTCGACGACGACGCTTCAGTGCGTAAGGCGCTCGGCAGCTTGTTGCGCTCCCTGGACCTGAACGTGGTGCTGTACGACGGCGCGGCCGGCCTGTTGAATGCCGATGACCTGTCGCGGCTGTCATGCGTGGTCACCGATATTCAGATGCCCGGCATGACCGGCCTGGCAATGTGCGCGGCCCTGCGCGAACGCGGCTTGTCCGTGCCGGTCGTCCTGATGACGGCGTTTCCCGAAGAACGGTATCGTGAACAGGCCAGGCAGCTTGGCGCGTTCTGCTTCCTTTGCAAACCGTTCGAAGACGCCGAAATCCTGCGCTGCATCGACCGCGCCATCCACCCGGATTCGACGGCCGCCTGACATGCCCGTCCCCGACCACAGCGCCACCCTTACCGTCACCCCCTTTGTCGGACGCGGCGCGGAACTGCGCACGCTGGACGACGCCCTGGCCCGTGTGACGGTACAGGGCAACGCGGAACTCGTGTTGCTTGCCGGCCCCGCGGGCTCGGGCAAGTCAACCTTGGTGGACCGCCTGGCGCAGCGCGCCGAACAAGCCGGCGCGAGCTTTGCCGGTGGCAAAAGCGATCAGCAACTGCGCGACATTCCCTACGCGCCCATAACCGATGCGTTGCGCACGCTGACCATGGCCGCGCTGGGCCGCGATGAGGAGGTACTGGCACCGCTGCGGGCGCGGTTGGTGGAGCTTCTGGCCGGTCAAGGCCGGGCCGTGGCCGAGATCTTCCCCGAAATCGAACATTTGATCGGGCGCACCGCGCCCTTGTCGCGCGTGCCTGCCAAGCAGGCGCAGCAGCGCGTGCACATCGCCCTGCTGAACACGTTTTCTGCCTTTGCTCAGGCGGGCTTCCCGCTGGTGTTGTTCATCGACGATCTGCAATGGGCGGACGCCGATACGCTGGCCTGGTTGAAGGCATACACCGTCAATCCCCCCTCGCACGTGCTACTGCTAGGCGCCTATCGCGACCAGGACCACCAGGCAGCAAGCCAGGCCTTTGACTGGCTGGTTCATGCCGACCGCTGGAACCCGGTCCAGGTCACTCGGATTGCGGTGGCGCCGCTGTCCGCGCAAGACGTCTGCGACCTGACCGCCGCTGTCCTGAACGACCGGGTCAATGCGGTCAGCGAGCTGGGCCAGGCGCTGCATCGGGTCACGGCCGGCAACCCTTTCTTTGCCCGGCAGTTGCTGCTGACCTTAATGGATGACGGCGTCCTGTCGTTCGACGCGGCATCGGGAAACTGGCAATGGAACACTGCCGACGTCATGGATCCGCGCTACTCGGCCAGCGTCGTCCAGTTGATGGTGACACGGCTAGAGCGCTTTTCCGAGGCCGGACGGCGCTTGTTGGGACAGATGGCCTGCGTGGGTTTGCGCAGCGCGGACACGCTGCTGGCCCGCATTGCGGACCTGCCCGTGGCCAACGTGGCGACCCAGTTGCAACCGCTGGTTGATGCGGGCCTGTTGCGCCACGAGTGCGGCGTCTACGTGTTCGCGCACGATCGCGTGCTGGAATCCGCCTACGCCATGACGACGCCCGCACAGCGCCCGCAAGCCCATGCGCGCATCGCCACGCTGATGGCGGAATTGTGGGCCGCGCAGCTTGGCGACTACGCCTTCGAGATCGCCAACCAGATCGAACGCGCCGACGGCGTTGCGCTGAGCCTGGTGCAGCGCACGGTATTCGTGCGTGTACTAACACTTGCCGGTCGGCGCGCTAAGGAAGCGGCGGCGGTGCAGCAAGCGGCCCACTACGTAGGTGCGGCCTGCCAGTTGATGCAGCGGAACTGGTGGACGACACAGTACCCATTGGCCTATGACGTCAGCCTGCTGCGTTGCGAATGCCTGTTGGCGCAAGCCGATTTCGCCACCGCGGCGCGAGAGATCGGCGCCCTGCTGGCGCGCGACCTGCCCCCTGTCGACAAGGCCGCGGTGCACCGCCTGAAGGCCACACTGCAAACGCTGCGGTCCGACTACGAAGGCGCGATCGGCGCCGCGTTGGCCGGCCTGTCGCTACTGGACGTTCCCCTGACACGCGCGCCGTCCACCGACGCACAGCGCGACGCGTATGACATCGTCCAGCGCAAGCTGGCCGGCCGCCCCATCGCCTCGCTGGGCCACACGCCGGTCACGCGGAACCGCCGCGTGCAGACCGTGATGGGCCTGCTGTCCACGCTGATCTCGTCGTTCTTCGTTGATGACGGCATCCGCTTCACCCATCTGGCCAAGATGGTCGAACTGACGCTGGATCACGGCGCCACGCCGGAATCGGCCTATGGCCTGTCGTGGTACGGCGTGTTCATCGCGGCGCAATACGAAGACTATGAAGACGGCTTGTCATACGGACTGGCGGGCATGGCGCTGGCCGAGCACCACGGTTTCGAGGCCGAACGCATCGCCACGCTGGTCGCGGTGGACCAGGTCTGCCCCTGGACGCAACCCCTGAGCGTGGCGTTGGGCCATGCCCACACCGCCGTGTCGCTGGGCCGCGCGTCGGGCGACCTGGGCATGGCGTGCTACGCCAGCAACCACATCGTGTCCGACCTGCTTTTCATGGGCGAGCAGCTGCGCCTGGTCGAAGAGGAAATCGAACGCGGCCTGGCGCTGACTCGCCTGATCCAGTACGTAGACATTGAACTGCTGCTCAAGGCGCAGCACGGGTTCACCCGCCGGCTGCTGGGCACGCCCTTGTATGTGGGCGACGAGCCTGCGTCGGAACAGGCGCGTCGAACCCATTCGGAATCCACCCGATTCTGGATCTGGCTGTACGACGGCATGGCGTCCTTTTATTTCCACGACTACGCGGCGGCGGTCGACAGCCTGTCGCGCGCCGCCGCGCTGAAGTCGTCCGTGATCAGCCACATCAATACGGCGGATTGCCACCTGTACCTGGCGCTGGCAACGGCGCGCGCTCCAGGTGCGACGGCCGACCCCGACGCCACCATCGCGGCACTGCTGCCCCACCGCGCCCGCTTTGTGAAATGGAGCCGACTGAACCCAGCCACCTTTCGCAGCAAGCTGCAACTGATCGACGCGGAACTGGCCCGCCTGCGGAAACAGCCACTGGTGGCGCTGCAAAGTCTTGAGGCGTCTTGCGACGGCGCCGGCGCTGCGGGCTTTGTTCACGAACAAGCACTGGCACACGAAATGGCGGCGGGCCTGTGCCAGGCCAATGGCCTGCTGTCCGCCGCCCGTCAGCACGTGAGGCTGGCGCATGCCAGCTATCGCCGCTGGGGCGCGGTGAAGAAAGCCGAACAGGTGCTTGCGACGCACTCCGCATTGTTGGCGCTGCACGCCCACACCCCGGAACCCGCCGAACGCGACGGCGCGACCGGCGCGGCGGACTGGACCATCGGGGTGCGCGCGTCGCAGCTGATTTCAAGCGAGGTGGTGCTGGACCGCCTGGTCGAAACGCTGATGACCAACATGATGGAATACGCAGACGCCCAGTATGGCCTGTTGTTGCTGGTGCGAGGCGGGGCGCCGTTGATCGAAGCGTCCGCGCGCCGCATGGGCGATACCTGCGCGGTCACGCTGGGCAGCGCGGCGCCTACGACTGACGCGCTGCCGCTGACGGTGCTGAACAGCGTGTTGCGCTCGCACCAGACGCTGGTGCTGGCCGATGCAGTGGTGGACGCGCCATCGATCCACGCGGCGATGGCCGCAACCCGGCCGCTGCGCTCGGTGCTGTGCCTGCCGCTGATTCGGGGTGGCATGCTGCTGGGCGTGCTTTATCTGGAAAACAACGGCGGGCCAAATGTGTTCGATGCCGGCCGCACGGCAGCGCTGGAGCTGCTGGCGCCGCACGCGGCAATCTCGTTGGAAATGGCGGGGCTATACGCGCAACTGGTTGACGAGAACCATCGGCGCGCGCAGGCGGAAATGAATCTGCGAACGGCGCGCAGCGACCTGGCGCGCACGTCGCACCTGACGGTGATGGGCGGGCTGGCCGCCTCGATCGCGCATGAGGTCAATCAACCGCTGACGGCGATTGTGACGTCGGTGGGGGCCAGCCTGCGTTGGCTGAACCGGCCGGTGCCTGACATCAACGAAGCACGCGAAAGTTTGAACCACATCAAGAACAATGGCTTGCGCGCGGCGGAAATCATCCGCGCCCTGCGCTCGCTGGCCAAGCAGGCGCCCGCCGCCCTGGCGCCAGTGCGCGTGGACGACACCCTGGGCGACGTGCTGACGCTGACGCAAATGGAAATGGACGCGCAGCATGTACGCCTGCTGACGCGGCTGGATTCCGACGCCGCGCTGGTCGAGGCCGACCGCACGCAGCTACAGCAAGTAGTGCTTAACCTTGTCACCAATGCCATCGACGCGATGCATGCCACGCCGCAGGCGCAGCGCCAGTTGATTGTGTCCTCGCGCTTGGAGGGGGACATGGTCGAGGTCAGCGTCGAAGACCGCGGCGCTGGCATCGCGGCAGACGATCTGGGGCGCATCTTCGACCCCTTCTTCACCACGAAGGCGCAGGGCATGGGCATGGGCCTGGCGATTTGCCGATCAATCATCGAAGCACATGGCGGCACGCTGGACGCGCAGCCGCTGACGCCTTGCGGCACCCGCTTCTCGTTCCGGCTGGAGCGCCTGCGCACGGCAAACTGAGGTTGCGCAAAGACGGGCATGGGCTCGCAAGCCGTCCGGTCCATGTCGTGCTGCTTCATTCAGCCTGAAAAGAATGCGCCTGAGCGCGTCGCAACGGGCGTTGCTTCGACATTGGTTGAAAGCCGGAAACCACAATGCGGGAAAGGAGTTGATCAGGTATCTTGAGCCGGTATTAGGCAAACACCGCTTCTAGAAGGTTGCGGGTGACGAGAGTCTTACTGATGAGATGCGTCACGTCCTTGATTACGACGGCCTGAGGCGGCCCCCCGTCAACCTGATGCTGGTGTCAGCCTCCAACAATCTGATTTTGTCCCCTTTCGAGAAATTGACACCTACCGACCTACCGATGAATCCATCCGAGCTAGTGATCCATCTCGAGCAGCCTATGGACCAGTTACCCCTTGACGGCCCTCACGCCCGAGAAATTGTGATCGCAGGTCTTAGGTGGCCAACTGAATATTGGCCTCAGCGGGCACTGACCTGGCTTGACGAAGGACTTTCCATTGACGAGGAGATAGCCGCTCTGCTCCTGGAGGTATCTCGCCAGCGTGCGTTTTCTCAGCGTCTCACACATCAAGCATTCGCCATAGCGATGCGGTGGGAAAAGCAGCGACCCTTGCCTAAGTTCTGAGATTCCCATTTCTGTGTAGCGGACGGAGAAACGGAGATGGCGCAGCAACACAGACAGCAAGGAAACGTCCGTTCCCCGCAAACGCGAAGGGCAGCTTCGGGTCGGAAACAGACATCGGCCAGAGTCCCCTTGCTGCCACGAACAGTCATTCGGAAGACATCGCGGAAACCGTCATTTGCCAGCATTGACCTGCGCAGCCAAAAGCCGCTAGGATTGTAGACATGACCACCCGCTTCAAATCCCTCTTTTCGCTGGTCCGTGCATGTTGTCAGAACATGCCGGGGGAAACTGCGTCTAGCCATTAGCTACACGTTGAATCAATCGCCTCTGGCCGCCCGTTGCAAAACCGGCGGCTTTTTTGTTTTTACCTGCGCCCTTCGGTACGGAGAGAGTTGATGCCACTTGCGTTGTACGACACCTGGTCGCGAACCGTGCGCTCGTTCACGCCAATCCACGCTGGCCACGTCGGCATGTATTGCTGCGGACCCACCGTCTACGACCATGCGCATATTGGCAATCTACGAACGTATGTGTTTGAAGACATTCTGCGCCGGGTACTCATTCGCAACGGCTATGAGGTCCGTCACGTCGTTAATATCACCGACGTCGGTCATCTGACTTCGGATGCCGACGAAGGCGAAGACAAGATGGAAAAAGGTAGCAGACGGACCGGGGAGTCCGCATATGCTATTGCTCAGCGCTACACCGAGGCCTTCGTCGCGGATTGGCATGCCCTCAACTTGCTGGAGCCGACGGTATGGTGCCGCGCGACCGATCACATCGCCGAACAGATCGCGTTTATCGGCGAGTTGGACCGGTCCGGCTACGTGTATAGGACCAACGACGGTCTCTATTTCGACACAAGCAAACAGGACGACTACGGCTTTCTGGCCCGGCTCGACCGTGCCGGCCTGCAGGCCGGCAAGCGCGTAGCACTTGGCGCGAAGCAGAACATCACCGATTTTGCGCTATGGAAGTTCAGTCCGCCGGGCGTAGTCCGGCAGATGGAATGGGATAGCCCATGGGGGCGTGGATTTCCGGGCTGGCATATTGAGTGCTCGGCCATGTCGGCGAAACACCTCGGCATCTGGTTCGACATCCACTGTGGCGGAGAAGACCATATCGCCGTGCATCACAGCAACGAAATTGCCCAAACACAAGCGGCCCACGGCACCCGTCTTGCGAACTTCTGGATACACGGACATTTTCTAACACTCAATGCCGACAGCAAGATGTCGAAGTCGAGTGGGGATTTTGTTCGCTTGCAGACGCTGCGCAGTCGGAACATCGATCCGCTTGCCTACCGTTACCTGTGCATGACAGCTCATTATCGGAGCAAGCTGCATTTCAGTTGGGTGTCTCTTGGTGCAGCGCAGACGGCCTTGAACCGGCTGCGGCATCTCTATTCCGGTTGGCCGGGCGGTGGCCGCATCGATCCAGATTTCGCCGCGCGCTTCAACGCCGAATTGAATGATGACCTGAATCTGCCGAGGGCATTGGCGGTGCTATGGGAACTCGTCAAGAGCGACCTCCCCGCTGCGACCTTGAAAGCGACTGTGGACAGCTTTGATTTTGTACTGGGCCTTGGGTTGCGCGATTGGAACCCAGTTGCGTCTGACATTCCGGAAAGTATCCGGGTGCTGCTCGGTGAACGCGCTCAAGCCCGAGAGGCAAAGAACTGGGCAAAAGCCGATGAGATACGAAAGATGTTAAACACCCGAGGCTGGAGAGTCGAGGATGGCAACGACGGGCAACGCCTGACAGAAATCGCCATGCCCCCCGCAGACATCGGAAGCTAGTCGTAACAGCATTGACGCCGAGCCAATTCCCGATGAAGAGGGCGAAGATCTGGATGGCTGCCTTCGCCAGGGCGGTATCGAGCCACACTCGGTTCAGTCAAAAAACCAGCGATAGCACGTTGGCGCATTGAGACAGAAAAACCCTAACACGAGCCATATGCCTTCAGGAAAACATCCACGGCACGTTTGGCTGCGTCCTTCAAGATCTGTTCGGGGGTGGATTGAGGGCTGACAAGCAGCGAGGGCAAAAGCGTCTCGGACTGCACCAATCCTAAAAAGTGTTGTGCAGCCACATTGGAGTCGCAAGGCCTTAGTGCACCAGCGTCAATCTGCTTCGAAAAAAACTCAGTCAACTGCGCGACGCCCGTGGCGGGGCCCGCCGCGTAGAACTGCGCGCCGAGTTCACTTCTGCCTGCAACACCGATCATGGTACGGAGCGTCCGGACGGTTTGCTCATTACACATCGCCAAGATCAAGCCTTCGCCAAAGCGATGCAAACAGACGGGCAAGGGGTCGTCGGTATCGGCCAGTGAACCGAAGATCGGTCCAAAAAGTTCCTCGGCCGCCTTCAGCGACACCGCCGCGAACAGGTCCTCTTTAGACTCGAAATAGCCGTACAGCGTGCGCTTGGACCCTCCAAGGCGCGCCGAGATCTGCGCCATCGACGTTCCCTCGAATCCTTCCTCCAGAAACACTTGCTCAGCGATCTGGATGATGGACTCGCGCTTGGCTTCTGTTCGTACTCGCATCGGAACCTCTTCATTCTGGGGACGCAATAGTATACGGGGGTGTGTATTTTTGTTGACTTTTCCATCGGACTCTTTAGTATACCGATCTGTACCGTTATACCGAGAACCTCCGTGCCCATCACCGTCAACCCTCGCCGTCATACCCCAGCCATTGCCCTCTCCCTGATCGTTATCCTCCTGCTCCTGAGCGGATGCGGCGATCCCCCGGGCGGCCCGCCGCCCGCCGAGGGCATGCCGGAAATGGCGGTCACCACGGTACGTACGCAACCCATCGTCCTGACCAAGGAATTGCCAGGCCGCACGGTTCCCTACCTGATCGCCGAAGTCCGGCCTCAGGTGGGAGGGATTGTCCAGTCACGGAAGTTTCAAGAAGGCGCCGAGGTCAAGGCAGGCGAGACGCTCTATCAAATTGATCCCGCTGCCTATCAGGCCAGCTACGACAACGCAGTCGCCGCCCTTGGCAAGGCGAACGCAACGCTGCGTACCGCGCGTCTGAAAGCCGACCGCTATCGCGAACTGGTGGCGGACGCGGCGGTAAGCCGGCAGGACAACGACGATGCGGCCTCCGCGCTGGGCGAAGCCCGGGCCGATGTCGCGGCGGAGAAGGCCAACGTGGAAAGTGCGCGGATCAACCTGGCGTATGCGAAGGTCGACGCCCCTATCTCTGGCCGCATCGGCAAATCCAGCGTGACGCCCGGTGCGCTGGTTACGGCAAGCCAGTCCACTGCCCTGGCCACCATCCAGCAGCTGGATCCCATCTACGTCGACGTGACCCAACCCAGCGCGTCCTTGCTCAAGCTGAAACAGGCGATGGCAAGGGGCGAATTGGCAAAAACGGGGGATGGCGCCGCCAAGGTCAAGCTCCTGTTGGAAGACGGAAGCGCCTATCCCCTGGAAGGCCGGCTCGAATTCTCCGACATCACCGTCGAGCAAAGCACGGGAGCCATCACCGTGCGGGCGGTATTCCCGAACCCGCACGCCGATCTATTGCCCGGCATGTATGTGCGAGCGGTACTCCAAGAAGGGGTCAAAAAGGATGGTCTGTTAATTCCTCAGCGAGCCGTGGCCCGCAACAGCGCGGGTAAACCTGTCGCATACGTTGTCGGGCCCGACAACACGCTGCAACTGCGAACCCTTGAAACGGAACGCACGATGGGCGACCAATGGGTCGTGCGCAGCGGCCTGGAGCCGGGAGATCAATTGGTGGTCGAAGGGTTGCCGCGCGCCCGTGACGGCGAAAAGGTCAAAGTCGTGCCATGGCAATCCGCCGCTCGGACCGCGCTGCCGCCTGCCCCCACCGCGCCACAGGCCGCGAACTGAAACTGGACAGACCGTCATGGCACGCTTCTTCATTGATAGACCGATTTTTGCATGGGTCCTGGCCATCGTGGTCATGTTGGCAGGCACCCTGTCCATCCTGACATTACCGATTGCGCAGTACCCCAGCATTGCCCCGCCTGCCATCGCCATCACCGCGAGCTATCCGGGCGCCTCCGCCAAAACCCTCGAAGACACCGTCACCCAGGTCATCGAACAGAAGATGAAGGGGCTAGACCACCTGAGCTACATGGCGTCCACGAGCGAATCGACGGGCCAAGTCACGATCACGCTCACGTTCGACAATGGCACCGACCCGGACACCGCGCAGGTCCAGGTCCAGAACAAGCTCTCGCTCGCCACCCCCTTGCTGCCGCAAGAGGTTCAGCAGCAGGGCATCACCGTGACAAAGTCGGCCACGAACTTTCTTAACGTACTGGCCTTTACGTCCGAAGACGGCAGCATGACCGACTCTGACTTGTCCGACTATGTCGCGGCCAACGTGCAGGAAGCGATCAGCCGGGTCCAGGGGGTAGGCGACACCACGCTGTTCGGGTCGCAGTACTCGATGCGCGTATGGCTTGACCCCAACAAACTCACCAGTTTCAGCCTTACCCCGCTGGACGTCAGCACCGCCATCAAAGCTCAGAACGCACAGGTCTCGGCGGGCCAGCTAGGCGCCCTGCCCGCGGTCAGCAACCAACAGATCAACGCCACGATCACTGCGCAGACAAGACTGCGCACCGCAGCGCAATTCGAGGGCATCTTGCTGCGCACGCTATCGGATGGCGCGCAAGTGAGATTGCGCGATGTCGCCCGGATTGAGCTGGCCAGCGAAAGCTACAACACGACTGCGCGATACAACGGCAAGCCGGCCGCCGGCCTGGCCATCAAGCTCGCCCCTGGCGCCAACGCGCTGGATACGGTCAAGGCCATTGACGCCAGCGTGGCCGGACAAGAGAAGTTCTTTCCTCCCGGGATGAAGGTGCAAAAGGCGTATGACACGACGCCGTTCGTGCGGATTTCAATCGAAGAGGTCGTGCGAACCCTGATCGAAGCCATCGTGCTGGTGTTCCTGGTGATGTATCTGTTCTTGCAGAACTTTCGCGCCACCCTGATCCCGACAATTGCCGTGCCCGTGGTGCTGCTGGGCACGTTCGGCGTGCTGGCGGTATTTGGATACAGCATCAATACGTTGACCATGTTCGCCATGGTCTTGGCGATCGGACTCTTGGTGGACGATGCCATCGTGGTCGTCGAAAACGTCGAGCGGGTCATGAGCGAAGAGCACCTGTCGCCCAAAGACGCCACTCGAAAATCCATGGGACAGATTACCGGTGCGCTCGTCGGCGTCGCCATGGTTCTGGCCGCGGTGTTCCTGCCCATGGCGTTTTTCAGCGGCTCTACCGGCGTTATCTATCGGCAGTTCTCCATCACCATCATCGCGGCAATGACGCTGTCGGTATTGGTGGCAATGGTATTGACCCCGGCCTTGTGCGCCACGCTGCTAAAGCCGTTGGGCAAAGATCATGGCCTGGCCACCACCGGATTTTTCGGATGGTTCAATCGGACATTCGACCGGGGCAACAATGGCTACCAAGGGGTGGTCCGCCACATGCTGGGAAAAAGCCGGCGCTACATGGTCATCTATGCAGCATTGTTTGCGCTGGTCGTCGCGAGCTACATGAAATTGCCGGTCGGCTTCTTGCCAGACGAAGACCAGGGCACCTTGTTCGGCCTGGTGCAGTTGCAGCCAGGCGCCACCGCCACGCGCACCGACGAGGTTCTGCGCCAGGTCGAACAACACTTCCTGGTTGATCAAAAAGACACGGTAGCCGGCATGTTCGCCGTATCCGGGTTCAGCTTCGCCGGCAGCGGCCAGAATGTGGGATTCGCATTTATCAAACTGCGCCCATGGGACGAACGCACGGGTCCAGGGCAGACCGCCGCGGATGTCGCGGCTAAAGCGGGCGCTTTCTTCACCAGTATTCGCGATGCGAAGGTGTTTGCGTTCGCACCGCCCGCCGTATCGGAACTGGGCAACGCGACCGGCTTTGACCTCATGCTGCAAGACCGCGCCAACCTGGGGCATGACGTGCTGATGCAGGCGCGCAACCAGCTGCTGACGGAACTTTCCCAGGACAAGCGGCTGGTGGCAGTTCGCCCAAACGGACAGGATGATGCGCCTGAGTTCAGGCTGGAGATTGATCCGCACAAGGCGGAGACATTAGGCGTTTCCATCGACGACATCAACAACACGTTCTCGACCGCTTGGGGCAGTACCTATGTCAATGACTTTATCGACAAGGGCCGCGTCAAGAAAGTCATGCTGCAAGGCGATGCGCCCTTTCGCATGGCGCCCGAAGACATCGACCGCTGGTATGTGCGCAACAACACCGGCGCCATGATTGCCTTCAACTCGTTCTCAACGGCCAGTTGGGCGTCGGGTTCGCCAAGGCTGGAACGCTACAACGGCGTACCTTCCGTCGAAATACTAGGCATGGCAATGCCCGGTGCCGCATCCAGTGGGCAGGCCATGGCGATCGTTGAAGCAGCCGCGGCCAAACTACCATCGGGCATCGGCTATGAATGGACAGGCCTGTCGCGGCAAGAGAAGGCATCCAGCGGCCAAACCGGCGTCCTATATGGACTGGCAATACTGGTAGTTTTCCTGTGCCTGGCGGCACTATATGAAAGTTGGTCCATTCCGTTTTCAGTCATCCTCGCGGTTCCTCTTGGGGTGCTGGGAGCGCTGATGGGTGCCATCCTCACATGGAAGATGAACGATGTGTACTTCCAGGTGGGCTTGCTGACCACCATCGGGCTGGCATCGAAAAACGCAATCCTGATCGTGGAGTTCGCCAAGGAGCAGTACGAGGCAGGCAAGAGTTTGACGGAATCCGCGTTGGTGGCGGCAAGCATGCGCTTGCGTCCGATCCTGATGACGTCACTGGCCTTCATCCTCGGAGTGCTGCCACTGGTGCTGGGCAGTGGCGCGGGCGCAGGGGCACAACATGCCCTGGGCACGGCCGTGATCGGCGGGATGCTCTCGGGAACCATCTTGGCGATTTTCTATGTGCCCTTGTTCTTCGTGCTGGTCTGCGGGCTCATCAAGCGCAAGCCGAAACCTGACACCGCACTGCCTGCCCACGATTCCCAAGGCGTCTGACATGTCTCGTATTTTCATCGCCCCTGTCGTTCTCACACTGACATTGTTGTCCGCCGGCTGCAGCATGATGCCGGCTTATGAGCGACCCGCATCACCCGTGCCTGGAAATTTCTCCAACGCTGATGGCGACCAGCCCAATACGCCCGTGGCACAGGTCGGTTGGAGGCAAGTTTTTACTGACGCCCGACTTCAAAGCCTGATTGAACTTGCCTTGAAGAACAATCGGGACCTTCGAGTTGCGGCGCTCAACGTAGACAAGGCCCGAGCGCAGTATCGCGTACAGCGCGCCAACCTTGCTCCATCGATTGATGCCTCGGGTAGCGGCAACAGCAACCGCACGCCCGGAGATCTTTCCATGACCGGAACCCCGACCACATCCCATACATACAGCGCGACGCTCGGTTTCAGCTCCTACGAGCTCGATTTGTTTGGCCGCGTTCGCAGTCTGAACGAACAGGCGCTGGAGACCTATCTATCGACCGAGGAGGCGCGTCGCAGCACGCATATCAGCTTGATTGCCGAAGTCGCGACAGCCTATCTGACACTGGCCGCCGACCAGGAGCTGCTCAGGCTGTCTCGCGACACGCTGGACAGCCAGGGCGCCAGTTACAAGCTGACCCAGCGCAGGTTCGATCTGGGCCTGGCAACAGCGTTGACGTTACGCCAGGCGCAAACCACAGTGGAAAGCGCGCGAGTGGAGATCGAAACCTATGTATCTCAAGTGGCGCAGGACCGTAACCTGCTGGGCATGCTCGTTGGTCATGACATACCCGATGAGCTCCTACCATCGGCCTTACCCCCGACTGCCAATGCCGATGCAAATGTGCTGGCCCATATTCCCGCTGGAGTGTCGTCGGATCTCCTGCAGCAGCGCCCAGACATCCTTGAAGCAGAGCGGACGCTACGTGCGGCCAACGCCAACATAGGCGCCGCCAGGGCTGCGTTCTTCCCTAGCATAAGCTTGACCGCCACGGCGGGCAGCAGCAGCGCAAGCTTGTCCAATCTATTCAAAAGCGGGTCAGGCAGTTGGACCTTTATTCCGCAGATTTCAATTCCGATCTTCGACGGTGGGGCCAACCGTGCAAACCTGGACATCGCCCAGATCAGCCGCGACATCAACGTTGCTCAATACGAGAAGTCCATTCAGACGGCATTCCGAGAGGTGTCTGATGCGCTGATCGAACGCGAGACACTGGTTCGCCGTTTACAGGCTCAGGAAGCACTGACTGATGCAACGGCACAAAGCTATCGACTGTCTACTGTGCGCTACGACCGAGGCGTTGCAAGCTACCTGGACGTACTCGACTCACAACGCTCGCTCTACGCCGCGCAAAAGACGCTGATCACGACGCGCCTTTCGCGTTTCACCAATCAAGTGACGTTTTATAAGGTGATGGGAGGCGGCTGGTACGAAGACTCCAGGCAAGACTAGGTGGGGCGAGTGCAACCCGGCGAGCTGACCATGAGCGATATCTCGCTCCTGGTCGGTTACATCACCTTGACAATCTGCGGTGGACTCCAAGTGCCTTTCCCGGGAGGCAGGATGGAAGGCGCCTCAGTCGTCGGCCAGTAGAGGCGCATTACCAAGTACATGAGATCGTCCGGTGCCGGCAGCCAGTTATTCTCCTTATCCGCGCCGGGGGACGTTTTCTGGAGGTACAGCGTCAGCGAGCCATCCGCGTTTTTCGTCATGTTCGAGAGCATCGGCGAGTTAATGAGGTAGCGACCAATCGAATTCTCGATCAGCAACTGCGTCTTGCCGTCGTACATGGTCACCGACCAGAAAGCATTGACCGGCGGCAGTTGTCCGTCGCGAAAGGTAATGGTGTAGTTGTGTTTACTACCGTCAAGCGGTTCGCCATCGGGCAAGGTCGTGGTCAGCGGGTACGTAGCTTCCTCAGCATCGTTGGCATATATGCCCGCCTGCGCCACTGCGGCCCGCTTCAGCCAGTCTCCGTGGTAGAAGGCACTGTCGCCGCCGGCCCCCACGATGTTCCAGCCGTTGACCTTCGTGCCTAGATTCTTGATCGCATTTTCGACCTTGGCGTGCCCATCCTGCATGCCTTGAACAACGGCGCTCTTTTGCTCAGCGGACAGCTCCTCGAAGCTGAACTTCTTGTCTTCGCCAATGCCCAGGCGAGCAAGCTTCGCACGGATTGCCACTTCGTCCGGCGCGGCCGGGCTCAATTGCAAGGCGAAATCCAGGTACGTAAAAAATTCGGTCTTTGCCAGATCGGTGTTGATTTTTGGAAAATCGATCGCGGGCACGGCAGGAGGTGCCGGCTGCTTGAGATAGGTAGAAAGCGGCTGTGCTTTATAGCCCGACTGGATAGCGACGACGTTGGGCATGTCGGCCGGGTTGAACAGTTGGGTCCGAAAGACCGCGAACGGAAGCTGCGTTGCGGAACGAAAAACCTTCCTGACACCTGGTGGAATGGCGCCCTTCCAATTGGGGCCAGCGATCATGTAGTCGCCGGCCTCGTCCCCGGTGGAACGGCTTCCGATGTAGCCGAAATTGTAGGTGCTGCCGTCAATAAGCTGAACCGAGTAGTACCGAGGCTTTGTCACCGCCGGTACCGATAACACGATCGGCTCGCTGCGCAAGTCCATGAACATCATGGAATACGGCGTGTCGCTGTTTGGCGAGATGATGGCGGTGTCTTTGTAGTTGGCGACATGGTGCAAGCTCCGAATCTGGTTGAACGGTGCCTTGTACTGGCTCGAGTTCTTGTCGACGGCGTACTCGTACATGATCGCGTAGTTCATCACAATAGGAAGACCGTAGATGTACCCTTCCTCTGCGATTGCCCGCGTTTCGGAGGGGCTGATTTCCGCGCAGGCATAGGACGATGTGAAGGACGCAATCACCAGCATCGCGTGACAAAGTGCTTTCGGTAGTTTGGTGTCCATGAAGCTCTATTCCGTTTATTAAATTTAATAGTGGATCGGCTCAGCACTGACCTTTAGAAGCGGATAGTCAAGCCAGCCATTGGGCCGTGAAGCACAGCATCGAACTTAAAGCCGCCGGCACTGTAATCCACGCCCAAGGCTCGGTAGCCAACAGTCGCCGAGAAGCTCTTGCTGATGTTGTATCCAATGCCGATTCCAACATCCCAGTCCGCATTCGCGCCGCCCGCGCCTACCAGCCCCCATCCCGCCGCATACAGCTTTGTAGTGAAAACGTAGCGTCCCCGCACTCCTGCCACGGCATCCACCCATGTGGCGCCATCGCTGCTTTTCCTGTCATCCCCGCGTGCGCCCTTCAGCGTGATGTCGGTGTCCACGGACCAAACGCGCAAACCCGCCACGACGTCAAGGCTGTGAGGTGACTGATCAAGGACCGAATACCCTGCGCCCAGCAGACCGGTGAATGTCTTGCTGTGGACGTCCGCACTGGTCGCCACGACATCACGGGGCGTGTCGCCCTGAGCGCCGACCTTTGCATAAATCAGATCGCCGAAAAAGCTGTACCGGCCCTTACGTGCGTCGCCGCTCAGCATCGCCGCGAAATCCAGGTTATCCAGGATCTGATCGAAGCTCGTGTCTACATCGATGACCGGTAGACGTCGGTGAGACACCTTTCCAGAAAGCGCCGGCGCCCAGACATAGGGCGTGACTGAAAACTCCCATTCGCTTGAATACCGAACGTCGGGCACTGACGCAGCAACCTGGTCGGCGCCGAAACCGGATCCGGCGTAGAAGAGGCCGCCTGCCAGACATCCAATTATGTGCTTTATCATCGCCCCGCCTCGGCCCGCGCACGAGCCAGTCATCTAACCGCTGGGTTTCGGGAATCGATCAGGTATGCGGTGAAAACGTTCAGATCTCCAATACCCGTCTCATGGTGACCATTGACCGGCGGCGTATTCGGCAGCGAGGCTCGAAGCAGCCACTGGCTACGGGATATAGGAAACGGTTGTGCATAGCGCAACCAAGACTGATTAGCGTGCTGGCCCGTTTGTTTTTTCCTGCCAACATAGTGGTTCTGGGGCGACGCCTGCCGGGACAGTGGGGCTGACTCTCGCGGTTAGATTACTGCGAATTTAACGATATCACTTCAGTTTTTTTCGCTCATGCGCGTGTAAAAACGTATCGCGATTTTCTGCGCCAGCATCGAATTGAACCGATGATCCGAAAGGTAGTGCGATTATCCCGGTCCGGCCTGCTCAGGCGACTCGCCCTGCCCGCGTCTTCAGCCGTATATCCCGATTGACAGCTCTTTAAAGAAGGTGAAAATACATCCGCTCAAGGGCGAGAAAATGCTTGCTCTTGAACTCCAGTACGTATGCCAAAGTGAACCCGTATGCCTGAGCGCCGCGCGGTTTGAAGCTTCGTGCGGTCGACTTATTTATCTTTCAGCGGAGCGTTGAAGATGACGACCAAACGAACATTTTCGTCGGGCGCAGCGGCCCTTTTTGTCGCCGCCGCGGTTTTCTCTACTGCCTCGATAGCGCAGGAACCGCGCAAGCCAAACATCATTCTGATCGTGTCGGACGACACGGGATACGGAGACCTTGGCCCCTATGGCGGCGGTGTGGGGCGCGGAATGCCCACTCCTAATATCGACCGGCTTGCCAAAGAGGGGATGACCTTCTTCTCTTTCTATGCCCAACCCAGCTGCACGCCAGGACGAGCTGCCATGCAAACCGGCCGCATCCCCAATCGCAGCGGCATGACGACGGTGGCGTTCCAAGGACAAGGCGGCGGCTTGCCCAAGGAAGAATGGACGTTGGCGTCAGTCCTGAAAACGGGCGGCTACAAGACCTTTTTCAGCGGGAAATGGCACCTGGGCGAAGCGGACTACTCGCTGCCAAATGCCCAAGGCTACGACGAGATGAAATACGCCGGCTTGTACCATCTCAACGCCTATACCTATGCGGATCCAACCTGGTTCCCGGATATGGATCCTGAACTGCGCGCGATGTTCCAGAAGGTGACACGCGGTGCCCTGTCGGGTAACGCGGGCGAAACCGCGCGAGAGGAATTCAAGATCAATGGTCAGTACGTCGATACGCCCGTCGTGAACGGCAAGGAAGGCGTGGTCGGTATCCCCTTCTTCGACCGCTACGTCGAAAAGGCCTCGCTCGAGTACCTGGACCGCAACGCTAAATCCGAGCAGCCGTTCTTCATGAACATTAATTTCATGAAGGTCCACCAGCCAAATATGCCGGACCCTGATTACAAGGGTAAGTCGATGTCCAAGAGCAAGTATGCAGATTCGGTCGTCGAGCTGGATGCGAGAATTGGGCGGATCATGGATAAGGTTCGGGAGTTAGGCCTGGACAAGAACACGCTGGTCTTCTACACGACGGACAATGGCGCTTGGCAGGACGTCTACCCCGATGCGGGCTACACCCCCTTCCGCGGCACCAAGGGCACGGTTCGAGAAGGCGGCAATCGCGTTCCCGCCATCGCTTGGATGCCGGGCAAGATTGCGCCCGCCTCGACGGACCACAACATCTTGGGTGGCCTTGACCTGATGGCGACCTTCGCATCAATGGCGGGCATCAAACTGCCCGTTAATGATCGCGCGGACAAACCCATTGTGTTCGATAGCTACGACATGTCGCCGGTGCTGTTCGGCACGGGTAAATCTGAACGCAAGTCGTGGTTCTATTTCACGGAAAACGAGTTGTCGCCGGGGGCCATTCGCGTGGGCAATTACAAGGCCGTATTCAACCTGAGGGGCGACAACGGCGTGAAGACGGGCGGACTGGCCGTCGACACCAACCTGGGCTGGAAGGGTGCCGAGTCCTATGTCGCGGCCGTTCCGCAGGTCTTTGACTTGTGGGCGGACCCACAGGAGCGCTACGACATCTTCATGAGCAACGTCACGGAACGAACCTGGACGATAGTGTCGATGAACGCAGCCGCCGCCGACCTCATGAAGACGTATGTGAAGTACCCCCCTCGCAAGGCGCAAAGCGAGGTCTATGACGGGCCGATCACCTTGTCGCAGTACGAACGCTTCCAGCACATACGGGACGGCTTGGCCAAGGAAGGCTTCGCTCTGCCAATGCCTTCGGGGAACTAGGGCGGCGTTTTCATTGCGTGGACCGGGTCGGCCGCAGGCCATCCGATCCTTCCACGCAACCAGCCAGCCCTGCCAAACGCCAGTCTGTCAGATCCGCTTTTTCTGTTTGATATCGGTGACCGCGATGGCAAAACATGGACAACGTAAGTCACGTCTGGCCACCGCATGGGTGCTGGTCGGGATCGCGCTCGGCGTCCCCTCAGGCACCACCTACGTGCTTCTAAGCGACGAGGGGCAGCCGCAGCCGGTAAAGGTGGTGCTGGGCGACGGCAAGAACGGACCCGCGGGCATGGCCTGGGTACCGGCGCGCGAATTCCTGATGGGCAGCAGCCACAAGCTTGCGCAACCCAATGAAATGCCAGCACACAAAGTGTCTGTCAGCGGCTTCTGGATGGACGTGAACGACGTGACGAACGCGCAGTTCCGCCGCTTCGTTGAAGCCACGGGCTACGTGACGACGGCCGAGCAAAAGCCGAAATGGGAAGATCTGAAGGTGCAGTTGCCGCCCGGCACGCCGCGCCCTGACGACAGCCTGCTGGTGCCTGGCGCGATGGTGTTCGTCGGCACGGAGTCCGAGGTGTCGCTGCGCGATTACTCACGCTGGTGGCGCTACGTGGCGGGTGCAAGCTGGCGGCATCCGCAAGGGCCGGACAGCTCGCTCACCGGCAAGGACGACCATCCCGTCGTGCAGGTCTCGTATGAGGACGCGAAGGCCTACGCGAAATGGGCCGGCAAACGCCTGCCCACCGAAGCGGAATGGGAAATGGCGGCGCGCGGCGGCCTCGAGCAAGCCACCTATGCCTGGGGCGAGGAACTGTTGCCGCAGGGCAAGACGATGGCCAACATCTGGGATGCCCGGCAGAAGCAGCCCTTCCCGGTCGTCAAGGACGAAATAGTGCAGGTCGGCACCATGCCGGTGGGCAGCTTCTCGCCCAACGGCTACGGGCTGTACGACATGGCGGGTAACGTCTGGCAGTGGACCTCCGACTGGTATCGCGCCGACGCCTTCAAGATACAGGCGCAGTACCGCCGGCCTGCGGCAGATCCGGCGGGGCCAGCCGACAGCTTCGATCCCGACGATGGCCAGGTACCCGGCAACGCACCTAAGCGCGTAACGCGTGGGGGGTCATTCCTGTGCAGTGACACCTACTGCATCAGTTATCGCACCAGCGCCCGCCGGGGTAACGACCCCATGAACGCCATGTCTCATCTGGGCTTTCGCACGGTGATGGCACCAGAACAGTGGAAGCTTGCCCGGCAAACCAGGAATGGCGTCGCTAGCCGATGAATCCATCTCGCGGCCGAGTCGGCGCCATGTTTACCAACGTTTGCCTTATATGGGGAGGGCAATGGTCGTTTAAGTCATTGCAGAGGACAACAAATAGGAGAATTCCATGTTTAGTACTGTGCCTTTCTTGCGTCGTGTCAGTATCGCAACCGCGCTGAGCTGTGCCGCAGTCTTGCAATTTTCGGGCTGCACGACCACTACCGCTTCCAAATCTTCCACATCGACCACTTCCGAAACGCGCCAATCGCTGAATAGCGCTGCCGACGCAACACTTAGCAGGCTTTATCAAGCGTCTCCCCAGTCCAAGGACCTGGTGGCACGCGCCAGAGGCGTGCTCGTCTTTCCCGATGTGCTCAGCGGCAGCTTCATTGTCGGCGCCGAGCACGGCAACGGCGTTCTGCGTGTGGGTGGCACGGAGGCCGGCTATTACAGCACCACGGCAGGCTCCATCGGCTTCCAGGCCGGTGCACAGTCGAAAGCAATGGTTTTGCTGTTCATGACAGATGAATCACTGAGCAAGTTCCGTAAAAGTAGCGGCTGGACGGTCGGCGCGGACGCCACCGTTGCCGTCGTCAATGTCGGCGCAAATGGGCGCATTGACACGGACACGGCGCAGAAGCCAATCGTCGGCTTTGTGATGAACAACGGAGGCCTCATGGCGGGTGTGTCACTGGAGGGCACAAAGATATCGAAGCTGGCTCCGTGATTTGCTCCGGTTGCGAAGAACGCTGCGGGTGATTCTCGCGGCGTTCTTCTTCAACGGGATGAATGGAACAATGGTGTCAGACTGAGCCATCGACCGATGCCCGCGGCGGCCACGGCGGCGAATGCCGCTACAGTGGCGCCTACGACCGCAACGCTAGCGACATCCCACCATGCAATACTTGCTCCGCCGAGCATGGCGCCTAGAGCGATGCCGCCGTTGGCGGCGGAGACATTGATTGTTCCGGCTAACGCCTGGGCCTGCGGAGCCGACTTCATTACACGAATCTGGCAGACGGGATAGAGGGCGGTATTCGCAATGCCCCACACGCCCAAGGCGACTGCCAATCCGATATGCTGCGCTGCCAACAGCACAGTGGCCAGCATGCCAATTGCCAACACGGCGCTGAACATTGCGGTGGTCGCCAGTGGCTTGCGGTCCACCCACAGCCCGCCCAACCAGTTACCTAAGAGCCCAACGGCACCGAAGCCCATCAGCCACCACCCCAGGTCCGCAGAAGGCACACGCGCGACCTTTTCAAGCAGGGCGGCCAAGTAGGTGTAGCCCGTGAACATTGCCGTGAAAACGGCGACCGATAGCAACACGTTGGCCACGAAGGCGGGATCACGAAGGATGCGCGCCTGTTGGGCAAGACCGATCCGCTTGCCCGCGGCCAATGCGGGCATAGAGAACTGCAGGAGTACGGCAGTCAGCGCGGACATGATTGCCAGCGCCCAAAAAGCGCCTCGCCAGCCGACCGCATCACCCGCGACAGTGCCCAGAGGAATACCCAGCAGCATGGCCGCCGATATGCCCAGGTAGACCGTGGAGACGGCTTTGCCCGCCCGTTCCGGTCCGGCCAATTGCGCAGCGGTTTCACTGGCCGTACCCCAGAACACGGGCAGCGCAAGCGCGGGCACGATGCGTGCGATGGCCAAGACCCAGAAGTTCGGAGCCAGTGCTGCGACGGCGTTCGATACGGCGAAAATGACGAGCACCGCCATGAACATGCGTTTGCGCTCAATGTGGGCAAGCCATGCCGTCAAGGGCGGCCCGAAAAGCATCACGACGACCGCGAATAGCGTAACCAACTGCCCTGCCCGGGCGACGGAGATCGACAGGTCGCGGGCCAAAGAGGGCAACAGGCCGACCATCAAGAACTCGGTCGTGACGATCACGAAGGCTGCGATCGCGAGGATGTAAGTGGATACCGTGCCAGCTTGGGCGGCGCCATCTGGTCGTTGCAAGCGCGTGGAAGAAGGAGAGGACATAGTCAGCAATGAGAATCTTCAAACCCATAGCTTATTGATTCCTCAATTTCCCATGTTGGATAAATATTCCGCCGATTTCATCCATTTATTCCTTAATCAGATGCGCAGCTTAGCGCCGAGATGGCTAAGTAACGCACCCACCTTGGGCAGTAACTGCCGGCTGCGCTGCCATTGAAGATACAGAGGCAGGCCATCTATCGCCAAGGACGGTAGAACTTCCACTAACGCGCCCCTGGCCAGACGATCTTCAATGAGCCATGTGGAAAGCTGGGCCACACCAAATCCCTGGACCACGGCTTCGACCCACGATTCGGCGCTGCCCACTTCCAGTCTTGCCGCAGGATGGCAGTGTTCGACGGGAGCTTCACCCCGTCGGATGAACCAAGGGCTGGGCGTGCCGTCGGGACGCCGGTACAGCACGGCATCCAGATGGTCCAAGGATTCAACATCGTCCGCGATGTCACCTACCCTTTCAAGGTAGCTCGGCGCGCAGCAGAAGATGCGCTGCTCCCGGCCCAAGAAGCGGTATCCAACGGAACCAGGCCAGGTCTCGCCGCCGCCGATGCGCACCGCCACATCAACGCCATCCTCCACCAGATCGACGAACCGGTCGGTGAAGGAGATCTGCGGCTGAATGCCGGGATAAGCCCTCATGAATTCGAAAAGCACAGGCATGACGTGCAGGCGGCCGTAGGTAGCCGGCACGTCAAGGCGCAACTTTCCAACGGGCACCATGTCTTCGGCTTTCAGCACATGCTCGGCTTCTTCGAGTTCGCCGAGGACGCGCTGGCAAGTCCTATAGAAGGCCTGCCCGGCATCGGTCAGTGAGAGGCGGCGGGTGGTGCGCTCAAACAGCCGCACCCCTAACCTGGACTCCAGGCGTGCAACAGCCTTGCCCACGGCAGAGTTCGTCAAGCTAAGGCGTTCAGCCGCGGCAGTGAAGCTGCCGGCATCCGCCACGGACACAAAGACGTCGATGCCTTTCAGGCGTTCAGATGAGTACATGATTTGCGGAAATCTATTCCATAAATGGCATAAATATAATCCGCACCCGCCTGATAATTTCCTAGACCCACCTGCGGCGCTCGATACAGGGGTGGCACGCCACTTGCTACATCTCTGCATGCACTGAGAGTGTGGAAATGGCTATCAAAGGCTTCTATGCGTTAGTTAAGCAAACGGTGACGAACTGGCTGGACGACTATGCACCCAGCATGGGCGCCGCCATCGCGTTCTACACGGTTTTCTCGCTGGCGCCACTTCTTATTATCGTGATCGGTATCGCGGGGTTTTTTTGGGGCCACGAAGCCGCGCAGGGGCAGTTGTTGGAGCAAGTCAGCGCCTTGGTCGGCGCAGAGGGTGGCAAGGCGGTGGAAAGTGTCGTATTGGGTGCGCAAGAACCCGCGCAGGGCATCGCAGCCACGGTCATCAGCGTCGTGGTGCTGATGGTCGGGGCGACGACAGTATTTTCGGAACTACAAAGCGCGCTGGACCGCATCTGGAAGGTCAACGCCAAGAAGCAGTCCGGCATTTGGGCCCTGATCCGCGCGCGGCTGCTTTCCTTTGGCCTGATTTTGACATTGGCGTTTTTATTGCTCGTCTCGCTTGTCGTCAGCACGGTGCTGGCCGCATTGGGCAGTTGGCTGGGCGGCGGCATCCCGGGCTGGGGGATGCTTCTGCAACTGGTCAACGAGGCAATTACCCTGGGCATACTCACCCTGCTTTTTGGGATGATCTACCGATTTATGCCCCAAGTCTCAGTCGCGTGGCGAGACGTTTGGACCGGGGCGTTCGTCACCGCCGTTATGTTCGAAATCGGGAAGTTCTTGATCGGCCTGTACATGGCCAAGGCGTCCGTCGCCTCGTCGTACGCGGCGGCGGGGTCGCTGGTGATCGTGCTGATCTGGGTTTATTACGCGGCCCAGGTGTTTCTGCTGGGCGCGGAATTTACCCGCGTTTATGCCGAAGCGCATGGATCGCGCAGAGAACGCAGTTAAAGATTCAAATTCGCAGGCGGGTCGGCGGGCGTGCGAAGATCGAATCAGCTAGGATATGCGGCCCTACTGCTGCGCAAACACGCCACTCATCATGGGCCGCGTCATTCCCATGTGCTGAAGGCGGGGCGTATACACAAAGAATCCGCATGCATCGCCGTTTCCCAAATGCCCTGTTGGTCGCCCTTATTATCAGCGTCGGCACTTTTAGCGCTGCGACGTACGCTCAGGCCCCAACGCCGCCAAGGATGCAGTCTGGAAACGGACACCCCTACGAGATCCCCGATAGCGAGGTATGGGACGTGCCCGATCCCATTTCCAAACGCGGCTACCAGGTCTTCGTCGCATTGCCGCCATCCTATGGCACGCAGCCACAGCGGCGCTTCCCCGTTCTGTATGCGACCGACGCCGACTACGCTTTCCCGATCATCCGCCAGCTAGCGCGCCGCCTGAATGTTGAAGGTCCCCAGATCGAAGAGTTCATTCTGGTCGGCCTGTCTTATGGAAAAGGCGAGAATGGCGGGATCAGCCGCCAGCGTGATTACACGCCGACACCGAACGGCCCAAGTACTGCACCACCCAATGCCATCCATGGTCAGGCGCAGGCCTATCAAAAGTACCTGCGCGATCAGGTAAAGCCCTTCATCAACGGTCACTACCGGACGGCCCCTGCCAAAGCAATATTTCTGGGCCACTCCTACGGCGCATTGCTTGGGACGCAAATCCTTTTCACTGAACCTGGCCTGTTCAGCAGCTATATCCTGGGCAGTCCGTCTCTCTGGTACGACAAGCGACATGCCTTGAAGCTCGAAGCGAGCTATGCCAAGCAAAACCAGGATCTGAGTGCGAATGTCTATCTTTATGTCGGCGCCTATGAGGCCTTGCGCAAGGGTGATCGACGCTATAACCAGACCGTGGACATGGTTGCCGACAACCGGGCGTTGGAAGCGGCGCTGCAAAGCAGGAAGTACCCAAGCCTGAAACTGAAGTCAGTGGTCTTGAACGACGAGGATCATCTTACCGTCGCACCACGAGGCTTCATGCAGGCGCTGAAATATCTACTGCCGGCGCGCTGATCCATCACGTAGAGGGCGGCCCTTCACCGTGGGTGCGGTGCGTCCCGCAGACCCAGGGCCTGGTCAAAAAAAGACGAAAGCAAGCGGCTATCACGGCGTTCTTTCAGGCAATAGAGATAGGTTTCCGTGCGTACCGGGTCGCCGTGAATGCGTATCAGGCGAAACCGCGCATCCGGGATGAACTCGGCCTCCGACACCGTGCCCAGGCCCAGCCCCCGCGCCACGGCTTCGCGCAGCGCTTCACGGCTGCCGACTTCCATGACGGGGCGTGGCCGCACATTGGCTTGCTCCAGGACAGCCTCCAGGGCGGCGCGTGTGGTCGATCCGGCTTCCCGTTGCAACAAGGGCGCATCCTGCAGGGCTGACAGCGGCACGCTGTCGAACCGCGCCAGAGGATGGGACACGGGCGCAAACAGGATGACGGCATGGCTGGCGTAATGCTCGGCGCTCAGGCCCGGTTCGTCGCGCGCGCCAGCCAGCACCGCAATGTCGGTCACGTAGTTCGTGAGGTCCGCGAGAACCTCGGCGGAATTGCCCACTCGTATCGACATGTCCACGCCTGGGTAAAGACGGTGGTAGGCGTCCACCATTTCAATGACATGAAACGGGCCCACCGCGCCAATACGCAGTTTGCCGGTATTGAGCTTGCCCGCATCATGCAGCAGGTTGAAGGCGTCCAATTCCAAGGCGCCCAATTGCTGGGCCACCGGCAGCAGCGCCAGCCCGACCTGCGTCAGTTGCGCGCCGCGTCCACGGCGATGGAACAGTTCCACGCCATGCTGCTTTTCCAGTGCCTGGATCTGCGTGGTCAAGGTGGGTTGCGCCAAGCCCAGCGCGCGGGCCCCGGCGCTGAAACTTCCGTGACGCGCGACAGCCAGAAAGGCGCGCAGGCGGGCAACCGACATATAGATTTCATCTATGGATGAGTGATGAAACGGATACTAAATCGATAATATGAAGGACATGTGACATCCCTAAGCTTCCTGGCATTCCCTTCCACCACGCCAGGATGCTTGCCATGAAAGCCCCCCTTCGCTTTACCGCCCGCCGTTCTTTCACCGCCGCCACCGCCGCGATCGCGCTTTGCCTCCTGGGCGCCACGGCCGCCCATGCGGCGCAAGACACACTCACTATCGGGCTGATCCCCGCCGAGGATTCGCAGGCGATGATCGAATCCAGCAAACAGGTGATCGAGCAGTTGCAGCAACAGACCGGCATGACAGTGAAGCCGTTCGTGGCAACCGACTACAACGGCATCATCGAAGCCCTGCGCGCCAAGAAGCTGGACGTTGCGTATCTGGGACCGTTCTCGTACGTGCTGGCGGCGTCCGTCGCCGATGTCGAGGCGTTCTCGGTCGCCGTGACCAAGAAGTCTGGCAAAAGCGCCTATAAAAGCCTGATCGTGGTGCGCAAGGACAGCGGCATCAACAGCGTGGAAGGCCTGAAGGGCCACACCTTTGCGTTTGTCGACCCCAGCTCGGCATCGGGCCATCTGTTCCCCAAGTCCGGGCTTGAGCAAGCCGGTTATGACCCCGCCAAGCTGTTCTCGCGCGTGGTGTTCTCGGGCTCGCATGATGCCAGCCTGCTGGCCGTGGCCAATAAAAAAGTTGACGCCGCCGCCGTCGCCGACCGCATCTACGCCAGTGCCATCGCGAAGGGCCAGCTGCGCCAGGATGAGTTGAGCGTCGTGTGGACGTCCAGCGATATCCCGGAATCGCCCATGGTCTGGCGCAAGGACCTGGACCCCGCCGTCAAGGAAAAGGTGGCGCGCGCGCTGGCCAACATCAAGGACGTGCCGTGGGGCGATCAAGGCATGCTCAACGGGTTCCAGCCGACCACCGACGCCGCCTACAACGTGGTTCGCGACACCGCCAAGGTGCTCAAGCTGGACCTGCGGAGCATGAAATGATCACGCTGCGCGGCCTGACCAAGCGCTACGGCGCCAACGACGTGCTGCGCGGCGTGGATCTGCAAGCGGACGCCGGCGAATTCCTGGTGATTCTGGGGCAATCCGGCGCGGGCAAGTCGACGCTGTTGCGCTGCATGAACCGCCTGGTCGAGGCGGACGCGGGCGAGATGACCGTGGCGGGTATCAACGCCATGGCCGACCGCGACACCCGTGCGCTGCGGCGCCAGGTGGCCATGATCTTCCAGCACCATGACGTGGTGCCGCGCCTGTCGGTATTGCGCAATGTGCTGACCGGGCGGCTGGGCGCCGTGCCGGTGCTGACGTCGGTGCTGCAATTGTTCAGCCGCGCCGACGTCGCGCTGGCGCAGGAATGCCTGGCGCGCGTGGACCTGGCGCACAAGGCGCAAGCCCGCACGGATTCCCTGTCGGGCGGCCAGCGCCAGCGAGTCGGCATTGCACGGGCGCTGGCGCAGCGGCCGCGCGTGATTCTGGCCGACGAACCCGTCGCCAGCCTGGACCCGAAGACGGCGCGGCTGGTCATGCGCTATCTGCACTGCGCCACGCGTGAGCTTGGCATCACCGTCGTCTGCAACCTGCACCAGGTCGATTACGCCAGGGAATTTGCCGACCGCATCGTGGGGCTGGCGCACGGCCGCGTGGTGTACGACGGCCTGCCCGGCGCCATGCAGGAAGCCGACCTTACCCGCATTTACCCCGGCGCCGAGCCCGTCGGCGGCGCGGCCCATGCCGGCGGCGACGCGCCGTTTTCCGCCGAAACGCTGCAAGCCGCGCATAAAGGAGCCTGAGATGGACGACAAGAAATACCTGTGGGTCGCGCCGTTGCCCACCAGCGTGAAGGGCTGGGCCGGGGTCCTGGCGGCGTTGGCGCTGACGATGGCGGCGCTGCAATGGAGCGCCCAAGGCGCGCAACTGAGCGCCGCCGAGCTGGCTGCCGGCATTCCGCAAATTGCCGACTTCCTGAGCAGGACCTTTCCCCCCGACTGGCGCATCCTGAATGCACTGACGGCGCCGGCCATCGAAACGGTGCAAATCGCTATCTGGGGCACCTTGCTGGGTGTGCTGGGCGCCCTGCCCGTGTCATTCCTGGCGGCGCGCAACCTGCACGTCAATCCGTGGTTGTATCGCGCCACGCGCCAGATGCTGAACGTTATCCGCAGTATCAACGAATTGATATTGGCGCTGGTCTTCGTCGCGGCGGTGGGGCTGGGCCCCTTCCCCGGCGTGCTGGCGCTGGCCGTGCATGGCGTAGGAATGCTGGGCAAATTCTTTGCCGAGAGCATCGAGGAAATCGACGACGGCCCGCTGCAAGCGCTGCGTTCCACCGGCGCGCGGCCGTTGCAGGTGATCGTCTTCGGCGTGCTGCCCCAGGTGATCACGGCATGGATCGCGGTGATTCTGTACCGCTTTGAAGTCAACCTGCGTTCCGCCACCGTGCTTGGCATGGTGGGCGCCGGCGGGTTGGGCTTTGAACTGGTCAGCAGCTTAAAGCTGTTCAAGTACCAGGAAACGGCGACCTGCATCGTTGTCATCACCGTCATGGTGATCGTAGCCGACCTGATTTCCAATCGCCTGCGGGTTGCGATCCGCGAGAACGGGCGTGGCTGAATCCCCATCATTTTTCAGAGACTGACATGTGGCACTTTCATAATCCCGTCGGCATCGACGCGGGCGACGGCGCGCTAGAGCGCCTGCCCCAGCGGCTGGGTTCGCGGCGCGCGATCCTGATTGCATTTCCCGAAGCGCGTGCGCTGGGCTTGTGCGACCGGATCCAGGCCATGCTGGGCCAACAGCTGGTGGCGATCGAGACCGACGTGCACCCCAATCCGGACGTCGCCTGGCTGGCGCCGATGTACGAACGCCTGTGGCGCGAGCACCCCAAGGTGGAATGCATCATCGCGCTGGGCGGGGGCAGCGTGATTGACTGCGCCAAGGCCATGCTGACGCGCACGCCGTCGGGCACCTTCGATGAGCTGCTGGCCTGCCTGTCCGGCAGCGCGGCGATGACCAGCCCGCCCGACCGCGCGCGCGCCTTGATCGCGCTGCCGACCACGGCCGGCACCGGCAGTGAAGTCACCCCGTGGGCCACGCTGTGGGACCAGAAGAAGAACCGCAAGTACTCCTTGCATCTGCCCTGGACCTGGCCCGAAGCGGCCTTGATCGACCCCACGCTGATGCTCAGCCTGCCGTATGGCGCCACGCTTGCAAGCGGCCTGGACGCGCTGTCGCATGCGCTGGAATCGCTATGGAACGTCCATCGCAATCCCGTCTCGGCCAGCCTGGCCGTGTCGGCCGCGCGGCAGGTGCTGGTTGCCTTGCCCCTGCTGATGCAAGATCTGTCCAGCAAGGCGCTGCGTTCACGCGTTGCCGTGGCCGCCACGCTGGCCGGCCTGGCGTTTTCCAACACCAAGACCGCGCTGGCGCATTCGTTGTCCTACGGACTGACGCTGGATCATGGCATCGCGCATGGCATTGCCTGCTCGTTCAGCCTGCCGCGTGTCATGCGGATGGCGTTTGGCAAAGATGCGGAACTGGACGCCCTGCTGCTGTCTATATTCGACGCGCGCGACGCCGACCATGCCACCCAGGTGTTGACGGCATTCCTTGAAGACCTGGGCGTCAGCACCGACCCCGCCACCTATGGCGTCGCGCCGGACCAGTGGGACAACCGCGTGGCCGATGCACTGCTGGGACCGCGCGGCCGCAATTTTGTCGGCGCGCGATGAGCCGCGCCGACTCTCCTTTTGCCGACTTCGGCACTTCTTCCCTTCTCAGGTTGTTGAACATGAATCAGGTTTCCACGCCCCAGGGCCAACCGCTGCCCGCGATCGAAGCGGTGATCTTTGACTGGGCCGGCACGCTGGTGGACTTCGGCTCGCTGGCGCCCACCCAGATCTTTGTCGACGCCTTTGCGACCTTCGGCGTACACATCACGCTGGAGCAGGCGCGCGGCCCCATGGGCTTGTCCAAGCGCGATCACATCCGCACGCTGCTTGCCGACCCGTCCATCCAGGCGCAATGGACCCAGACGTTCGGTCGCGCGTCAACGGACGAAGACATCGACGCGATCTATCAGCGTTTCATGCCGATGCAGATCGAAAAAGTGGCCGCGTACTCGCAGCCGATTCCGGGCGCGGTGCTGACGTTGCAGACCCTGCGCGAACAAGGCATCAAGATCGGGTCATGCTCTGGCTATCCGCGCCAGGTGCTGGACGTGCTGCTGCCGCACGCCGCGGTCGATGGCATCGCGCCGGACTGGGTAGTCGCCGGAGACGAACTGCCCGCGGGTGGCCGGCCCGGCCCCTTCATGGCGCTGGCCAACGTGCTAGCGTTGGGCGCGCAAGACGTGCGCCGTTGCATCAAGGTGGACGACACCACGCCGGGCATCGAGGAAGGGCGCAACGCCGGGATGTGGTGCGTGGGCTTGACGCTGTCCGGCAACGAGGTCGGATACTCGCAAGCCGAGCTTGCCGCCGCAGACCCCGTCCAGGTGCAGGCTCGCGTGGCGCATGCCGCCCGCCGCCTGACACAGGCCGGCGCACACTACGCCATCGACAGCGTGGCCGACCTGCCCGCCGTCATTGAACAGATCAGGCAACGTCTGGCGCGCGGCGAAACGCCCTGAGCCACGGCCAGAATCGAAAGGCGCCGGCGGGATGACTTCCCGTCGGCGCCTTTTTTTGTCCACGACATTTCGCCTGCGTCAGTGCGCCTCCGCGCGCGCGGCGTCGCAATGCCGTATCGCATCGAAGAACGACGCAATCAGCGGGCTCTCGCGGCGCTCACGCAAACAACACACGTGAATATGGGTCGAGACCACGTCGCCATCGATACGCACGGGCCGCAGGCGCGGATCGGGCACGTACTCGGATTCGGATACGGTGCCCACGCCCAGTCCGCGCACCACCGCCTCGCGCAGCGCCTCGCGGCTGCCGATTTCCATGGCCACTTCCACCGGCACATTGTGCTGCCGCAGCGCATCTTCCAGCGCCTTGCGCGTCGTGGAGCCGGGTTCGCGCATCAGCAAAGGCTGGGCCGATAATTCCTTCAACTGGATCGATCCGCGCTTGGCGAACGGATGGTCGATCCGCACAAACGCAATGACCGGATAGCGGGCATACGGCTGCATGTAGTAGCGCTCTTCCGGATAGCGGCTGGCCACCACCCCCACGTCGCAGACGTATTTATCCAGGTCGTCGAGCACCACTTCCGAGTTTCCCAGCGTGATCGACAGCGAGATCCGTGGATAGACCGCGTGATAGGCCTCGATCATTTCCGTGACATGGTAAGGCCCCACCGCGCCAACCTTCAGCGCCCCGCGTCGCAGCTTGCCGCTATCGTCCAGCATCAGCCGCATATCGGCTTCCAGCGACACCATGCGGCGCGCCAGCGGCAACATTTCAAGCCCCAACGCGGACAGTTCCACGCGCCTGCCCCGGCGGTGGAACAGTTCGGCGCCGTACTCCCGTTCGATCATCTGAATCTGGGAATTAAGCGTAGTGTGGCTTAGGCCCAGCACACGGGCGGCCGCCGTGAAGCCGCCGTGCTGGGCCACCATGATGAATGCGCGTATCTGATTAAGCGTCATGGATGGCGGGTCTCTGCTGGCCGTTGAATGTACGTTGGCCGCAATGATGCCGGACGCACATGACGCTTACACGACCCCCATGGCAGGATCGCTGGTACTGTCCTGGCCGGTTTCCATGCGGCCCGCAAAGCGGCGTTCGAAGTCATTGCCCATGGTGACGGTGAAGTCATACCAATTGTCCGATGCCTCTACCGACCAGCGCGGCTCGACCTGCATGCCCGGGTCGACGGTGTAGGTCCAGGGCCCGTCCGTGCGATACGCGTTGGCCTGCACGGTCACGGTCGCGGGCGCGGCGCCCATGTTCATGATGGTCAGCGACACGGCGCGGCCGCGTTCGTCGTAACACACGCGCACCTCGGGGTTCGGCCCGCCGCCCAGCGTGCTGATGTCGCCCTTGAAGCCGCGGTGGTATCCATTCGGCCCCAGCACCCACAGGCTGTAGCGGCCCGCATTGTCGACCGTTGCCTGCCACGAGTCCGAGATCATCCTGCGGCCTTCCACGGTGTAACGCCGCGGATATCGGGCCAGGTTCAGTTCGTCGTACACGTGAAACACGGTGCCCTGCGCGCCGGTGTTGCTGAACGTCAGCCAGACCTGCCCGCCGCTCATATCCACGTTGGCGCTGGTATGCAGGTGATAAGGCAATGCGCGCGACGGGCGCACCAGGCGCGCCTGCGTCGGCAAGGGCACCGTCCCCACGTCCGGCACGGGAACGGTGCCCGAGCTGACTTGCTGGGCCAGGGTGGCGTCGGCCTCGGCGCGCGTCGGCGCCGGAGTCAACAGGGGCTTGGCGGTATTGGGGTCCTTGAAGTTGAAGCAGGACATCAGGTCGCCAAAGACCGCGCGACGCCACGGGCTGATGTTCGGCTCGGCCACGCCGAAGCGTTGTTCCAGGAACCGCAGGACCGAGGTGTGATCGAACTGCTGCGAATTGACCCATCCGCCCACGCTCCAGGGCGATATCACCAGCGTGGGCAAGCGCGGGCCGGCACCAAATGGCCTGCCGTCGGGCGTGACCTTGCTGGTGTCTCCCGGCGGCGCGGGCATGGTGTAGTACTCCTTTTCGATGTCGACGGTTGACTTGCCCGACTGCGCGCCGTCGGCGTCGCGCCAAGGCGGCGCGGGCGGCGGCATGTGGTCAAAAAAGCAATCGTTCTCGTCGTAGTTCAGGATCAGAACCGTCTTGCTCCAGACATCGGGGTTGGCGGTCAAAGTTTCCAGCAGCTTCTCTACAAACCAGGCGCCCTGCCCCGGCACCGACATGCTGGGATGCTCGCTATAGGGGCCGGGCGCCACGATCCAGCTCACCTGCGGCAGCGTGCCCATGGCGATGTCGTCGGCAATCGCTTGAAGGTAGCCGCCGTCGGGCATCGTGTTGCCGTAGCCCTTGTACAAGGGCGACATCGCTTCCATGGACGCGGTATACGGCGCGGACGGCGAGCCCACGGCGGCCAGCCGCTCGTTGACGGCCCGATACGCAGCAAACGCCACAAGCTGGTTGTTGTTGCTGTTGTTGCCGGGCGTGTTGTAGACCTTCCAGCTGACGCCGGCGGCTTGCAGGCGTTCGGGGTAGGTCATCCAGTCCAGACCGTCTTGCGACGGGCCCAGGCCACCCCAATTTGCGTTGGTCACGCAGGCGTGATCGGTCACGTTGGCGCCGTTGGTGCCGCTCCACAAGAACATGCGGTTCGTGAAGGTGCCCGTGTTGATCGCCGTGTGATAGGCATCGCACACCGTGAAGGCATTGGCCAGCGACCAATGAAACGCCAGGTCGGATTGCTGCAGATAGCCCATCGCGACCTTGGTGTTCTTTGCGCGGGGCCACGCCGCCATGCGGCCGCCGTCCCAGGCCGCTTGCTGGTCAGCCCAATTGTGGGCGCCGCCCACGCGCAGCGCGTTGCCCTTGGTGGCGTCCAGGTAATAGGGCTGAACGGTTCCCGAGGCGCCTTGCTGAATCCAGACCGGCTGGCCGGACGCCATGGGTATCGTGAAGCGGTCGCTAAAGCCTCTTACGCCGGGCATCGTGCCGTAGTAGTGGTCGAACGACCGGTTTTCCTGCATCAGGATGATGACGTGTTCAACGTCGTTGATCGTGCCCGTGGCGTTGTTGGCCGGAATGGCCAGCGCGCGCTGGATGGCGGGAGGAAAGGGCCCAAGCGCGGCGGTGGCCGCGGCAGCGCGCAAGAAATTGCGGCGGTTCATGAGGGTCATGGTGATCGGGTTCCGTTCGATAGATAGGGGACGGCGGCGCCCACGCGCCGCCGCCGTGGACTCAAGGCGCGCAGTCC
>NZ_JBHFII010000061.1:493113-508409 GCF_057334215.1 Achromobacter maghribensis | reverse complement strand
CCCCCCCCCCCCCCCCCGCCGTGGACTCAAGGCGCGCAGTCCAGCGTCGAGTTCAGCGCCGGGGGCTGCTCCGCCTGGGCACCGCCGTCCGGGCAGGCGCCGGCCGACGGAGGCGCCACGATGGGCGCCTGCGACGCCGAGCCATCGCCCGCTTGCGCGACCGGAGCCGGCGCATCGCCGTCCGAATCGTCATCGCCGCCGCATCCGGCGACCAAGGCGCACGCCATCATTGCCACCAGCGCGCGGATGATGGCCGATACACGCCACTTGCCTGCCAGGGAAGAAAGAGTCGTCATCATTCTTTCCTTACTGGGCCGGCAGCGTAGACAGCGGCTTGTTCGACAGGAAGATGGATTGCAGTTCGCTGTCGGTCAGCACGCGGTTCCACATGGCCAGGTCGCCAAACAGCTGCTGGTATGGAGGCGCCGTGGTGCATAGGCCCACCGTGTAGGGCGGCGTGGCGCCGCACTTGTTCATCAGATAGGTGCCGGTGCCGTCTTCGCCGATGCCCCATTGCGGATACGGAGACAGCTTGGACATATCCACCGAACCCGTCGATTTGCCCGTGGCCACGCGGTTGGTCACGCCCGTCACGGAATCGAACACCACCATGTTCATGGTCTTGGCAACGCCGTCCACCGAAAACGCGATGTAGTTCCACCGGCCCACGGTGATCTGCGTGTACGGGCTGGTCGGGCCGTCCGCGCGCACGCCGCCGCCCGAACCGATGTTGAACGCGATGCCGCACTGGCTGCCCGAACTGGAGAACATGCCGATCGCCACGCCGGCATTGCCGCCGCTGACGTAGTTCTTGTTCGACAGGATCGTCACGTTGCTGCGGGACACGCATTCCGGCGCCTTGAACCAGAAGCCGATGGTGAACTGCGGCGCGGTGCCCTTGGACACATCGAACCCATTGGCGGGCGTCAGGCGATAGCCTTCCAGCCCGGCGGTCGTGACGAAATTGGTATCGACCAGCAAGCCGTTGGTGCCCGCGAACGGGCCGGGCGCGACCAGACCGGCCGACGCCGGCAGGTCGCTGGAGGCAGGGCCCATCGTGCTGTTGCCCTGCGCGTCCACGGGCGGCAGCGTCGCGCTGAACGGGTAGTAGGACACCAGGCCGTTGCGCAGCGTCGCAGCCAGCGGCACCGGCGGTGTATACGACAAGGGCGGGCTGATAATGCTGCGCGATGCGGCGGTATCACCTTCGCCGGCCTGCACGGTGTAGGTGAATTGATAGGTGCCGCGCGCGGACAGGTCCGCCGTCAACTGGTTGTCGGTATACGTCGTGGTGCCCGCGGGCAGCCGGGAGGCTATGACGCGGCCGTCACGCAGTACGTCGATGCGGCGGTCAGGCGGCGCCGTCCACGTCAACACCACGTTGACGGAAGACGAGTTATTGTCAGCAACTGCCGCCACCAAACGCGATACCGGTTGCGGCCCAAGCAGACTGCCGCCATCAAGCGCGTACTGCGCGGCCTGCGGCGTTGCGTTCAGGTATCCCAATATCGTGGGCGCCACATCTGCCATGCTGGCGTAGCCATACAGATCGTCCAACGTGGCGGGCATCGGCGCGCCGACGCCCTGGCCGCCGTTGTTAGTGGCTTGGTTGAACCCGATGAAGGTGGCCGATTCCGGCACCAGCGGCAAGCCGTCGTCCTGGCTGTTGTCGCTAAGGCCGTGGTTGCCCGTCACGACGATCAGCCACTGGCGGTCGGCAAGCTTGCCGGTCTCGTCCAGCATGGCGCCCACGGCGCGGTCCAGTTTGGCCAGCGTGGCCGTGTACTGGGGCGAGCCCAGGCCGTAATCCAGCGCGGCGTCCTTGGCGGAACGAAATTGCGCGACCACCGTGCGATAGCCGCTGCCGATCATCCGCACCGCCTGATCCGACACGCAATCCATGGTGGCGGCCTGGTCCGAACAATCGGCCATGGTGTCCAGGTAGCCGGCGTCGTGGTCGGCCACCAGCAGTTGCGCCAATTCTGGCGATGCCACGGCCGCACCGTTCAGCCCCGTGTTCGCGGCCTTGGATTGTTGAAACAGCGTGGGGGCCCGCAGGGCTTGCACGGGCGCGCTGGAGATCACGCCATGCCGATATGCCCACGTGCCGGTTAGCAGAGTGGCCCACCCCGGCATGTCCAACGTGGGCTGCTGGCTGGGGGTGCCGGCGACGCCGCCGTTGTAGGCCAACTGCACCTGAAGCCTCGCCAGGTTCGGCAGCGTGCCGGCGGCAATGCCGCTTTGCACCGCGCGGTAAACGGCGCTGTCCATGTCGATCACCAGTGCATGGCGGCTGGCGGACGCGACAGGCGGCTGCGGCGTGGCGGGCGTTTCGGGCTGGGGCGTGCCCGCATCGGTATCGTCGTCGCTGCCGCCACACGCGGTCAGCGCCAACGACAGCATTGCGGTGGCAGCCAGGCGGGCCCACACGGCCGCGCGGTGCTCTCGGAGCGGGAGGCGGACGCGTAGCGCAGGGTTCGCTGGCGTGCGCGCCAGCGCCGAAATGGCGGGATGCTTGACTCTCATTTTTCGACGGTCTCCGTTGGGTAGGAATGACCGAATTTGAGCCGAGCGGGGTTACGCAGTGGCGACGATTTCCTAGGAGTTAATCGTCTTTACTGCCGATCTTTTCGGGAGATCGCCTTATCACCAAGCGCATGAGCAGTGTCGGCAATATTGCCTATAGCGGGATGTAGCGTGGCCCGGTCACCCCTGGGGCCCGGACTTTTGCTCTCGGTCGGAAACGGTCTTTATGTGACGGCCGCTTGCGGCCAGGAGCAGACGTCGATCGCCAGCAGTGCATCCGGTACGTCTTCGGGCTCCGGCACATCGAAAGCCCTCGCCGCGCACTGTAAGTATGAATTATGCTGGACGATCGGACCCGGTTCTCACGACGGAGAAACAAATGCCCACAGCTGCACTCACTCGCCGCGTAATTCAATTGAATGCCTTTGGGGACACGAACGTTCTCAAACTTATAAAAGAGCCAATCGCGCCGCCCGCCGAAGGAGAAGTGCAGCTGCGTCAAACAGCAATCGGGTTCAACTACATCGATATTTATCAACGGGCCGGCAAGTATCCCCTCCCTTTGCCGACAGGCCTGGGGCATGAGGCTGCCGGTATTGTGGAAGTCGTTGGCCCCGGTGTTACTGACTTCAATGTGGGCGACCGTGTCATCTACATGAACGCTGGTATTGGCGCTTACGCTGACCGCCGCAACGTTGACGCATCAAGGCTGGCTCGCATTCCTGACGGGCTAGAGGAATCCACCGCAGTAGCAGTCTTCTTCAAAGCCATGACGGCCGAGTATTTGTTGCGCAAGACATATCCCGTCAAGGCCGGCGATATCGTCCTAGTCCACGCGGCGGCAGGTGGCGTGGGGCAAGTCCTCAGTCGCTGGGCAAAGGCTTTAGGCGCGCACGTGATCGGCACGACAGGCTCGGATGAAAAATGCAGCATCGCCCTTGAAGTGGGATGCGACCATGCCGTCAACTACAGTCAGGAAGGGTGGGTGGAGCGCGTGATCGCAGCAAGCGGTGGCCGTAAGGTGCATGTAGTGTATGACTCAGTTGGAAGGCACACTTTTCTAGGTTCGTTGGACTGCGCGGCGAAATTCGGCACAGTCGTGGTGTTTGGCGCAGCGTCGGGGCCAGCGCCGTCCATCGACCCCGAATTGCTAAACAAAAAGGGATGTCTGTTCCTCACGCGACCGTCCGTGTTCCCCCATAACGCTGACGCTGCCACGTTTCGAGCGAACGCAGACACCGTCTTTGAAGCGATGAGCAAGGGCTGGGTAAAGCCTTCCATATCAGCCCGCTTCACGCTTGACACCATTGCAGGTGCGCACGCGATGGCGGAGAAGCGAGAGAACGCCGGGGCTATCATCATCCTGCCGTAGTGCGAGGATCGCGGGAATCTACTTTCGCGCCAGCCGGCACATCTCTGTTAGAGGCCCGCGCGAAAGGCCTGCGTCGACGATGAGTGGACAGCGTTTTTCGGTAGTTCGCCTTGCCCAAAGCAACATAGGATAAGTCGTCCGCACCGCTAGCGCCCGCTTCGGGTCGCAAGCAGTCGGACGGTAGCGGCGCTTCCCGTCCCCGGGGCGCCGTGCGGACAAACAGTCAACCGTCCGACGGGGAGTATTGACCGCGCTTAATGAATGGCGCGCCTTGGCCAGCCGGCCTCCGCCCTGCCTGGCGTGTGGCGCGGCTGTACCGTACTAACAAGGCGGGGCGAGCACGCCTTTGGTGCCGTAGCAAGAGGCTTGTATAAGCGATTTCTCCGCCCCTACCGCATCACTTGCTTGCGACGCTGCTTCGGGCAGTTCTCTCACCCGATATAGGGCGAAGGCGATTCGTGATGCGTTGCTAGTGCACTGCCGTTCCGACCAAAGCTGTCTGCGTGGACATTTACGTGGAAGTTCAACGCGCCTCTCGGCTAGAGCCTGGGGGAAGGCCGGTAACACGCTTGAAAGCACGGCTGAATGCTGCCTGCGACGTATAGCCCAAGCGTTCAGCTACCGTGTCGATCGGCAGCCTGTCGTGCGTCAGCCATTGCCTGGCAAGACGCATCTTCAACTCGTTGGCGTAGCGCAAAGGTGGCGTTCCCACCGTGGCATGAAATCTGTCGGCAAAAACAGAGCGAGAAATATTGCACTCGCTCGCCAACTCAGCCAATTTCCAATCGCGGGCTGGTTGGCGGTGCAAGGCGAGGATGGCGCGAGCAAGCCGTGGATCCCGCAGCGCTGCGGCCAGGCCGGAGGCATTGTCGCAACCGCACTCGACCCATCCCCGAACAATCATCGCGGCGACCACTTCGGCTAAGCGGGCCAGAATGTCCGCAAACCCCACGCGTCTGGAACAGATTTCGCCTTTCATCGCGCCCAGAATTGGGACCATGCCAGGAAAGCGGTCGCTGTCGGCATCCACGCACATGACATCCGGCATCAGTTGCCCCAGAGCCCGCATGCCGCCAAGGTCGAATTCCATGCAACCGTAAAAGAAGATTGCGCTGGGTACGATGCTGGTACTTGGACAGGTATCCACTTCGGTCACGGAATTGCCGATCAAGGCGGCTTCAAGCGTATCGATATCCTGCAAGTCTGCGTCCTCGGCGGAAAGCCATTGATGGACTTGCCCATGAGGCAGAAACACCGCGTTGCCGGCACTCAATTTGTGCAAGCCGCCCTCCACGGTGCGTAGGACGGCCGAGCCCACAGCCAAGTAGTAGAAAAAACCGTGGCCAGCCTTCGCTTCAAAGCTCAGTCCAAAACTAGGGCCGGTCTGCACCCGCCGGTACTGCACCCCGCGCAGACGCATTCCGGTAAGCAACTCACTGATCAAGTGCGGAGGAAGAGCGTAATCGTGCGACAACGGCATCGGATTTTCTATCAAAGATTCAGTACGGAACATCATAGATCATCCCGATCACAAGTCCTAGACTGCACTCACTGATTTTCTTGGATGAGTGCAATGCGTAGTTTTGTTGATCTTTCCACCCCCGAAGGTTCAGCCAGCCCGGTGGACATTGAGCCGGTGTCAGCGGCATGGACAGCAGTGTTCTCGTTGGCGATGGGTGTATTCGGCCTATTGACCGCGGAGTACTTGCCGGCAAGTCTCCTGACGCCCATGGCGGAAGCTCTACGCGTATCAGAAGCCATGGCGGGGCAGGCAGTGACGGTCACTGCGGTGGTGGCGCTTTTCGCAGGCTTGCTCGTGCCCGGTCTTACCCGCAGCCTCGATCGGCGTACGGTTCTACTGGGCTTTTCCACTTTAATGATTGTGTCCAACCTGCTGGTCGCGGCGTCGTCGGACATGTGGGTGCTGCTCTTGATGCGCGTCCTACTCGGGATCGCCTTAGGAGGGTTCTGGAGCATGGCGGCAGCTGTCGCCATGCGATTGGTACCGGCGGCCCTCCTGCCACGCGCGTTATCCATCATCTTTAGCGGCATTGCCGTGGGGACAGTGGTCGCCGTACCGTTAGGAAGCTATCTTGGCGGCCAATTTGGATGGCGCAGCGCCTTTGTCGCAGCTGCGGCAGTGGGTGTATTAACCCTGGCGTTCCAATGGTTCACGTTACCGCGCATGGCGCCGCGTCGGCCCGCCCGGCTCAGAACGATTTTGGACGTTCTCTTGCGGCCCGGAATTGCCCTTGGAATGTTTGGCTGCATTCTGGCGCATACAGGCCATTTCGCTCTCTTTACCTATATCCGGCCGTTCCTGGAAAGCACTGCCGGCGTTGGAACGAACGGCCTGGCGCTGATGCTACTTGGCTTCGGCATTGCGAATTTCGTAGGCACCCTGCTCGCAGGTTGGCTGATGCAGCGTAGCTTATATGTCACCTTGGCTCTAATGCCGGCCCTCGTCGGTGGGAGTGCTTTGGCGATGGCACTTTTTCCTGCGTCCATACCGGGGCAGGCAACGCTGATTGCAGCATGGGGCCTTGCGTTCGGAGGCGTTCCCGTTGCATGGTCAAACTGGGTCGCGCGCGCCGTGCCGGATCAAGCCGAAAGCGCGGGCGGGATGGTCGTAGCGTCGGTGCAGTCCTCAATCGCCATAGGCGCCGCAGCAGGCGGTGCAATGTTCAGCCTGAGAGGCATTGAAGGCGTTTTCGTTGCAGGAGGGTGTCTCATGCTGCTTGCCGGCCTCTTCATCTGGATGCGCGTAAAAGTACCCTCGCCGTCGATCGGTGCAGCCGCACCCTCCGCAATTCATCTGTGACCCTGTTGCCAGAAAAAGCCCCTTCCTTGCCCAATGCACGTTGTGTCGTTTTCGGATGCCACTAAAACGTTTCTGCGCGGCGAGAACGGCCGCTTCGGGTCGAGGCTGTGTGAAAACGCGTGCTGGCCAAAGTCGCCTGCAATCTCGACCCCTCAGATCGCTGCAGAATCGATTTTCGTGAGCTCGGCAAGGGGCGAAGGACGCTTGAAATCTCCAGTAAACCGCGCTTTCATACAGGTTCGGCCAGAAGCAGACGATCAACGCAGTTTCTTGGTTCACCGCTTTAAGCTGAACTTAGTCGGTCGTAATACCACGTCATCCATTGTGTCGCGGGCGTGGCCAAACCCATGGACTGGTCGAACGGCGGGGACAGCTTGTGATCTCGCTCGGAACCTGCTGGACACGCTGCGCAATCGGGAACTGACGCAAGCCGCCAAGGACACTGCCGCTGACAGCGGACTGGCCCATCGGCGCGTCGCCGAAGGTCGGCGCTTGGCGAGCATCTACCAGCGCTTGGTAATGCTCGCCAGAGGTCGCTGCGCGATGACGGTATAGGGTTCAGTCTGGTTCCGTGGCCGCCCGTGATCGAGCAGCGGCTAGGTCAGCAACTTGCGGCCACGGTACGCGGCAGTAGCCTGTCGTGGGAGATTGGCCGGCAACGCGGGCCCGCCATTTGATCCGCCATTCACTGTGAGCCGCCGCCATCCTTGAACGCGCTCAGGCAGAGATCCACGAAGCTGCGCACTTTGGGATCCATGTAGCGGCTCGATGCGAATACGGCGTGGACAGGGGCCGGAACCTCTGCCCAGCCGGGAAGCACGCAAGACAGCGTGCCAGCAGCCACATAGGGTTCGGCCATGAAACGCGGCAAGTGCGTGATCCCGAGTCCTGCAAGTGCGAGGTTCTTCGCCGCGATCGTGCTGTTGACGGCACAACGCGGGGACACCGTGACTTTCTCGGTGTTCTCACCGTTTACCAGGGCCCAATTGGAGCGCCCCCGCGTCGTCTTCATGATCAGGTTGTGGCGCTTCAGGTCGCCGACGGCGGAAAGCGCCGGCCCGCGCTTCAAATAGCCAGGGGCAGCATACAGCCCGTAAGACACCTCGCCGAGTTTGCGCGCCGAGAGCCCCGAATCTTCGAGCGCGCCGACACGGATGGCGACATCGAAGCCTTCATGGATGATATCGACCAGGCGATTTGTGTATTCCGCCTCCACCCTCACTTTCGGGGCCATTCGCAGAAACGCCGCGATCCATTCGTCCACGACCATCGTTCCGAACTCGGATCCAGCCGTGAGCTTGAGCAGTCCTTTGGGCTCCCTGGACTGCTGCGCCACCGCAGCCTCTGCGGCTTCGGCGGCGGTCAGGATGCACATGGCGCGCTCGAAGTAATCGCGCCCGACCTCGGTCACGCTGAGGCGGCGTGTCGAGCGGGTGAGGAGCTGTGCGCCGAGCTTCTTCTCCATGCGACTGACGATGCGGCTGATGCGCGCCTTGTCGGTGCCCAGCCGATCCGCAGCCGTCGTGAAAGAGCCGTCGGTCACAACCGCCACGAAGACGCGCATCTCCGGTAGATCGATTGATGTATTCATGGACAACAGTATGTGACTTATCCCTATATTTATCAATAAAGAGGGTAAGTCCATAGTGCGATTCATGCAACACGTCGCACTCAATGAATACAGCGGCGGCACTGACTTGCTGTGGTTGTGAGCGTCACGGCGATCGAGACGCACCCCGCCCTGTCGTTCGAACGACTTGCTTGCATCGCGGCGCGCTTAGACGTGCGTCCCATGAAACCTGTCGGCGGGTTCCCGCCGTTCTCCCATAGAAGGAATGCGAAGATGACACAAACAATCGGAATTATTGGCTCCGGCCTCGTCGGTAAGGCAGTCGCGCGCCTCGCGACCGCAGCTGGCTATAAGGTAGTGATCAGCAACTCCCGCGGCGCGGACACCATCAAGGACCTGATCGAGGAGCTTGGACCGCTGGCGAGCGCCGGCACCACCGAGGAGGCCATCGCGGCGGGTGACATCGTCACACTATCGATCCCGATCGCCGCCTCCGAGCAACTGCCCGCCGACAAGTTCGCGGGCAAGGCCGTACTCGACCAGACGAACTACTATCCCGCATTCGGCAACAACGACGTTCTCGACAGGGGGGAGCTGACCTCCAGTGGGCTGATCCAGCGGCGTTTGCCGGGAGCGAAGGTCGTCAAGGGCCTTCACAACCTCAGCTGGCTCCACATGAAGGCCAACGCGACGCCGAAGGGTTCGGCGAACCGCACGACGCTGCCGATCGCGGGTGACGACGCCGGAGCGAAGCAGGCGGTGACCGAGTTCTTCGACAAGATCGGCTTCGATACCATCGATGCGGGCTCGCTCGCAGACAGCTGGCGCATTGAACCGAGCACGCCCATCTACTTTTGGCGCTACGCTCCGACGGTAGATCTGAATGCGACGGGCGAAGAAGCCGAGCGCGCCTACACGCAGCCCGGCACGCCCGTGTCGCGCGAAGATGCTCGGCGCTTGATCAACGAGGCAAAGCGCCCCTCACCGATCGGCGGCACATTCGAGGGCATGCCGCAGGTACACGTCGACCTCTTCATGGCCCAGGCAAGCGCCGCGACCGTCGAGAAATAAAGCCTCTACATCCGGCGCCCTTGCGGGCGCCCGATGACCGTTCACAGCCTCTGGCCGATAAGGTGCGCCCGGCCCGACAGACAAGTGGAACCATGCAGCTGGCGCCTCTCGTCGCGCCGATGATTGCCATTCGTGTGGCCTGTACACCAATCGATCTATTGATGCATCTATAGACAACGGTCTGTAGTTTTTTCTGCTATTTATCTATTTTTCGATCATCCCTAGAGTAGTGCTTTTAACGCACTACTGGGAAGCTCGAAAGCAAATGAAGATAGGAATATTGAATGCCGGCAATGTCGGCAGTCGTCTAGCGCGAGCCTGGGTAGCCGCAGGTCATGACCTCGTCATTGCGAAGGACGGCGAGGATCGCAAGATCGCACCGTTGCTTGCAGAACTGGGCGACAGGGCCCGGCTCGGCACGATCCGCGAGGCCGCCGAATTCGGCGAGGCCGTTCTGTTCTCCGTCTACTGGCCGAGAGTCGACGCGATCGTGAGCGAAGTGGGCGACGCGCTCGATGGCAAAACCGTCATTGAGACCATGAACCCGCTCGGCGTCACCGCGGAATTTCAGCATTTCCACGAGCTGGACTTCATGCGCGACAACTCGACCTCCGAGGTTTTGCAACAACGCCTGCCGAAGGCTCGGATAGTCAAGGCGTTCAATCTGCTGGGATCGCCATTGCTCGAGGCCGCAGCGTGGTCGAAGTCGCCAGTGCAGCCTAACGTCTTCTATGTCAGCGACGACACATCGGCCGGGCAGGTAACGCGCGGTCTGATCGCTGATGCTGGCTTCAAGCCCATCAACGCCGGCCCCCTCAAAGGCGCCCGGCAACTGGAGCAGGCCGGCGTCCTGCTGCACCACATTGCCGAGCATGAATATGCCGGGGACTCGGAGGGTCTTATCCGGCTGGCGCTGTCGGTTATCGAGGCAAGCCCCGGCCCGATCGTACGCGAACGGATCACCTGAGCCACCTCGCAATCCGATCCGCAAGGCCACTGAAACCACATTCACTTTACCTAGGAAAATCTCATGTCCCAATCCCTCAAGGGCAAAGCCGCTCTCGTCACCGGCGGATCGCGCGGCATCGGTCGCGCGATTGCCGAACGGCTTGCGGCCGACGGTGCGACCGTCGCCATCACCTACAACGCAAGCAGCGCAGGCGCAGAAGAAGTGGTTGCGACCATCGAAAAAGCGGGCGGTACCGCTTTCGCGCTTCACGCCGACCTGGCCGATGCCGCGGCGATCCCGGCATTGTTCGATGCGCTCGACCGCGAGTTCACTGCAAGAAAGGGCAGCAAGGCGCTCGACATTCTGGTAAACAACGCCGGCAACTCAGGCTGGGGCGGTCTTGCCGATGCAACGCCGGACGCCTGGAACACAATGTTCGCAGTTCACGCCCGCGCACCGTTCTTCGTCGTTCAATCCGCACTGAGCCGCCTCTCCGATGGTGGTCGGATCATCAATACGTCCTCCGGCGCGGCCACGCGCCCATTGCAGGCCGTCCCCATCTACTCCATGGCCAAGGCGGCCATCAACAACCTGACCCATGCACTGGCGATGGAATTGGGGCCGCGCGGGATCACGGTGAACGCCGTGGCGCCAGGTTGGACGCGAACGGACATGAACGCCGCTGTCCGCGAAAACGCCGACATGGTGAAGGCGATCGAAGCCGATACCGCACTGGGACGCTTTGGCGAAACCTCAGACATCGCGGCAGTGGTGGCCTTCCTGGCCTCCGATGAAGGCCGTTGGGTGACTGCCCAGGTGATCGAAGCGAGCGGCGGCTACAAGCTTTGATTCAGCATGGGCGGAACTAGCGGCTGGTCCAGCATTTTTCGCGGACCAGCCACGCCGATTCGCTAACGCGCCAACTGTCGAAACTAGGCCACAAGCTGTCGGTCGCCAACTCGCGCGGCCCGGATTCGCTTGCTGAGCTTGCAGCCGAAGCCGCCGCCACGGCGGTTACCGTCTCTGAGGCAGCTCGCAGCGGCGAGATCGTTTTCTTCGTTGTGTAGAGACATGTCCGCTGGATGTCTCGGATGGGTCGAAATCAGCCTTCCGCAGACGACGGCTCCCGGCCAGAAGCGGAAACAGGGCACCGCCCGGGAGTAAGCCTGCCGTCCCGGGTTCGTGCGCCGATCAGAACATGGCGCGCACGGCCACGCGGAAGGTGCGCGGCTGGCCGAAGTAATTGAAGTAGTCGGTGTTGCCCACCGACTGGTAGTAATTCCGGTCGAAGAGGTTGTCCACATTGAACTGCACCGCCAGGTTCTTGTTGACGTCGTAGACCGCATGCAGGCCGACCAGCGTGTAGGCGCCCTGCGAAATCCTGTAGTCGACTCCGCCCGTCGTGCCGGTGTTGAAGATGCCGCTCTGCGCATAGACCGAGCCGCCCACGCGCAGCTTGTTCCATTGGTCCGGCAGCCGGTAGTCGGTGGACACCTTCAGCAGGTGACGCGGAAAGGTGCTGGCAAACGTCTGGCCGGACAGCGGACCCTGCGCGTACTTCGATTGCGTATACGTGTAGCCCAGGCTGACATTCCAGGCCGGTGTGATGGAGCCGTTGATCTCGAAGTCCACGCCACGGTTGCGCACCTTCTCGGCGGCGCGGAAGCAGGAAAGGACGCCCGGCGGGCACAGGTCCATGTCGTAGATCCGGTCGGCCCGGCCCTTCTGGTCCGTCTGAAACAGCGCCAGCGCTGCGTTCACCCCGCGGTCCATGAACTCGCCCTTCAGGCCGATCTCGTAGTTCTGCCCCGTCATCGGGGGCAGCACACTGCCGTCGACGCCAATGTTTTCCTGCGGCTTGAAGATTTCGGTATAGCTGACGTACGCTGACAGGTTCTCGTTCAGGTCCTGCACCACGCCGGCGTACGGCGTGACCTTGCCGCGCTGCTCATAGCGGCTTCCTGTGCGCACGGTGGTCTGCGCAAAGCGGTCGAATTCGAACCAGCTCATGCGCGCACCAACGAGGAAGGTCGTGCTGTCGGTCAGACTGAAGCGGCCGGCGGTGTAAATGCCTTGCTGCTTCTGTGTGATGTTGTACTGCCACATGTCCACGTCCAGGCCGGTCGGCACGGGCGGATCGAAGGCGCTCAGGTTGTTCATGTCGACCACGTAGCGATAGCTGGCGTCGCGCCCGCCGTGATAGTCGAAGTCGTCCTTGCGCGTGGAGGCGCCCACCACCAGCTCATGCTGGCGGCCCAGCAATTGGAACGGGCCCGATGCATACGCGTCCACGCCCCACTGAGAATCGTTGAAATGGAAGAGGCGCGGGTTCAGTGTGAAAAGGTCGCCGGTGGTGCGCTGCGTGTAATTGCCCAGGAAGTCCGATTTGGCGGACAGCCAGTTCCCGGCCACGGTTAGCTTCCAGCCATTGTCGAATTCATGCCTGATGTCGGCGAACAGGTTGGTGTTGCGCTTGTTCACGTAGTTCCAGTCGCCAACCAGTGCCGTCTTGCGCGACATCGGGTAGAACGAACCGTCGGCTCGCGTCGGCAGGCCGGACCAGTCATAGCCCTGGTTGCGGTCTTTCTGGTAGGTCAGGCCCGCCGTCACCGTGGTGGCGGGCGTGATGTCGGCCTCCAGGATGCCGTAGAAGAGCGTGTTCTCCTTGCCCGCATGTTGCTGGAAGTCGTCCGAATTGGTGTAAGCCATCACGGCGCGTCCGCGCAGCGTCTTGGCGTCGTTCAACGGCGAGGACACGTCGAGCATGGTGCGGTAGTCGTCCCACGATCCCGCCGACACCGTCATGACCCCCGTCGTGTCGTAGCCGGGCCGCTTGCGCACCAGGTTGATGGCGGCCGCCGGGTTGCCGGCCCCTTCCAGCAGGCCCGTGGCGCCGCGCACGACCTCGACCCGGTCATAGATCTCGGTGGTGGGCTTGTTGATGGCGTCGAACGAATACGGGTTGGTGATGTTGACCGGCACGCCGTCGATCTGCAGGTTGTCGATCTGTTGGCCACGCGCCTGGTAGGTCGAGCGCTCCGAACCGCTCTGAACCACCGAAATGCCGGTGGTCGCCTGCAGCACGTCGTCCAGGTTCCGCATGGACTGATCATCCATGCGCTGGCGCGTCACCACCGTTACCGATTGCGGCGTCTCGCGCTGCGACAGGTTCAGGCGCGTGGCGCTGTTCGTCGCCTGCACGACGTAGGTGTCACTGGAGTCCACGGGCGGCAAATTGCCGGACACCGTGACCGGTGCGAGCGTGGTGGCCTGGGGCGGCGCACGCCGCAGGGTCAGCGTGCCGTCCGCGGCTTGCGTGGATTCAAGTCCGCTGCCCGCCAGCGCGGCGCGCAGCGCAGCATCCGTGGTGTATACGCCCCGCACGGCGGGGGCATTCAGGCCGCGCACGAGCTGCGGATCGTAGGAAACGACGGTCCGGCTCAACCGTGCAATCTCGGTCAGCGTGGCGTCCAGGCTGCCAGGGGGAAGATTGAACGCGATGGGCGCCCGCGGCTGGGCCTGGACGGGCTGGCCAAGGCTGGACGCCGCCAGGACCACGGCGATACTCAGGACATGGGGAACAGGCAAAACGCGCATGAAGCTCTCCGATACGTTGCGCACAGTGATATCTGGGTATGTGCCGCGAGATCGGAAAAGTGACAGTCCTCTTGCGAAAAAAAGTGAAAGAAACCGGTCAGGCCGGCCGGACGTCGATCAAAGTGAGCCAGCGCGTATAGCGGCTGACCGTGATCGGCAGCGTGTGTTCCAGCGCGCTCAGCGCGCGGTCGGTGTCGTCCAGCGGATAGAGACCGGACACCGCCAGGCGGGCGGCCTGCGGGCTGACGCGCAGCACGCCTGTGCGGTAGCTGGCCAGCGCTGCGGCAATCTCGCCCAGCGGCTGGTCGCGCACCTTCAGCCATCCCTCGCGCCACGATGCGGCGTCTTCCATCGCTTGCGGGCGGTCCGCCCAGGCGGCGCCAAAACGCGCGCCCTGCCCCATCGCCAGCATCAGCGGCGACGCATCGCGCGGAAGGACTTCGACGCTGCTCTGCAACGCCACGGCCAGGCTGGCTTCCTCTTCCAGCCGCACCATGCAGCCCGCACCCGCGCTGCGGACCTGCCCGTGCGCCGTATGCACCGCAAACATCCCGGAAAGACCGGTGCGCGGCTGCACCACCAACGCCCCTTCCAGCAACCGCACGTTGCGCGCGTCCGCCGTGAAATCTAGATCCACGCGGCTGCGCGCGTCCAGGGTCAGCAGGCTGCCGTCCGGCAGCGTGTAGGTCCGACGTTCGCCCGTGGCCGTGCCCAGATCGGCCGTCAGATTGACCAGCGGCGTGATGCGGTTGGCCACCCAGCCGCCCGCCGCCGCAGCGCCGGCCAATGCGGCCGCGTTGAGCAGCACGCGACGCCGCGCGGGGTGCACCAGCGTGCGACGCAGCGCGCGGTGCTCGTTCTTCATGACCGATTCCAGCCGCCCCACGGACTGGATAAGGCCCTGCTGTAGCCGCGCCCAGGCATGTTCATGGGCCGGATCGGCCGCGCGCCAGGCGGCACAGGCGGCGTGATCGGCATCCGTCGCCTCGCCCGAGGTCAGCTTGACCCAGAAGCCGATCGCCCGATCCTCGGCCTGGGCCACGGTTTGCTCGCGGCTCATGGCGACTCCGCCAGCGCGTAGCAGCGCTGCAGCGCCTGCGCGATGTAGTGGCGCACCATGCTCACCGACACGCCCAGCGCGGCAGCAATCTCCTTGTGGGTCAATCCATCGAGCTGGCTGTACAGGAACGCGGCGCGCGCCTTCGCCGACAGGCCGTCGAGCATCTGGTCCACCTGCTGCAGCGTCTGCAGGATCGCCAGCTGTTCCTGCGGCGACGGGGAGAACTGCTCGCCGTGGTGGAAGAGGCTTTCCAGCCACGCGGCTTCCAGCTCGCGACGGCGCCACAGTTTCCAGACCAGACGTTTGGCGATGGTGATGATGAGTGCGCGC
>NZ_JBHFII010000061.1:486213-493067 GCF_057334215.1 Achromobacter maghribensis | reverse complement strand
GAGGCGAGCCGCGGCGTCTGGATGAGCTGCACGAACGTTTCTCCCGCGACGTCCTCGGCGTCTTCCAGGTTGCGCAGCCGGGAGTAGAGGCGGCCCAGCAACCATGGCCTGTCTTCGGTGTAGATTCGGGCCAGCAGAGGATGGTCCGAGGTAAGCATGGAAGGCGGAAGCATGGCGCGGCCCACGAATGTCTATAAATGCAAATAACTCTCATTCTATAGTATGACGTTCCCTCCCGTCCCCGCCACGCACGGCGCGCGGCCCTGTCGTCCGGGGATAGCCGAAAGTGACAAGGCGTTCCGAAGGAGTCCCATCTGCGAGTAGTGTCAGAGCCAGGCCTCTAGGCTCAAGGCTGCTTTGGGTCGAGGCTGTGTGAAAACGCGATTTACTGCCGATTTCAAGGGTTCCCCACCTCTTGCCAAACTGGCGAAATTCGATCCTGCAGCGATCTGAGAGGCGGATATTGCAGGCGCCCTTGAGAGGCGCGCGTTTTCACGCAGCCTCGGCCAGAAGTGGACGCAACACGTTCGACGACAAAAAGGTCACAAGGTAATATTGGATCGGGATTCCATGGAAGGAAAGGCAGAGAATGAATCACTCTGATATGCTTGGTCGCAGCATTGCCGATCCGGTTGTCCGGTCGTACCTGGCCCATCACGAGAAGCTGGATCCAGTCGATTTTCGCACGCATGCTGAGATGGGATTTTTTGGCGGTTTCGATAGCGGTTTCAGTCTGCAGGTGGAAAGCCTTCCCGCATACAGTGCCCAATTCGATGAGGTACGGTCGAGACACCTGCCGGACGACGAGGAGAGGATCGTCGCGAGGCTGTCCTTTACCGGGCCGGATGCGATCAGGGCAGAGCAACGCGCCTATCTATCGGCGCTGCCCTTCGGTTTGACATTCGGAGACAGCAGCGACGTCGTGGCCGAAAAGCTCGGGGCGGCTCCGATCAGGGAAGGCAAGAGCAGCACGCTGCCAGAATATTCAGCCGAACGCTTCGATCACTCCCATGCTGTCGGAAATATGGTCGTGGTTGCAAAATATGACGCGGGCTTGCTGCTGATGGCCGTTTATCTGCTGCATGCGGACCGCACCATACTCAAGGCCAAACGCCGAACGGCGTCCCCGGCCAAACGGAAGATCGTGCCTGGCAATATCGAAAAAGTCGAGGCATTGCGGGCCCAGCTGCCGACGCCCCGCTGGCGCGCGTCCATGGCCGAGGGAGACCAGCTCTTCAACGAGGCGGATATAGCCACGGCCGAAATGGCGCTGAATGCGTTCGTCGACACGGTGAAGGCCGCAACCGGCCAACGGGACGCGGAGGCCATCCAGGCGGCTGTCAAGGACATCGTTCTTGCGATCAACGAGATCAACGGCAGAAGCGGGATGATCGAAACACTGGAGCGCGACGAACTAGGTGCCGTGATCGACGCAGCGGTAAGGGCGTCGGGCTTCAGCCTCCCGGATGACGAAGATATCACCGCGGAATGGCGGGAGTGGTAACGGGAGCCGATGTAAGCAAAGGGTCGAATCTGTGTGAAAACTCTTTGACGCCGCTATGGTGATGTAGATAGAGTTTGGTATCTCGATCCCGGGAGTCGACATGCCCCGCTTCATCGAAGGTCAGGACCGGCAACAGGTAGCGTTGATCCCGGAATGCCTGGATGACTTCATCGCCGACGACAATCTGGTGCGCATAGTCGACGCATTCGTCGACGAGCTCAACCTGGAATCGCTGGGATTTGAGAGGACAGCGCCAGCAGCTACCGGCCGCCCGTCGTATCACCCGGCCGTGCTGCTGAAGATCTACATCTACGGCTACTTAAATCGGGTCCAGTCCAGTCGTCGACTCGAGCGAGAGTGCCAACGCAATGTCGAACTGATGTGGCTCGTCGGCCGTCTGGCGCCAGACTTCAAGACCATCGCCGATTTCCGCCGTGACAATGGCACGGGCATTCGCAATGTGTGCCGGCGGTTTGTGGCCGTATGCCGAGATCTCAAACTATTCACCCAAGCCCTGATTGCCGTTGATGGAAGCAAATTCAAGGCAGTCAACACACGCGACAAAAACTTCACAGCCGCCAAGATCGACAAACGTCAGCAGCAGATTGAGGAGAGCATCCGCCGCTATCTGGCGGCGCTCGACACTGCGGACCGAACGCAACCTGTCGAGATCGAGGCTAGGACCAATCGGCTCAACGACAAGATCGAACGTCTGCGCAAACAAATGCGCACGCTGGATGACGTCAAGGAGAGGCTCAAAGATAGCCCAGACGGTCAGCTGTCGGTGACTGACCCGGATGCCCGCTCGATGGCTACCAGTGGCCGGGGCTCGGGGATGGTCGGCTACAACGTGCAGATGGTTGTCGAAGCCAAGCACCATCTGATCGTCGCGCACGAAGTGACGAACCGAGGACATGACAGGGACTCATTGGCATCGATGACACAAGTCGCGCGGCAGGCAATGGGCAAGAAGCGACTGCGCGCGATTGCCGATCGCGGCTACTACAGCGCGCCTCAGATCAAGGCATGTGCAGAGACAGGTATTGATGCGATCTTGCCCAAGCCGACCACTTCCAATGCCAAGGCCGAAGGCCGCTTCGACCGTTCGGACTTCATATACATCGCGAAGGACGATGAGTACCAGTGCCCTGCGGGCCAGCGCGCCATCCACCGGTTTACGCGGGAGGAGAATGGTCTTCAATTGCGGCGCTACTGGAGTAGTGCCTGCCCGCAATGCGCTATGAAGGAGCGATGCACTCCTAGCGCGTATCGGCGCATCAGTCGATGGGAACATGAGGCCGTGCTTGAGGCGGCGCAGCGCCGTCTAGACCGAATGCCAGAAGCGATGAAGGTGCGGCGGCGCACAGTGGAACATGTGTTCGGCACGTTCAAGCATTGGATGGGCTATACACACTTCCTAACTCGTCGCTTGGGCAATGTGGGCACGGAAATGAGCTTGAATGTACTGGCCTATAACCTCAAGCGGGTCATGCGCATCCTAGGCTTCCAGCAAACGATGAAAGCGATACTGGCGCTGGGCGGCTGAGCCCTTCAGGTGACCCATAACGCACCTCAGGCCCTATCCGGGCCGCCCAAACGGTCTTGAGTGAGCCCCGCTTCGAAAAATCGAAGTGAAGACCGCCCAAGGTGATGCGGACCAGGCGATTGCGCTGTGGCTGTCAGGACGAAAAGCGTTTCCACACGGCCTCGGTCGAAAGCAGGCATCAAGGAAGCTTTGCAGGTAAAGGCTCAGCGCCCTCACATCTCAATTGTCATGCGTATGTGAACATACGGCTCGACCGGGCTTCGCTCAATTTCGCTGCCAGGGCTGCCGCAGACCGCAGGGGGCAGTCGCGCAGAGTAAAGCAGGCCGAGTTCCAAATTCGGCCGCTTCCTCCGATTCGCCTTGCACGCGCCGCTCTGCCGGCAGACGGCGGATCACAAACGATGTTGCAAGGACCGAAATAGCCAAGTCGCGATGGCGGTGATCTTGGCATCCCCATGCGGCATTCCCAGCACTTGTAGTCCGAGCGGCAGGCTATCCACGGCCATGGCAGGTACGTTGATCGCAGGCGCGCCGAGCAGCGATGAGGCGCACGCAAACGAGACGTCGCCGGTCGGATACTTGCTGTCCCGGATGTCTGCCGCCAAGGGCGCCGCCCCGCAGGCGTTCAGGCTTAACAACGCGTCGCATTGTGTGGCCAGAGCTGCCAGGCACTGGCGAGCGTGCTCCCGCAGCAGCAAGCATTCGCGGTACTCCGCCAAGCTCATGCCGCGGCCGCTTTCGAGTTGTCGCAACAAGCTGGGACCCAGCGTATCGGGATGGTTTTCAACAAGGTTGGCCAATGACCAGCGTTGCTCCCAGGCGATGAGCTTGAGCGATAGCGGCGCCGCTTGCGAGATAGCGCGCTCCAGCGCCTCGACCAGCGCCGAGTCGCCGCGCCGAATGATGGTCACGCCTTGCGCGGACAGCGTCTGCAGGCAGGCCTCGAACGCTTGGCGGGCTTCCGGGTCCGCACGCTCCCAACCCTCGGTTTCCAACGCGACCAAGCATCCGGGCTTTTGGGCGGCGGGAGGGTGCAGCGGCCCGTATAGGCCGGGGTGGCCAGGATCCCCACCCGAGCGCTGCGCAATTTCCGCAGCCGCTGTCCACATATCCTCGACGGAGTTGGCATGGACGCCGAGGTGGGCCTGGCTCAGCCCGAGTCGCTCGCCCCGATTGAGCGCTCCGAACGTCGGCTTCAATGCCCAATTGCCATTGAAGCTGGCTGGTCGCAGGACGGAACCCACGAGTTGCGAGCCGATGGCCATGGGCACCATGTTGGCGCCCACAACGGCGGCCGAGCCGCTCGACGAACCGCCCGGCGTGCGCAACGGATCGAACGCGTTGGTGGTTGGACCGGGATCGAGAAAGCCCAGCGCTGTGGTGACGGTCTTGCCCAGGATGATCGCGCCCGCATCGCGCAGCGCACGCACAACGGCGCTGTCATTCTTCGGAAAGTTGCCGTCAAAGGCAGCGCAGCCCATCTGCGTGGGCATGTCGCGAGTTTCAATCAGATCCTTGATGCCGACAGGCATGCCGTCGATAGCCGAGAGCGGACGGCCGTCGCGGTACCGCCGGGCGCTGGCGTCGGCCGCGGCGCGCGCGCCTGCCGGGTTCATTACCACCCAGCCCTTGAGCTGGCCTTCGCGCTCGGCAATCACGTTCAGGCAGCGTTCGAGATATTCCCGCGGACTGTCGCGGCGATCAACAAAGTTGGCGCGGGAATCATGAAAGGTCAGCGCGGCATGGGTGTTGGGATCGTAGGTCACGTTGTGTCTCCGGATAGGCTTATTCACTGCTCTTGATGCCGAGCGTACGGATCAATGCGCCCCATCGAGCGTATTCAGCGCGGAAGAACGCATCAAATTGTGAAGGCGAACTGGGTTGCACCAGCAGATTGACGCCCTTCAAACGTTCCTGAATGCCCGGTTCGGCCAGGACGTCGTTCAAGTCACGGTTGATTTTTTGCTTGAGATCGTCCGGCAGGCCGGCGGGCGCGAACAAGCCGTACCAGGCCTCCAAGCGAAGCTCGGGCAGACCGGCCTCGGCGGCGGTGGGGACGTCGGGCAAGGCATCCAGCCTCTGCGCAGACGCCACGGCATAGGCCCTGAGCTTGCCGCCCTTCACATGGTTGATGACGTTGCCCGAGGCGAATTGCACCAACAGGTCGACTTCGCCGCCGATGGCCGCCATCGAAGCCTCAAGCGCGCCCCGATAAGGCACGTGCATTACGTCTACGCCGGCCTCGCGCTTGAATATCTCGGAGAACAGCTGCAGCGAAGATCCTGAGCCATTGGAGGCATAGGTGTATCGGCCCGGACTGGCGCGAAAACGTTCGATCAGCGTGCGCAGATCGGGATCGTCGATGCCAGGGCGGGTCAGGATCAGCACCGGCAGGCTGCCGATCTTGCCGATCCGCGCCAACCCATTCTCGACATCCAGCTTGGCGTTGGGATTCAAGGCAGGCAGCGTGGCCAGTTCATTGAAAGTCAGCATCAAGGTGTAGCCGTCCGGTTTCGCTCGGACCACATAGTCGGAGCCGATGAGCGTGCCCGCGCCGGGCTTGTTTTCGACCACGACGGCCTGGCCCCAGCGTTGCGCGAGCCTGGGGCCGATCAGTCGAGCCAGGATGTCGGCAGTGCCTCCTGGCGTGGTCGGCACCACGATGCTGACGGGGCGCTGCGGATAGTCGGCGGCCGAAGCAGGCCAGCCCAACACCGCGGCGCCGCAAAAGGCAGCGATTCCGATCAATCGAACCAGCGTTTTGGACATGGATTTCCCCTTGTGGTTGCTCTTGGCCGCGAAGACAAGCGGCCGTGCCATCTTGGGCTTTCGCGGGCCATGGTTCAAACGACTTTATCTATGGCACACTTAACTTATTGTTAATCGAAACCCCGAAATGACTGCCCTGCCCCCGCTGAACGCGCTGCGCTGTTTTGAGGTCGTGGGCCGCCTGGGCAGCATCACTGGCGCGGCGACGGAACTCAGCGTGACGCCCGCCGCCGTAAGCCGCCAAATCCGCCTGCTTGAAGAACACCTGGGGCTGCGGTTGTTCTTTCGCCAGCACCGCCGCATCGTGCTCACGCCGATTGGCGCGGCGTATCACGCAGATATCGCGCGCTGTTTTGGCGGGTTGCAACGCGCGACGTCGGCGCTGGGCGAGCGCTCGCGCCGACGCCAGTTCGTCATCAAGGCGCCGCATAGCGTCGCCATGCGCTGGTTACTGCCGCGCCTCTCGGGGTTCCATCGCCAATATCCCGACATCGATGTCAAGCTCCATACGTCAGTAGATCCACCGGACTTCGAGCGCGAGGAAGTCGATGCCGGCATCTGCATGGGAGACGGCCACTGGCGCGGCCTGCTCAGCTACAAGCTGATGGTCAATGAGTTGCTTCCGGTGTGTATCCCCGACAAGGGCGCTCGCCTGCGCAAGCCCGCCGATCTGAAGCGCGAAATCCTGCTGCATACGCTGGCACGCCCCGACTATTGGGAGATCTGGCTACGGGCGGCCGGCCTGGCAGAGATCGATGTCTCGCGCGGCCTGCGCTACGAATCGTCGGCATTGGCCTATGAAGCCGCGCTGGAGGGGTTTGGCGTTGCCATCGCGCAAAAGACCCTCGTGCAGAAAGAACTGGACGAAGGGCGTCTGGTCGCACCGTTCGATCTAAGCGTGGATCTGGACGCGCAGACCTATTACTTCGTCCTGCCGCCGGAGGACTATAGGCAGCCATCGCCCGAGCTCTCGCAGTTTCGCCTTTGGGTAGCATCCTGCGCGATTTGAACGTTCGAACGCTGTAGCCCGCCGCG
>NZ_JBHFII010000061.1:478795-486179 GCF_057334215.1 Achromobacter maghribensis | reverse complement strand
GCGGCGGGCTACAGGAACCCGATCCATCTGCCCGCTACCAGGCAGCCAGTCCATAGCAGCAGCGAGACCGCGGCCTGGCAACGCAACGCGCCGGATGGGCGCCCCCCCTGTAATACCTGTCCCCATGCCCCGCCCCGGCGCACGAGCCAGGCGTTGATGGCGCCCGCGCCCAACAAGCCCATCTTCACTATGAATGCCGGATTCTGCAGATATTCCTGCGGACGCACGGTGAACAACGTGGCGCCGGTCAGTACGGCCAGCGCAAGGCCAACCGCAGCCGTTCGCGCCAGCACAGGCGCCAGGACCGCCAAGGAATTGGGCTTAAGGACGCCGAGCAGCCGCAGGTCCAGCGGAACGATCGAACCGATCAACAGGCCGATGGCGCCGATATGGGCGGCATTGACCAGAAGATAGAGCGTTCCGGACCGTCGCAGCCACAGCGCCGGCGGCAACGCCGTAAGCTGTTCCAGGGCCAGCCGAAGCAGTTCGGGCATGGCTGAAGGCCGTGTGGGTCAGGGTTTCTTAATGCGGCTGGGGTAAATGTCGTACGTCTTGCCGCCCACCATGATCTGGACGGCCTTCATGCGCTTGGCGCCGGCGTCCTGGTCGCGGTTGCCAATGGCGGTGATGGCGTCACCCGGCTTGGCGGAACCCTCCACGAATCCCGCTTCCTTCGTCTGAGTGGGGTTGCCCAGTTCGACCACCCAGACACCGTCATTGGCTCGCACCCGCAGCGTGGGATGAGGCGGCGCGACCTGCACCTGCTCGACCGTGCCTTGCAAGGTCATCTGTTCGGATTCCGCCCATGACCAGCCGTGATGCGCCATGGCCGCGGGAGGCACTGCCGACAGCGCGGATAGCGCCAGCCCTGCCAATAACGCGCGTTTGGATAGCTTCATGTCGATGCTCCTGGGTTGCGGTTGGGGTGCCGCCATGGCCCGGCGCTGCAGCGTGGCGGCCAGCGAGCCAAGCATAGCAGCGGGACAGCGGTTCCTGCCACGCACAGTGGCTATGCCCACCCCCAGCGCGAACCCGCGCGTGGATTGCGCGGGACTCACATCGGCTTTAAATCCACTTCCTTGGCAATCTTGCCGAATGCCTCAAGGTCCGCCCTGACGCGTTGGCTCGTATCGGCGGGCGTGGAAGCGCGGGGGATCATGGCCAGGTCCAACAGGCGCTGCTTCATCTCGGGCTTGGCGAACTCCCGAGCGATCGCCGCCTGGATCTTTTCAACAATGGCGTCCGGGGTGCCCTTGGGCGCCGCCAGGCCGAACCAAGCCACGGCGGAAAATCCCGGCATCCCGGCTTCGGGCGCGGTAGGCACGTCTGGCAGCGCCGCCACGCGCTCGGGATTCGTGACGAACAGCGGCCGCACCTTGCCCGCCTTGATGAACGGGGTCTGCACGCCGGTGTTGTCCAGCACGGCGTCAATATGGCCGCCCAGCAGGTCGTTCATCGCCGGGCTGCTTCCCTTGTAGGGCACGATGTTGATCTGGATGCCCGCCGCACGGGCGAACATCAGCTGCGTCAGATGCTGCTGGGTGCCCAGGCCGGCGTTTCCGAACGTGATCTTGTTGGGATTGCGACGGCCGTAATCGATGAATTCCTGCAGCGTTTTCGCGGGAAACGCGTTGTTCGTCACCACGACGAAAGGCAGGTCCACCAGCACCGTGATCTGCTTGAAATCCTCCAGGGGCTTGTAGCGCAGCTTGTAGACGTAGGGGTTGACTGCCATCGTGCCGCTGGCGGTCAGGGCCAGTGTGTAGCCGTCGGGCTCTGCCCTTGCCACATGCTCGGTGCCCAGCACGCCGCCAGCACCGGGCTTGGCTTCGACGATGACGGGCTGCCCGAGTTCGCTTTGCACCGCCTGGGCGGCAAACCGCGCCAGCATGTCGGCGGATCCGCCCGTGGCATACGGCAGGATGATGGTGATGGGCTTGCTGGGATAGTTGTCCGCAGCGGCCGCGGGCGAGGCAGCCAGGGCTGCGACACAGGCGGCGGCTAGAAACTTCAGGTTCTTTATCATCGATTGATTACCCAAGTTGCATGTGAACTGCGCAGGAACTCGGGCAAGATTAAGCGGTACGGTGTTATATGACCAATCAACAATTAAAATAAAACGTCATCAACATTACTGATAACGAGGTGGGGACACCGTGCTCGACGCCATCGACCTGAACCTGCTGCGAATTTTTGACGCCGTCATGACCGAGCGCAACGTCACGCGGGCGGCGTTCAGCTTGCACATGACGCAGCCTGCGGTAAGCAACGCCATCAATCGGCTGCGCCTGACATTGAAAGACCCATTGTTCATCAAGGTGCAGGGCGGCGTGCTGCCCACGCAGCGCGCCGAATTGCTCTGGCCCCCCATACGGGACGCCCTTGCCCGCATCGCCGAGACCCTGGAGCGCAACGAATTCGACCCGGCAAGTTCCGAGGCCGTGTTTCGACTGGCCATGTCCGATTACGTGGCCGACCAGGTCATCCGGCCACTGTTCGTAGAACAACAGATGGTGGCGCCAAACATCCGCATTCACCTGCACCCCTATTCGCTGGACAACACCGCCACGCTGCTGGACAAGGGCGAGGTCGATATGGCTGCGGGCGTGTACTCGAACTTCGGCTCGTCGCTGCGTACCCTGCCGCTCGAGACGCTGACCTATGTGTGCGCGATGCGCAAGGGACACCCGCTGTTGTCCTTGCCGCGTTTCACGCTGGATGACTTCCTGCGCGCCCGCCATCTGGTCGTCAGCTTGCTGGGCACCTCGGCGCTGGTCGACCACGAACTGGCCGCCCATGGCTACAAGCGCAATGCGGTGCTGACGATCAATCAGTTCGCGCTGGCCCCGCGCCTGCTCGCCGAGACCGATCTGATTTGCGTGGTGCCGGTCAACGCGGTGCGCAACAGCCCGCACAGCCACCAGCTTGAAGCCATCGAAGCGCCCTTCCCGTTCATTCCGCGCACCGTCAACCTGATCTGGCACGAGCGTTCCGACAACCTGCCTTCGCACCGCTGGCTGCGCGAGGAAATCCTGAAGGTATGCAAGGCGCAAGGCATGTTGTTCGATCCCGCGCAGGGGGCCGAGTCGCACGCTTATTGACCCGGCTTCATTCACGGATGTGATGATTATCGATGCAAATCTTTGATTAGAAGGAATGATGCAGCGTCGATAAGATGCGGGTCACCCTAGCATCGGCGCGCGTCCGCGCCGGCTTCCTGGAGACCAGCGTTGACCCAGACTGCATCCCTCCCCGGCGAGCGCCGTTTCCGCGTCGGCTTCGACGTGGGCGGAACCTTCACTGATTTCACCCTGTTGGCCGAGCATAGCGGCGAACTCTCGTACTTCAAGGTGCCCTCGACGCCGCATGACCCGTCCGAGGCCATCCAGAGCGGCCTGGCGCACCTGATGCGCGAACATGGGATCTCGGGCGACGAGCTGGCGCACGTGGGCCACGGCACGACCGTGGCCACCAATATGGTGATCGAACGCCGCGGCTCGCGCTGCGCGCTGGTGACCACGCGCGGCTTTCGCGACGTGCTGGAGATCGGCCGGCAGACCCGTCCGCACCTGTACGACTACAACGTCATCAAGCCCGAGCCGCTGGCGCCGCGCGAGTGGCGCTTCGAGATCGGCGAGCGCATGGCCGCCGACGGCAGCGTGCTGCAAGCGCTGGACGAGGACGAGGTCGTCTCGGTTGCGCGCCAGCTCGCCGCCGCGCAGGTGGAAGCGGTCGCCATCTGCTTCATGCACAGCTACCGCAACGATGCCCACGAGCGCCGCACGCGTGAAATCCTGGCCGAACACCTGCCGGGCGTGTACCTGAGCGTATCCAGCGAAATCCTGCCGGAATTCCGGGAATATGAGCGCATGTCGACCACGGCGCTGAACGCCTACGTTGGCCCGCGCATGGCCGCCTACATGCGCAATCTGGTTGACTCGGTGCAAGGCATGGGCGTGCGGGTGCCTCCCACGACGGTGCATTCCAACGGCGGTTTGATGTCGGTGGAATCGGTGCTGACCGCGCCGGTGCGGACCTGCGTGTCCGGACCCGCCGCCGGGGTGATCGGCGCGGCCGAGCTTGGACGGGCGGCCGGTTTTCACAACCTGATCACGTTCGACGTGGGCGGCACCAGCACCGACGTGTCGCTGGTGGCCGAATTGCAGCCGCTGTTCACCTCCAGCCGCCTGGTGGCGGACTATCCGGTGAAGACCTTGATGGTCGACGTGCACGTCATCGGCGCGGGCGGCGGCAGCATCGCGCGCATCGACGATGCGGGCGCGCTGAAGGTGGGCCCGCAAAGCGCAGGCGCCGTGCCCGGGCCGATCGCCTACAACCGGGGGGGCACGGCCGTCACGCTGACGGATGCGCACGTCGTGCTGGGGCGCCTGAATCCCGTGGCGCTGCTTGAAGGCCGGATGGCCGTGCATGCCGAACGGGCGCGCGCCGCGCTTCAGGAACAAGTGGCCGGGCCGCTGGGCATCAGCCTGGAAGAGGCGGCCTACGGCATTCTGCGGATCGCCAACTCGAACATGGCCCGGGCGGTGCGCGCGGTGTCGACCGAGCGTGGCCACGACATCCGCAAGTTCGCGCTGTGCGCCTTTGGCGGCGCTGGCGGCCTGCACGCGGCCGAGCTGGCGCGCGACTGCGGCATCGGCACCCTGTTGATCCCGCAGGAACCCGGCACCATGTGCGCGCGCGGCATTCTTCTGTCGGACATCTCCATGGACTTCGTCCAGACGCTGATGGCCAACGCCAACGACGCGGGCTGGCAGGCGGTGCAGCAGGCGCTGGACACCTTGGCCGGCAAGGCGCGCGCCTGGCTGGCGGACGAAGGCGTGGGCGATTCCGCCCAGCGCCTGACGGCCGTCATCGATGCGCGCTACCAAGGCCAGAATTTTGAGATCCCGGTGCCGCTGGAGGGCATGCGGCTATTGCCGCTGGCCGATTTCGTGGCCGCCTTCAGCGCGGCCCACATCCGCGAGTATGGCTACGACGCCACCGGCCGCTCGGTCGAGATCGTCAACTGCCGCGTGCGCGCGGTGGGCCTGGTGCCGCGCGCGCCCATCGCCCACGTGGCGGGCGGCGCCAGCCTGGCGGGCGCGGTCAAGGAGCGCCGCGCCGTCTACTTCGAAAACGCCGGCTGGGCCGACACGCCCGTCTATCGCCGCGCCCTGCTTCCGACGGGCGCCCCAGTCGACGGCCCGGCCGTCATCGAGGAAATGAGTTCGACCACCGTGATCCTGCCCGGCCAGCAAGCGCGCGCCGACGACTACGGCAACCTTGTCGTCACTCTCAACCCCTAAGGCAAACCGACATGACCACCGCACCGACTGCCGCCGATACCGACGCCTTCGACCCCATCGAGATGGAGGTCTTCAGCAACCGCCTGCTGTCCATCACGGAAGAGATGGGCAACACGCTGATCCGCTCGTCCTTTTCCAGCAACATCAAAGAGCGCAAAGACTGCTCCGTGGCGTTGTTCGACGCCGCCGGCCGACTGGTTGCCCAGGCCGCCCACGTGCCGGTGCACCTGGGCTCTTTGTCGGGCGGCATCGACGCCGTGCTGCGCCGCTACGGCGTCGCCGGCATCCGCCCCGGCGACGCTTTCCTGTGCAATGACGCCTATCTGGCCGGAGGGACCCACGCGCCGGACATCACTGTCGTATCGCCCATCTTCTGCGACGGCGTGCTGCGCTTTTTTGCCGCCAACATCGGCCATCACACGGACGTGGGCGGGGCCGTGCCGGGCTCGACCTCGCACCACCTGAAGACCGTGTGGGAGGAAGGCATCCGCCTGCCGGCCATGCGTATCGTGCGGCAAGGCGAACTGGACCTGGATCTGCTGGAAATGATCGCGCACAACACGCGCGAGCCGGACAACCGCATGCACGACATCCGGGCGCAGATCGCCACCAATGACAAGGGCGCCCGGCTGATGCTGGAACTGGTACGGCAGTCCGGACTGGAGACGGTGTTGTCCGCCATCGATGGCATCCTGCGCTACACCGAGCGACGGCTGCGCAACCGCATCGCCCAGTTGCCCGAAGGCAGCGCGTCCTTCACCGAACGCATGGACGACGACGGCATGGGCGGCGACCCGGTGGTGATCCAGGCCAACGTACAGGCGCGCGACGGCCAGTTGCACGTGGACTTTACCGGCACAGGCAAGCAGGCGCGCGGCGCCTTCAACCTGCCGGCCAGCGCGCTTAACGCCAGCGTGTACTTTGCCGTCAAGGCCATGCTCGACCCCGAGCTGATGCCCAACAACGGCCTGTTCCAGCCCATCACCATCAGCGCGCCCGAGGGCACGATCACCAATCCGGTGTTTCCCGCCGCGGTGGGCGCGCGCGTGACCACCGCGCAGCGCGTGGCCGGCACCGTGATTGGCGCCCTTGGCCAGTTGCTGCCGCCTGGCCGCGGCATGGCCTCGTCCAACGACGTCATGCCATCGATGCTGTTTTCGGGCCCCATGCGCGACGGCAAGGGCACCTTCGTCTATCTTGAAACGCTGGGCGGCGGCGCGGGTGGGCGCGCCCGTGGCGACGGCATGGACGGCATCCAGGTCAACGTCACCAATACATCCAATCTGCCCGCCGAGGCCCTGGAGATCGAGTACCCCCTGTTAGTCGACGAATACGCGCTGGTCAACGACACGGGCGGCGCGGGCAAGTACCGCGGCGGCATGGGCATCGCGCGCCAAATCCGCTCGCTGCACGACCAACTGGCCTGCACCATCCGTTGCGACGCGGCGCTGTTCGGCGCGGCCGGGCTGGATGGCGGCCTGACCGGCGGCACATCGCGCCTGATCCAGAACCCGGGCCGCGCCGACGAAAAACGCCTGCCAAACAAGATCTCGGGCCACGCCCTGCCGGCCGGGGTCTCGGTGCGTCTGGAAACGCCCGGCGGCGGCGGTTATGGCGTGCCAGCCGAGCGAAGCCTGGCGGATATTCGCCGCGATATCGTGGGCGGCAAGGTAAGCCGCGCGGCCGCCGAGCGCGACTACGGGCCCGAGCGCGTAGCCCGCGCCCTTGAACAGGAAAACGCATGACCGGCGCCGCACAGCCCGCGCCGCGCAGCGGCGGCGAAGCCTTGATTGCGCAATTGCAGGCCTTCGGCGTGCGCCGGGTCTTCATGGTGCCCGGTGAGAGCTTCCTGCCCTGCATCGACGCCCTGTACGCGCGGCGCGACACGATGGAATCCATTGTCTGCCGCCAGGAAGGCGGCGCGGCCTATATGGCCGAGGCGCACGGCAAGCTGACGGGCCAGCCCGGCATCTGCTTCGTTTCGCGCGGACCCGGCGCCACCAACGCGGCCATCGGCGTGCACACCGCCCGTGAAGACTCCACGCCCATGATCCTGTTCATCGGCCAGGTCGGCGGCG
>NZ_JBHFII010000061.1:477929-478742 GCF_057334215.1 Achromobacter maghribensis | reverse complement strand
CCCCCCCCCCCGCCAGTGCTTCCAGGAAGTGGACTATCGCGCCATGTACGCACCGCTGGCCAAATGGGTGGCGCAGATCGAGCGCGCCGACCGGATCCCGGAATACGTGGCGCGCGCCTGGACCGTTGCCACCAGCGGGCGCCCTGGCCCCGTGGTGCTGGCGCTGCCCGAGGACATGCTGGCCTGCCTGACCAGCGCGCCGCTGGCCGCGCCCCCCGCAACGCCGCAGGCCTGCCCCACGCCGACCGACATGCAGCGGCTGCGGCAGATGATCGAAACCGCCGCCAAGCCGTTGCTACTGCTGGGCGGCTCGCGCTGGTCGGACGCCGCGCGCACGGCAATACGTGACTTCGCCCTGCGCTTTGACCTGCCGGTCGCCACGGCCTGGAGACGGCTGGAACTCTTCGACAATGACCATCCGAACTTTGTCGGACAGGTCAGCGCCAGCATGCCCGCACACCAGAAACGGGTGGTCATGGACAGCGACCTTGTCATCGCGCTGGGTACGCGCTTGTGCGAACCGACCACCCTGAACTACGAATGGATCGCCTCGCCCACGCCGCGCCAGACCCTGGTGCACATCCACCCCGACGCCAACGAGATCGGCCGGCTGAGCACGCCGGCGCTGGGCATTGCCTCCAGCATCGACGGCTTTGCCCAGGCCGCTGCGGAACTCGCGCCCACGCCCGGCCGGCAGGCGCGTCGTAGCGGCTTGCATGCCGCGGCCCCGGCGCCCGCGCTGCCGCCCACCCCCGGCCCGCTCGACCTGAACGCGGCCGCCCGCCATGTGGCGGCCTCGCTGCCCGGCCCCGC
>NZ_JBHFII010000061.1:444805-477806 GCF_057334215.1 Achromobacter maghribensis | reverse complement strand
CCGTGGGCGCGGGCAACTACGCGCTTTATGCCCATCGGCACATCGCCTTCAAGGGGCTGGGCAGCCAGCTGGCGCCAGCCGTGGGCGCCATGGGCTACGGCCTGCCGGCGGCCATCGCCGCCAAGCTGCACGACCGCGACGCCGCGGTCATCTGCTTTGCCGGCGACGGCTGCTTTCAGATGACCATGCAGGAAGTGGCCACCGCTGTGCAGCATCAGCTGGGCATCGTCATCCTGGTGTTCAACAACGGGCTGTACGGCACCATCCGGTTGCACCAGGAACGGGCCTACCCTGGCCGCGCATTGGCCACGACCCTGGTCAATCCCGACTTCGCCCTGCTGGCGCAAAGCTATGGCGCCTTCGGCCGCCGGGTCGCGTCCACCGAGGATTTTGCACCGGCCTACGACGCCGCGCTGGCCTACGCCCGCGAGCGCCGGCTGCCGGCCATCCTGGATCTCGTGTACGACGCCGACATCATCCTGCCCGACCGCACCCTGTCGCAGATGCAGGCCGAGAAGGCCGGCGCCACGGAGCCGCGCGCATGACTGCCCTGCTGCGCCGCGTCGCCCCACTGGCGGGGCCCGCCCTGCGCCTGACCTGGAACGGCCAGCCGATAGCCGCACAGCCCGGCGACACCGTGCTGACCGCGCTGCTGCTGGCCGGCGACCGGTTGCGCACCACCTTGGGCGCGGGCGCGCCGCGCGCGGGCTTCTGCCTGATGGGCGCGTGCCAGGACTGCTGGGTACAGCTCTCCAGCGGCCAGCGCGTGCGCGCCTGTTCCACCTTGGCCGAGGATGGCATGGCACTGGTCGACACCCTGCCCGGAGCATGCCCGTGAACGTGCCCTCTTTGGCCAGCGCCCAGCCGCAGATGGTGGTGGTGGGCGCCGGGCCGGCCGGCGTGCGCGCCGCGCAAACGCTTCTGCGCCATGGCGTGCGGCCCGTCATCATCGACGAGGCGCCCTTGCCGGGCGGTCAGATCTACCGCCAGAGCCTGGTGCCGCGCGGCAGCGCGCGCCAACGCTATGGCTTTGAACACAAGCGCGCCGCCGCCCTCCACGCGGCGGGCGCCCAGCTGCGCGGGCAGGCCGATTACCGCGCCCTGACGGCCGTCTGGAACGCTACGCCCGGGCATCTGGATCTGGTGCGTGACGGCGGCCTTGATGGGCTGCGCTACTCGCACCTTCTGATCGCCACCGGCGCTACCGACCGCGTCCTGCCCTTTCCCGGCTGGACCCTGCCCGGCGTCTTCTCGCTGGGCGGCGCCCAGATCGCGCTTAAAGGCCAGCATTGCCTGCTAGGGCCGCGCGTTGTGTTCGCGGGCACCGGCCCGCTGCTGTACCTCGTTGCGTATCAGTACGCGCGCGCCGGCGGCCAGGTGCAGGCCGTGCTGGACAGCGCGCCCCTGGCCGCGCAGGCAAGCGCCCTGCCCGCGCTGCTGAACCAGCCCGGCACGCTAGCCAAGGGCCTGTACTACCTGGGATGGTTGCGCGCTCACGGCGTACCCGTGCATCACTCGGCCAACCTGCTCGCCACGCAAGGCACGACCCGCGTCGAAGGCGTGCGCGCGCGCATCGGCGGTGCCGAGCGCGACTTCGCGTGCGACGCGCTGGCGGTCGGCCACGGCCTGCGCGCCGAAACCCAGCTGGCGGACCTGCTTGACTGCGCCTTCGACTTCGACGTGGCGCAGCGCGCCTGGCTGCCTCGGCGCGACGCCGACGGTCGCAGCACGGTCGCCGGCGTCTACCTGGCCGGCCACGGCGCGGGCATCGGCGGCGCCATGCTGGCCGAGCTTTCGGGCGAGCGCAGCGCGCTTGCCATGCTGGCCGACAGCGGCATCAGCTTCGATGCCGCCAGACTGCGCTGGCTTGCGCGCAGGCAGGCCGCGTTGGCACGCTTCCGGCAAGGGCTGGACCGCGCCTTCCCGTTACCGGGCACGGACGCCGGCTGTGATGACGGCGTCATGGTCTGCCGCTGCGAGGAAGTGCGCGCTGGCGAACTGCGCGCCGCCGCACGGCAATACGCCGTCGATGACCTCAACCGCCTCAAGGCCCTGACCCGCATCGGCATGGGCTTGTGCCAGGGCCGCATGTGCCAGAGTGGCGCCGCCGAACTGCTGGCGGACTGCCGGCGAATTCCGCTGTCGGCCGTTGGCCGGATGCGAGGACAGGCGCCCGTCAAACCGCTGCCATTCGCCGTCCTGGGCAAGGATCCGTCATGACCCTGTTGCACACCGACGTCGCCGTCATCGGCGCCGGCCTGGTCGGGGCCAGCGCGGCACTTGCCCTAAGGCGCGCCGGCGTCGCCACCGTCCTGATCGAGCGCGGCCTGTGCGGCGCGCGCGCCAGTGGCGTCAACTTCGGTGGCGTGCGCCGCCAGGGCCGCAACATCGAACAGCTCTACCTTGCCCAGCGCGCCCACGGCATCTGGGCAAGGCTTCCCGAATTGATCGGCACCGACGCGGAATATGTGCGCACCGGACACCTCAAGCTTGCCCGCTCGCAGGCGGACCTGGACAAGCTCGTAGCCTATCGCGATAAGGTCCGCGACTTCGACCTGGGCCTCGATATCCTGGATCGCGCGGCGCTGCGCCGGCGTTTTCCGGTCCTTGCGCCCGACATCGTCGGCGGCTCGCTCTGCCCAGAGGACGGCCAGGCCAACCCCCGCCTGGTCGCGCCGGCTTTCGCCCACGCCGCCGCGCGTGCCGGCGCCTTGCTGCTCGAGGACTGCGCCATCGCCCACGCCGACACCCAGGCCGAAGACTTCCTGCTGACTGCCGCGGATGGCCGCCAGATCCGGGCGGGCACGGTGATCAATGCCGCCGGCGCATGGGGCGCCGTCGTCGCCGGCTGGTTCGGCGACGTCTTACCGTTGCAGGTCAAATATCCCACCATGCTCGTCACCGAACCCTTAACGCGACAGATCGGCGTTTCGCTGGGCGTCGAGGGCGGAGGCTTTTACGCAAGGCAAGTGGCACGCGGCAATTTCGTCATGGGCGGCGGCTACGGGCACGCCCTGCCCGGCGACCGCAGCCGCCCTGGCCCTGCCGCCCTGGCCGAGCTTGGCCGCACCGCCCCCGCTATCCTGCCGGCTCTTGCCCGCGCCAGCATCATCCGCTGCTGGTCCGGCATCGAAGGCTACTTTCCCGACAAGAATCCCGTCATCGGTTTCAGCGCCAGGGTGCCGCGGCTACTACACGCCTTCGGTTTCTCTGGGGGAGGCTTCCAGATCGCACCGGCGGTGGGGGAGACCCTTGCCGACATGGCATTGGACCGAGGCCGCCTTTCGATGGCGGATCGCTTTTCCCCCACAAGATGGACCCGCTAGAAGAAATGTAGCGAGTCGATCCCGCGCAAGGCGGCGCTAAAACTGGTTGACGAACCGCTGCCAGCGGCCAAGAGGCGCCATTGAATGACAAAGCTTGAGCCGCTGCTAGAGGTTGGGAGGTTGCCGCGGCCATCTGGGCCAAGGCGCGCGCCGCAAAGTGCTTGGGCGCCGTCGCCAAGCCATCACGGCTCCGGAATATTTTCCCGAAAGATGACCTGAAGCCGCGGCAGGTAGCTGGGTTCGGGCGCGCCCTTCACGGCCGCCACCAGCAGCTTGACGATCTCGCGCGCCTCGACGCGCGGGTTCTGGTCGATCACGGCGTCCATGGTGCGATCGAGCAACAGGCGGCGCGTGGCTTCGGTGAGGTCGTGGCCCACGAAGACAATGCGATGGGCGGACGCGGCCTTGCTTGAGCGAGCCTCGTTTGCCCACGCCTCAGCCGGCCGCGCCTCTTTCAGCGCCCGCGCGATGCCTTGATTGCCGGCGCCGATGTTGTAAATCGCGTGCGGCGGCTCTTTGCGCAGCAGATCCTGCGTGACGGCAAAGGCGCGGTCGCGGTCGTCGCCGATCTCCAGAATGTGTGCGATGCGCAGGTGCGGAAACTCTTCGCTAAGCAGCGAGCGAAAGCCCATCTCGCGCTCTTCGTGGCCCCGATACGCCAGCGACCCTACGAACACCGCGACCCTACGCTCCGTGTGCTGTGGCAGAAACCGGCCCAGCAACAGCGCGGCCAGGCGGCCTGCGGCGCGGTTGTCGATGCCCACGTAACCCAGTCGCGCCGAGATCGGGATGTCCGACACCAGGGTGCTTACGTGCACGCCGCTGTCGCGCAGCGCCATGATGGCATCGCGCACTTGTGGATGGTCCAGCCCGACCAGGCCAACGGCCTGCGTCTGGTCGCGCAGCTCGTAGAGCTTTTGCGCGAGCTTATTGGCGTCGAATCCCTCGATCAGATGCAGGCGTGCCCGCACATCGGGACGGGTGGCGGCTTCTTCAAGCAGGTGCTGGCCCAACGCGGTCATGAAGCTGTTGGTGCCGGCGGGCAAAACGAAATCGACCCGCACGTCCCGGCTTGCGGCATCGGCGCCCTGGACGAAGTAGCCAAGACGATTGGCGATGGCCAGCACGCGGTCGCGTGTCTTGCCGCGCACGCCGTCGCGGTCGTTCAGCACCCGGTCCACGGTGGCGGTGGACATGCCGGCTTCACGGGCAATGAGGGAAATGGTGGGGCGCATGCGGGACAAGGCTCTCAAGACACCATCAGGACGATGGTAGCGAGGCCATCATAACCCATCATTTGCAATCATTCAGGATCAAAAAAGTAACGTTTCCGCCCCGGATGCGCCATCCGCCTTTACCCCTGATTGTTTTGATGTGATTATCGCGGCTCAATAACATCAAACACCGCACGGCAGGATGCCAGGCAGTCGACAGTGCATACCCAGCCGGCAGGAGGAGCACATGTCGCACCCTACCCTGGTGCCCGACCCGCCCGTTCGGGAACGGCGCTTTCGCATCGGCTGCATCGGCGCCGGCATGATCATGGCCGAATGCCACCTGGCGGCATACCAGCAGGCCGGCTTCACGGTGGCGGCGATCGCGTCGCGTACGCGCAGCAAAGCGGCCGCCGTCGCCGAACGCTACGGCATCCCGCAGGTGCATGAGGATCCCCTGGCCCTGATCGCCGATCCCCAGATCGAAATCGTGGACATCGCGTATCCGCCCGACCTGCAGCCCGAGCTGATACGCGCCGCCTTGCGCGCCCCGCACGTGCGTGGCGTGCTGGCGCAGAAGCCGCTTGCCCTTTCGCTGGACGAAGCCCGCGCCTTGCGCGACGAGGCGCGGGCCGCCGGCAAGATCCTGTCGGTAAACCAGAACATGCGCTACGACCAATCGATGCGCACGCTCAAACAGCTGCTGGACCAGGGCGTGCTGGGCACGCCGGTGTTCGCGCAGATCGACATGCACGCGATCCCGCACTGGCAGGACTTTTTGCGCGGCTATGACCGGCTGACGCTCTCGAACATGAGCGTGCATCACCTTGATGCCCTGCGTTATCTGTTTGGCGAGCCCACCGAGATCACCAGCATCACCCGCCCCGACCCACGCACCGAGTTCGCGCATCAGGATGGACTGGTCAGCACCACGCTGCGCTTTGGCAACGGCCTGCTTGCGCTGTCGCTTGAAGATGTGTGGTCGGGCCCGCGGGCCGAGGGATACCCCGACGACCAGCACATTCGCTGGCGCGTGGAAGGCACCGAGGGCGTCGCGCGCGGCACCATCGGCTGGCCCACCGGCGAGCCGTCGACCCTGAGCTACGCCTCGCGCGCGGCCCAGGGCCATACCGACGGGCGCTGGGTCACTCCCACGTGGGACACGATGTGGTTCCCGCATGCCTTCATCGGCGTGATGGAGCAGTTGCAGTACGCGCTGGCCAGCGGTACCGAGCCTGCGTTGAGCGTGACCGACAACGTACGCACGATGGCGCTGGTCGAGGCCGCGTATACGTCCATCGCCGAAGGCCGCACAGTACGGCTGCCGGCTGTTGAATAACCAGACAGAAAAAACAGACGGAGACAACCATCATGATCCAGACCGGAATCTTCTCGGGCTACTTTCCCTATGAGCTGGAGCGCACCGCCAAGGTGATCCGCTCACACGGCTTCAACACCGTGCAGCTGGACCTGCATTTCAAGGACATGGAGCTCGGCCCGGGGCAGCTGACCGCGCAGAAATGCACGCAGGTCCGCGACACCTTCCGCCACTACAACCTGCCGGTGTCCTGCATCTCGGCCTATACCAATATCGTTCATCCCGATCCCGCCGAGCGCCAACGCCGCAACGGCTATCTCAAAGAGATCCTCACGCACGCGCGCCAATTGGGTTCGCCTTACGTGATCTCGGAAACCGGAACGTTCGCCACCGACAGCGACTGGGTGCATCACCCCAGGAACAAGACCGAGGAAGGCTGGGACCAGTGCCGCGCGGTGATCGCCGAGCTGTCGCAACATGCCTATGACCATGGCGCGGTGTTCCTGCTTGAGACCTACGTGAACAACGTGGTGGGCTCGGTCGAGGAAACGCTGCGCATGTTCGCCGAGGTGGACCACCCTGGCCTTGGCCTCTTGATGGATCCGACGAACTACTTCGAAGCGCACAACATCGACCAGATGGACCGCACGCTGAATCAGGTGTTCGACGCGCTCTCCGACAAGATCTGCATCGCGCATGCCAAGGACGTAAAGCGTTCGGGCGATGACAAGTCGGAAAAGCACAGCGACATTGGTGACGAGGGCGCGGCCGAGAGCCATACCTTCCGTGGCGTGGGCGAGATCGAGCTGCCGGCACCGGGCCTGGGCGCGCTGAACTACGACCTTTACCTGCAGCGCCTGGCGAAGAAGCACCCCAACATTCCCATCATCATCGAACACTTGACCGAAGACGACGTGCCGCGCGCCAAGACCTTCCTGGACGAGCGGCTGCGCGCGAACGGCCTGTAGGCCGCCTGGCGCAACAGAGGCGCACCCCGAGGCACCATTGCACAAGGCCCGCGGCGCGCCTGCGAACAAGATTCTGAACACCGACACCGGCAAACGCGCATCCGCGCCTTTGCCAGGGAGAATTCATGCCTGACATTTACGGAACCTGGATGACGCGCCGCGACGTGGAAGCGCGCACCGGGCAGCTTGCGCAGTTTGCCGGCGTACGCCTGATGACGCTGGACGACGGGCTGGAGCGCGGTATCCGCATGCTGGAGTTCCGCAGCGGCACGGGCCTGCGTTTCACGGTGCTGGTAGATCGCGCGATGGACATCGCCGATTGCGAATACCGCGGCTTTGCCATGGGATGGCAGTCGCCGTCGGGCTTTCGCCATCCCGGCCTGCATGACTACGAAGGCGAAGGCGGACTGGGCTGGATGCGCTCGTTCTCGGGCCTCATGATCACCTGCGGACTGGACCACATTCTGTTCATGTACGACGCACCGGCCGACAACTATGTGTACGGCCCGCGCAAGACCGCCAAGCAGTCCATCCACGGTCGCGTGGGCACCATACCGGCGCGCCTGACCGGCTACGGCGAACGCTGGGACGGCGATCGCTGCGTGCTCTGGGCAGAGGGAATCGTAAGCCAGGGTACCGTGTTCGGCGAGCACCTGGAGCTGCATCGCCGCATCGAGATCGAGGTGGGCACCAACGACATCAAACTGTCGGATCGCGTGGTGAATCGCGGCTTCTACCGCACGCCGCACATGCTTTGCTATCACATCAACCTGGGCTATCCGGTGCTGGACGCCGACTCGCGCTATCTGGCGCCGATCCGCGATGTGGTGTGGGCCGCGCACGAGCAAGACTACCGCAAGCAGGGCGTGGGCTATCGCCGCATGCCGGCTCCGCAATTGGGCTTCCATGAGCAGGTGTGGCAGCACGAGATGGCCGCCGCCGCCGACGGCAGCGTCCCGGTGGCCCTGGTGAACGATAAGCTGGGCCTGGGCATGCAGGTCAGCACCTTCAAGCATCAATTCCCTTGCCAGTATCAATGGCAGAACCTGCAATCGGGCCAGTATGCGATGGGCATCGAGCCCTCGACCAACCACGTGCTGGGCCAGGGCGCGGCGCGTGAGCGCAACGAGCTCATCTGGCTGGAACATGGGGAAGAGCGCCGCTACGACACCGCGTTCAGCGTGCTGGGCTCGCCCGCCGATATCGCGGCATGCGAAGCCCGCATCCGCGCAATCGCGGTGCAGCCCGAAACCGATTATCCGCCGTTGTCGGGGCGCTTCGCGCCCATCGCGGGGCGCACATGAGCGCGCGCTTCTCATTGCAAGGCCGTCGCGTGCTGTACACGGGCGCGGCGGGCGGCTTCGGTGTGGACACCACGCTTGCGCTGCTGGAAGCGGGCGCAAGCGTGATCGCGCTGGACAACCACGCCGGGCATATCGATCGCCTGCGCAGCACCGTGCCGGCGCGGCTTTCCGACCCGCTTCACATCTTGCAGGTCGACCTTGCCGACGCCAGCGCGCTGCAGTCGCACCTTGAGCAGCTGACCGCCCAGGGCCCGATCGATGTGGTCATCAACAACGCGGCAATCTACCCCTCGCGCCCGTTCGAGGAATACAGCGACGCAGAGCTGGCGCGCGTGCACCGCGTGAACGTCGAGGCGGCGATTCAGATCGTCCGCGCCGCGCTGCCCGGCATGCGCGAGCAGCAATGGGGTCGGGTGATCAACATCTCGTCGATCACGCTGTCCGGCGGCTGGGAAAACCTGCTGCCCTACGTGCAATCCAAGGGCGCGATGGTGGGCGCCACGCGCGCATTCGCCCGCGAGTTCGGCAAGTGGGGCATCACGGTCAACGCCATTTCGCCGGGCGCGTTTCCCACCGACGCCGAGAAGATCCATCCCGATCCCGAGGGCTACAACCGCATGGTGCTCGAACGCCAGTCGGTGAAGCGCCGCGGGCACGCAGGCGACATCGCCGCGGCCATCGTTTTCCTTGCCTCGGACGAGGCGGGTTTCATTTCCGGACAGACGCTGGCGGTTGACGGCGGCTGGGTCATGCATTGAGGCGCATCGGCGCACGCAAAGGGTAGAAGCATGAGTATTCTTTCTGGCTACAAGGTTCTGGACTGCTCCATCGCCATGGCGGGGCCTTTCGCGGCGCAGCGCCTGGGCGACCTGGGCGCCGACGTGATCAAGATCGAGCCGCCCACCGGCGAATGGCAGCGGCACGCGCCAGCCGGCGGCATCACGGGCAACAAGATCAACGTGTCCTTTCTCTCGCTGAACCGCAACAAGCGTTCGCTGGCGATCGATCTGAAGAGCGCCGGCGGCAAGGAGATCATCCAGAAGCTTGCGGCGCAGGCCGACGTGTTTATCCAGAACTACCGTCCGGGTGTCGCCGGCCGTCTGGGTGTTGACTACGAGACCCTGTCGGCGCTGAACCCGCGCCTGATCTATGTATCGATGTCGGGCTTCGGCGAAGACGGCCCCTATGCCACGCGCCCGGGTCAGGACCTGCTGTTGCAGGCGATGTCGGGCGCCATGCTGTCGTCGGGCCGTGCGGGCGAAGCGCCACGCGCGGCAGGCCAGTATGTGGTCGACGCCGTCACCGCGTATTGCGCCTTCGAAGGCGTGCTGGCCGCGCTGCTGCACCGCGAGCGTACCGGCGAAGGCCAGAAGGTCGAGGTCAACATGCTGGATGCGATCACCACGATCCAGATGCAGGAGCTATCGGTCTACACCGTGGGGCACAAGCCGCAGGTGCGCAGTGCCGAGCCGCATGCCCACGTGTACATCCGCGCCCCCTATGGCACCTTCGCGACAAGCGACGGCTATCTGGCGCTTGCCATGCCCGACATGAAAGTGCTGGCGCGCGTGACTGAAGAGCCGCGCCTGGCGGAGTACACCGACGAGCGCGACGGTTGGGAGAAGCGCGACGAGATCTATGCGCTGGTGCGCGACACGCTTGCCAAGGCCTCGACGGCCGACTGGTTCGCCAAGCTCGATGCTGCCGGCATCTGGTGCAGCCCCGTCTATGGATACGCCGATCTGGTCGAAGACCCGCAGATCGCCCACAACGGCACCTTCGTCGAATACGAGCATCCGACCGAAGGCCGGATCAAGACACCGGGTTTTCCGATCCGCTTTTCCAAGACGCCAAGCCAGGTGGTGCGCGGCGCACCGCTCACCGGCCAACACACCGACGAAGTACTGCGTGATTTTGGCTTCAGCGCCGACGAGATCGCCGCGCATGCGGCCTCGGGCGCAGTGCTGCGTGGCGTCTCGGAATGAGCGAGCCCGCCCTGCCCTACCGCGGCCTTACCTGGGACCACCCGCGCGGCTTCAACGCCCTGCACGCCGCCACCGCGCACACGCTGCTTGTGCACTGGGACAAGCAGTCGCTCGAAGGCTTCGAATCGGCGCCCATCGCCGAACTCTGCGCCCGCTATGACCTGGTGGTGCTGGATCACCCCCATCTGGGCGAGGCCCTGGCGCACGATTGCCTACAGCCGCTAGACACCGTGTTCGCGCCCGACGAGCTGGCGCGGATTGCGCGCGATAGCATCGGGCTGTCGTACGACAGCTATCGCATGGCCGACCGCCAATGGGCGCTGCCGCTGGACGCCGCCACGCAGGTCATGGCCACGCGCGCCGATCGGCTCGACGGCCCCGTGCCGCGCACCTGGCGCGAGGTGCTGACGCTGTCGCAACGCAGCGGCGCGGTCGCGCTCAGTTGGGGCGGTCCGCACCCGTTCCTGTCGTTGCTGTCGATCGCGGCCGCCATCGCGCCCGATACCGACCTGCGCCCGCACGGCGCCTGGCACGACGAGGCGACGCTTGCCGACGCTTGCGATGTGCTTAGCGAATTGGCGCGGCTCACGCCCGCGCACGCCCTGGCCTACAACCCGATCGCGCTGCTTGGCCACATGAGCGCGCGCGACGACATCGCGCTGTGCCCGCTGGTCTATGGCTATGTGAACTACGCCACCTCCGCGGTGGCGAAACCGCTTACGTTCCGCGACGCGCCCGAGGCTGAAACGGGCCGGCCCGGCTCGATTCTCGGTGGCACCGGCATTGCGATATCACGGCGCTGCATCGTGGGGCCGGAATTGCGCGCGCATCTACTGTGGTTGCTCGCGGCCGATACCCAAAGCCGCTTCATCCCGCAGCATGAAGGACAGCCCAGCCATCGCGGCAGCTGGGCCGATGCGACCGTGAATGCGGCCAGCGGCAACTTCTATGCCAACACGGCCCGCACACTCGAAGCCGCCTCGATCCGGCCCCGGCACGATGGCTACATCGCCTTCCAGGCCAAGGCCTCGCAGTTCCTGCGTGACGGCGTCGCCGCCCGCGCATCCTCCCACGCATTGGCGCGCGGCCTGACTCAGCGTTTCCAGGCCAGCCTAGCCCGCGTCCCCAAGCACACCGCAACATAAGGATTTCGACGTGAGCGCACTCGTCAACCTCAGTATCGATGGCCATGTCGCCATCATCGAACTCAATCGTCCCGAGAAGCTGAACGCGATGACGCCCGAGATGGCCGACCTGCTGATCGCGGCGGTGCAGCAATGCAACACCGACTCGCAGGTGCGCGCGGTGATCCTGACCGGCGCCGGCCCCAAGGCCTTCTGCGCCGGCTCGGACATTACCGAGCTTGACCGCTACGCCACCCCGTGGGATTTTCGCAATCGGCTTGACTACTGCGACTGCGTGCGCATGTTGAAGAAGCCCACGGTGGCGGCGATCAACGGCTATACCTTCGGCGGCGGCCTGGAAATGGCGTTGGCCTGCGATATCCGCATCGCCTCGGACAACGCGCGCCTGGGCGCGCCCGAGATCAAGCTGGGCTGGATCGGCGGCGGCGGCATGACGGCGCAGCTTGTCCATGCGGTCGGCCCGAGCAACGCCGCGCTGATGGTGCTGACCGGCGACCCCATCCGCGCCGAGCAGGCGCTGGCCTGGGGGCTGGTGAGCGAGGTGGTGCCGCAGGAGCAGTTGCGCGAGCGCGCGCAAGCGCTTGCCGCAACCATCGCTTCGCGCGCGCCGATCGCGGCCGAGACGGCACGCGTCAATCTGCGCGCCGCGCTGTCGATGCCGCTGGAAAAGGCCGTGGAATACGAGCGCGATCTGCAGGCGATCTGCTTCGCCACCGCCGACGCCAAGGAAGGCCGGAAGGCATTCGAAGAAAAGCGCGCGCCGAAGTTCGAGCGGCGCTGACCGGCGGGGGGCCGCCCCAACTGCTTTCGATACGCCAGTTGAAGCCATCGCGCGACGAGTCGGGAGGCGGAACCTTGACTGCCACCCGACACTACTTCGCCAGCCCGTTCTTGACCAACACGCCATCCTTGACGATCAACAGAAATTTACGCTCGGCATCGCCGACCAGCGATAAGTCCTGCAGCAGATTGCCATCGACCAAAATCAGGTCTGCTAGTGCACCTTCTCGAACCTCGCCCAAGTCGCCGCGATACGAATTGCGTGCGCCAGACAACTTGAGCAGCTTTGCATTGCCACTAGTGGCGACGACACGCCTCCCCCTCCAGTCAGCTTGATTTGCGTGGCGCCGCGCATCAACTGTTCGCGGCAGCGCGGCCCCACGTCTATGGCTATACGCGACCGCTTCAGTCACGGCCCCATTGCATATCGCCATTGCAGCGGCTACGCGGGCGGACGTGGACGCCTTCTATCAAGCCGCCCTGGCGGCAGGCGGCCCACCTTCAAAGCCCTGACAAGCCTTAGAACGCCTCAACAAGCCTTAACGACTGCTGGCCAGGCGTATCCCCAAGCCCACCAGCGCCGCGCCCATCAAGGCATCAATCACGCGGCTCATGCGCGCATAGACGGATCGAACGCGGCCCACGGAAAAGAATGCGGCCAGCGCCCCGAGCCATGCGGCCGTTATCAGTCCGACCAGCGCAACCACGCTGACATACACCCAGGTGGGTGCGCCGACCGGCAGTACGGTCACGAACAGCGTGGCGAAGAAGGTGGCCGTTTTCGGATTGGTGATCCCGACCATGAAGCCCTGGCGCCACGCTTGCAGCGCCCCGACGCGAGCGACACCGTGAACACGTGGCTCGCCGCTCTTGGCCTTAAACGAAGCCATCAGCATCCGCGTGCCCAGGTAGATCAAGTACGCCGCGCCGGCCAGGCGGATGGCTTCGTAGAGCCAGAACAGTTCCTTGATCAGCAGGCCGAACCCCAGGATGGCCAAGGCGGCCCATACGACCACCGCGCAGGCGATGCCCAGCCCGACGAACATGCCGGATCGCCGGTCATTCAAGGCATTGGACGTCACGGCAACGAAGTCCGGCCCCGGGCTGGCGCAAGCCAGAAGAACGATGCCGGAAAGCGTAAGCAACTGAGGCAGGTAGTCCATGTATCCAAGTCCGGGGAGGATTGATCGGGGTGCGGCGTGGTGCCAGCGGGTGTGGCTGGCGCTTTAGCATCGCGATAAATCCGCCTCGCCGAAAGACGAAAATGCATATTAGAATCAATAACTTTTTGTTATTTGTCCAAGCGCTTCCTCATGTCCCACCCTCCCAAGGCCAGGAAAGACTGGCTCGCCCATTACGCGGAGATGATCGGCAAATGGCGCGGGCGGGGGCACGAGGATGGCGAAGACGCCATGCACGACACCGTGCTTGGCATGCTGGAAGGCGACGTCGCGGCTATCTATGACCCGCGCGCGTACCTGTCCCGTGGCACCTCCAACCGCCTGGTCAGCCGGCATCGGCACGTCAACACGCTGGACATCACGTCGCTGGATGACGTGCCTGGCCGCGACCATCCCGCCACGCCCCCGGCCGACGATGGCGTCCGGTTTCAGCAACTGGCCGACGAACTGACCCGTGCGCTTGAAGACCTGCCGCCCAAGTGCCGACAGGTTTATCTGTGGTGCCGTCTGGAAGGATGGACCCACACCGAGATCGCCCAGGAAATGGGCATCTCGCGCAGCATGGTGGAAAAATACATGACTCGCTCCGTGCGTCACATCAACGATCGGCTGCAACACCATGCCCCTCTCTGACTTTCGCCCCCCCGCCTCTCGACCGGCCGACATGCGCGCTCCCGCGCACGAGGACGCGCACGGCGACGACTTGCTGGAGCATCCAAGCGACGCGGCGCATTGGTTCTCGCGCATGCATTCCGGCGAAACCACGGAAGCCGATCGGCAGGCCTTTGCCGCGTGGTGCGGCGCCGACCCGGCGCACGAACGCGAATACCAAAAGCTGACCGCCCAATGGGACGCCGTGCTGTCGCTGCCCGAAGCGCGGCTGCGCGGCCTGATGCAAGCCACGCAGGTTGCGCCCCCACCGCCCGCGCTGTCGCGGCGGCGTTTCGGCTTGAGGATGGTGGCGGCCTGTGCGCTGCCCGTTGCGGCGGGCCTGTTGGCTGCACCATACATCTTCGACCGCGACGAAAAGCGGCTGAACTACGCCACCCGCAAGGGCGAACGGCGACAGGTCACCTTGCCTGACGGATCCATCCTGCACCTGAACGGCGACACCCGCCTGGCGGCTCACTTCGGCGCCAACGAACGCCGGGTGGAACTGGCGCAGGGCGAGGCCTTCTTTGAAGTGCAACATGACACGTCACGGCCTTTCGTGGTTGAGGGCGGCGTGGGTCAGGTCACCGTGACAGGCACACGCTTCAACGTGCGGCGCGACAGCGAAAGCTTGCAGGTCAGCGTCGAATCGGGTTCCGTGCGGCTGGAATCCGGACCCTGGTGGCGGCATAGCGAACACCGCCTGGGCGCGGGCCAACAGGCCATTGCCTACGCGGGCAGCCCGCTTGGCGAAGTCACGCAGGTCAATGTCGACAACCTGACCGCCTGGCAGCGCGGCAAGATCATCTTCAACAATGTGCCGCTGGCCACGGTCATCAGCGAGATGAACCGCTACCTGATGCAGCCCGCCAGCCTGGACGCGCCCGCGCTTGGGGCCTATCGCATCTCGGGCGTCTTCAGCATGGACGACCCGCTGGCCATGATTGACGCCCTGCCCGCCATTGCCCCGGTGTCGCTGGACCGCTTGCCGGACGGCCGGGTCCGAGTTCTGGCGCGCTGACGATTTGTAACAATTTAATTACAAAATAATAGCGATTCCCATTCCGGTTTCAAGCCTGCTCATGCGTCTAAAGAGGAAGGGGCGGATTCATCCACGCCGCCCGCCTACCTCCTTTAGAACCGGTGCGCCTGGTTGGCGCGCCTCTCACCGAGCTACCGATCTTGAATACCGTCTCTGCCCGACCTGCTCTGCGCGTCCCGCCGCGTGTGGTTCTCAGCGCGCTTGCCTTTTCACTGTCGCTTGTCTTCGGCATGGCACCCGCCGTCCACGCCCAGGAGGCGCCAGTCAGCGTCAACATCCCGGCGCAGCCGCTGGGCGACGCGCTGTTGCAGTTGGGTTCGCAGACGTCCTTGCAGATTTTTTATTCGCAGGATGTGCTGGCTGGCCAGAATGCGCGCGCCATCTCGGGCAATCTGTCGCCTGAAGAAGCCCTGCGCCAACTGCTGCAGGGCACCGGCATCCAGTACTCGCGCAATGGCAACAACGTGACCTTGTCGCGCGCCGAGCCCACGGGCGGCACGGTGCAACTGGAAGCCGTGACGGTCACCGCCGGCATTCTGGGCGAACTTGCCCCGCCCTACGCGGGCGGGCAGCTTGCCACGGGCGGCAGCCTGGGTCTGCTGGGTTCTGAAGACGTGATGGACTCGCCGTTCAGCACGGTCAACTACACCTCTGAATTGCTGTACGACCAACAGGCCCGCACGTTGGCGGACGTGGTCGTCAACGACGCCTCGGTCCGCACGCTGACGTCGGCCGGTGGCTTTGGTGAAGACTTCCAGATCCGCGGCTTTGCCGTGGGCAGCGGCGACGTCAGCGTCAACGGCCTGTATGGGCTGGTGTCGTCCAGCCGCGTGCCGGTGCAGATCCTGGAGCGGGTGGAAGTGCTGAAGGGCCCCGGCGCCTTCATGCGCGGCATTCCGCCCAACGGCAGCATCGGCGGCGCCATCAACGTGGTGACCAAGCGCGCCGACGACGAACCGCTGGCGCGCGCCACGCTGGGCTATGCCAGCAAGGCCAACTTCACCGGCCAGCTTGACCTGGGCCGCCGCTTTGGCGAAGACAATGCCTGGGGCCTGCGCTTCAATGGCGTCAAGCGCGGCGGTGAAGCCACGTTGAAGGACGGCAAGCAAGGCCTGGACATGGGCGCCTTGGGTATCGACTATCGCGGCGCGCGCCTGCGCTGGTCGGCCGACGCCATCCACCAGGAAGACGTGATCGAGAACTTCCGCTCGCAGATCGGCTGGCAGGCCAACGTGACGGAACTGCCCTCGCCGCCGGATGGCGACATCAACTTCTACCCCGGCACCCGCCTGTCGCAACGCGACAGCACCATCATGTCGCGCCTGGAATATGACTTCACCGACAACCTCACCGGCCACATCGCGGCGGGGTATCGCGACGGCAAGGTGCGGCAGATCTTCCCGGTTACCGTCAGCCCGTCCGGCGTGCGCCAGTCGGTGGACCAGGACGGCAACTTCAACGTCATGACGACGTACTACGACTCCTATTCGAAGACGAGCAGCGGCGACGCCGGTTTGACGGCCCGCTTCAGCACCGGCGGCATCAAGCACCGCCTGGCACTGGGCGCCACCTACCTGAAGCAAGAAGCGGGCAACGCCTATTCGACGGGGTCGGCCATTGTGGCTTCCAATATCTATGATCCGGTCGACATCCCCGACGGCCCCGCCGTGCGCCTCACCCCGCAAAAGGCGTCGGACACCACGCTGACCAGCTTCGCCATTGTCGACACGCTGTCTTTCATCGACGATCGCATTCTGCTGACGGCGGGCGTCCGCCACCAACGGGTTGAAGTCGATAGCTTCAACACCACCACGGGCGCGCGCACCAGCGGCTACCGTTCCAGCGCCAACTCGCCCGTCGGCGGCATCGTCGTCAAGCCGCTGCAAAACGTATCGGTCTACGCCAACCTGGCCCAAGGCCTGACGCGCGGCACGATCGTGGGCGACACCTACGAAAACCGGGGCGCCGTGCTGGCGCCGTACAAGTCCAAGCAATACGAAGCCGGCGTCAAGGTGGATTGGGACGGCAACATCACCACCACGCTTGCGCTGTTCCAGATTGCGCGCCCGGCCGGCCAGGCCGACGACAACAACGTCTACGGCTACTTTGGTGAACAGCGCAACCGCGGCCTGGAACTGACGGGCTACGGCGAACTCGTTCCCGGCCTGCGCCTGATGGCAAGCGCGGCCTTCATCAACAGCGAACTCACCAAGACCCCGGGCGGCGTCAGCCAGGGCAACCGGCCCGCCGGCGTACCCGCCAGCACGTACAACCTGGGCCTGGATTGGGACACGCCTTGGGTGCAGGGGCTGAGCCTGAACGGCCGCGCCATCCGCACGTCGTCCGTCTACCTCAACAACACCAATACGCTGCGCCTGCCGGGCTACACCCGCTTTGACCTCGGCGCCCGTTACGTCACCACGATCGCCGGCAAGGAGGTAGTCTTCCGCGCCAACGTCGAGAACGTCGCCGACAAGAAGTACTGGCTGGCTTCCGGATCGTTCGTGACGAACGCGGCGGGAAGGACGTATATGCTGTCGGCCTCGATCAACTATTGATCGGGTAGCCTCCAGTACGCGGGTGGCGGCATTCGAACGGAAACGCCGCCTGCGGCCTATCCGGCCGGATGGGCGTCCACGCGCCGCGCATTCTTTTCCCGGGAAGACCGCTGCAGGTGTTCCTTGAACGCCTGCAGCGAACGGGATAGCTGCGCGCCTTTGCGCACATTGACGACAGGCCATCGCCGCGCGGGTCAATCCGCAGGGCCGGACATGTATTCCGTGCACAGCTCGCGCAACACCAGCAAGGCCGGCGGCAGCGTCTTGCCTTCCAGTGTCACGAATACGAATTGCGATGACAGCTCCAGCGCCGGCCGCATGTCGATATGCACCAGCTCGCCGCGCTGGATCATGGGCTGCGCGACCTGCAGCACGCCAAAAAATACCGTATCGCTTGTGCGGACCAAATCGACCAGCGCCCGGATATCGTTCGACTGATATTGGATAGCCTCGACAAAATGCACTGGAGGCCCGAAGTAGGCGTTCAGGCGATGCATCACCTCGTCGCTCATGGCGCGGCCACTGGCCGCCACCGCGTAGCGGCGCAAGGCCTCGAATTGCAGCGCGCTTTCCGAGGCCAGGGGATGGCCGGCGCGAACAACGAAACCGAGCGGCGTGCGGGGAAAGAAGCGCAAGTGCAGATCGGGATCCGCCGGAATGTGATTACGGTGCACCACCAGGGCATCCACGGCGCCATCCCGCAGTTCCTGCAACTGCATCTCGGGCGTGCCTCCGCTGAGCAACAACTTGACCGCGGGGTAACGCTGCATCATTTCGCGCAGCAGCGGCAAAGACAGGATGGCGGTCGGCGTGGGGCCCAGGCCCAGCCGCACCGAGCCGCCGGCATAGTCGGCCAGCAGCGTGGCGCTGCGGCACAATTCCGCCAGCTCGACCCGGATGCGGCGCGCCCGCACAATGGCCAGTTCGCCCAGCGCCGTCAGTGTTTTCCCTTTGTCGCGCTCCAGCAAGCGCCCGCCCACGGCTTCTTCGAGCGCATGGATGCTGCGGCTCAGCGCAGGTTGCGTCAGGTGCAATTTGGCCGCTGCACGGCTGAAAGACCGCGTTTCCACCAAAACGAGAAAATGCTCAAGCTGTTGCAGGTTCATCGCGAACTCAACATTATGACGCGGCGGTTATGACTAGATGACAGATTATGCATTGGACGTCATGGAACTGCCTACCTAGAATTCGGGAACTTAACCGACCGACTTCTCCTGGAGCGTTACGTCATGGCCTCTGTTTCACCTTTCCCGCAGTTGGCTTTTACCCTTCTACGACGCTTGCCGGGGCTGGCAGCCGCCAGCGCCATCGCGCTGACCTTTGCCCTGCCCGCCAGCGCCGCCGACTGGCCGGTCCGCCCCGTGTCGGTGTACGTTCCCGTCGCAGCCGGCGGCGCAGCCGATGCGCTGGCGCGCGCTTGGGCCGCCTATGCCTCCAAGGCCATTGGCGGCACGGTAGTCGTGGAGAACAAACCGGGCGCCAACGGCAGCATCGCGGCCGCCTATGTGGCCAAGCAGCCTGCGGACGGCTATGCGCTGCTGTTCGGCAGCACGTCGAATATGTCGGTCAACCCATTCACCTATTCGCACCTGACCTACAACCCCACTCGCGATTTCGACCCCGTCACGAAGATCGCGGGAACCTCTCAGGTACTGGTGGCGAACCCCGCTTCGGGCATACGTTCGGTGAATGATCTGGTCAAGCAGGCCAAAGCGAACCCCGGGCGCCTGAATTATGGCTCCGCCGGGATTGGCAATTCCACCCACCTGAACGTGGCCTTCCTGGCCGAACATTTCAAGATCGAGATGTCGCATGTGCCGTACAAGGGTGCCGCGCCGGCCATGATGGATCTTATTGGCGGGCAGATCGACCTGACCTCCGATGCGCTCACCGGCGCGGTGCCGCAGGTCAAGACCGGCAAGGCCGTGCCGCTGGTGATCTTCGGCTCCGACCGCGTCGCGCAGTTTCCGGACGTCCCCACCATCGCCGAGGTCGGTGTGTCGGGCTTTCCGGGCGACGCTTGGTATGGCCTGATGGCGCCCAAGGGCACGCCGCCCGAAATTATCGCCCGCTTGACCGATGCCACGCGCAAGTTCTGGGCGGATGAAGCGGCGCGCAAGCAGATGGACGAGATCTACATGACCCCGCCCAAGGCCCTGGGCCCCGAGTCGGTCGCCCAATCCATGAAGACGGAAGCCGATGTCTGGGGCCCGATCGTCAAGCGACTGGGCATACGCAACGACTGATCCGTGCCGGGCGGCATGCCCGGCGCCCTCTCCGAGACACCCATGAACGACATCCATACTCCGCCACTGGCGCAGGCCGTCGAACACTTGCCGCGCGGCGAGGATTTTCTACTCTGGCCGCCCTGCCTGCAGTCTTATGGTTACCGCAACGTCGACCGCCTGTTCGCGACCCGGACCATCCGCCGCGGTGAGCATCCGCGACCGCTACCCCGCGCACCTGAACTCGACGTGCGCTACACCCTGGACGGCGAGACGCGAGGCGTCAGCGACCTGATGGACCGAAACAACGTGGCAGGCCTGTTGGTGCTCCACCGCGGCCATATCGTGCTGGAACGCTACGGGCTGGGCTTTCAGCCGCACGAGCGCTGGTCGACCATGTCCACCGTAAAGTCGATGACGGCAATGCTGGCTGGCGCCGCCCTGCACGACGGCGCGATCGCCAGCCTGGACGATCCCGTAACGCGGTACGTGCCGGCGCTGGCGCAATGCGCCTACGATGCCGTGACGATCCGCCATTTACTCACGATGTCGTCCGGCATCGCCTGGGAAGAGAACTACACCGACAAGCTGTCGGATGTGAACCGCTACAGCAAGTCGCTTGCCGACAAGGTGCCCGGCGGCGTGCTGGCGCTGTTGCGCGCCTGCCCCCGCGCCCATCCTGCCGGTTCGGTCTGGCACTACAACACCGGAGACACCTATCTGCTGGGCGCCGTGCTGAGCGCGGCGACGGGCGGCACGCTGGCCGACTACATGTCCGCACGCATCTGGCAACCCTGCGGCATGGAGTTCGATGCCTACTACACGCTGGAATCCGACGACGGCCAGGAAATCGGCGGCAGCCGCGCGGGCATGGCGCTGCGGGACATCGGCCGATTCGCCCAGTTCGTGCTTGACGACGGCATGGCCGACGGCCGGCGCATCCTGCCGGAAGGCTGGGTTGCGCAATCCTCGGCGCCGGCGTTCGCCATACCGTCAGATCAGCATGCGGCCCATCGGCGCGCGTTGGGGCTGTCGGCCTATGGATACAGCTGGTGGCTGCGTAACGATGGCGCCATGATGGCCATGGGACATTCCGGCCAGCGCATCTTCATCGACGCCGCGGCAGAGCTTGCCGTGGTGCAGTTGGCGGCCTACCCCGAACCGCGCTATGCCAGCGTCAACGAGCCCGACCGCGACGCCGAGCTGAACGCCTTCTTCGCCGCGCTGCGCGAGGCGACGGGAACCCGCCATGAATAAGCGCGCCGCCATGATCTCCGCGGCACAGCCCGAGGCCGCGGAAGCCGGCGCCCGTGTGCTGATGGAGGGCGGCAATGCCGTGGACGCGGCCGTGGCCGCGGCGTTCACGCAATGCGTGGTCGACCCGCTGATGGCGGGCATCGCCGGCTACGGCACGTTGCAGATTGCCATGCCCGACCGCGGCATTCATACCTGCGTTGATTTCTGCGCCCGCGCACCAGCCGCCGCACGGCCGGACATCTGGGCCGGCCTGCAAGTCAACGAAACACCCGATGGCTATGCCTTCGTAGTCGCAGGCAACGTGAACGAAGCGGGCTATCAGTCCATCGGCACGCCCGGAACCCTGGCCGGACTGGCGCACGCCCTGTCACGCTACGGCACCTGGTCATTCGCCGACGCGCTGGAGCCTGCGCTGGCGCATGCCCGCGACGGCGTAGTGGTGCGGCCGCACATGTACCAATACGGAGCGCTGGACCGCGCCCGGGGCGGCATGCTCGAAACGAACCGCAGGCTGGCGCTGACGGCGACCGGCCGCGCCGTCTACCTGGGGCAGGATGGCGTATTCAAACGACCCGGCGAGCGGCTGCGCAACCCGGACCTGACCGCGACGCTCGAACATCTGGCTCGGGCGGGCGCGGCCGACTTCTACCATGGCGAAATCGCCGACCGCATCGTCGCCGACATGCGTGCGCACGACGGTCTGCTATCGGCGGAAGACCTGAACAACTATCAGGTCACCGAAGTTGCGCCCATATGGGGCGACTACCGCGGCTGGCGCGTCGCGGGCTTTCCGCCTCCGGCCGGCGGCGTGACATTGATCCAGGCGCTGCATGTGCTGGCGAACTTCGACGTGGCGGCCCTTGGCCACAACAGCGCGCAGTATCTGCAGCTGCTGGCCGAAACGTTGAAATGGGTCACGATCGACAAAGACACCCATGTGGGCGATCCCGATTTCGTGCCCGTGCCGCTCGACCACCTGCTGTCGCAAGAACATGCGGCGGACCTTGCCGGGCGTATCCGCGCACAGGTCCGCGCCGACGTCACGCGGCTTTCGCCCGGCCTGCCGCCCGAACCTCGCGACACCACCCAAGTCTGCGTCATCGACGCCCAGGGCAACGCCGCCACGCTTACCCATAGCCTGGGCACCAGCTCGGGCATCATCACCGACGGGTTGGGTTTCCTCTACAACGGGTTGCTCAGCGGTTTCGATCCGCGTCCGGGCCGGCCGGCCTCGATCGGTCCGGGCAAGCGACGCACCAGCTCGCAATGCCCGGTGCTGCTGTTTCGAGATGGCCAGGTACACGCCGCCTTGGGCGCACCCGGCGGCACAGCCATTCCCTCGGCCCTGACCCAGACCGTGGTCAATCTTGTCGACTTTGGCATGACCGCGCTCGAAGCCGTGGCCAGCCCGCGCATTTCGGTGACCAGCAACGCGGTTGAAGTCTCCAACCGTATTCCGCGTTATGTGACCGACCCGCTCACCGCCCAGGGCCAGACCGTGACTCGATCGCATCTGAGCTATGCCTTCGCCGCACCGCATCTGGTGCTGCGGGCAGGCGACGCGTTTCAAGGCGGCGCCGATCCCCAGCGGGATGGTGTGGCGCTGCAGGTGATGCAGCGGCAGCGTTAGGCCGGCTAGTGGCCCAGGACGGCGTCGTATGCCGGTTGGGCGCCTTGCATCGCCAGCAGCACGCAACGGCTCCATTCGGGGGAGAACGACGCGTCACCCTGACTCGACACAAGAAATCGAACCTCCAGAGGTGAAATCCGGATGTAGGCCGCGCCACTGCTTGCCTATCGGGAATGCTCGATCGATTCCGGCACCGTACTTTCCATCTCAAACGAATTCCCACGAGCCAACATGCGCGGATGCTCGATGGCCTCCTGGACGGACATACCATAATCAACGATATTAGCGAGTACCTGCATTTGCCCCGCCGACTGGTAGTGTCCGGGCGCCCCTTACTGAACCCGCATCAACCGGAGGACATACACATGTACATCATCATGGGGCGCACTGGCGCGCTCGGGGCGCCGACATTGTCCAAGCCAATGTGGAAGACGTGGCGTCATTACGCGCCGCGTTCCGGCGTGGCCGACGCGCTTTTCTACTGAATCCTCCGGCGGACACCACCACCGACACCGACGTCGTCGAAAGACATACCGTTGCGAACATACTCGCCGCGCTCGAGGGATCCGGGCTTGAAAAAGTCGTTGCCGAATCGACGGGCGGCGCCCAGCCGGGCAGCCGCATTGGCGATTTGAACGTGCTGTGGGAACTGGAAGAAGGGCTACGAGCCCAAGCGTTGCCGGCGGCCGTGAACCGTGCTGCTTACTACATGAGCAACTGGGACGGGTTACTCGAAACGGTGCGCAACACCGGCGTGTTGCACAGTCTTTTCCCGGCGAATCTCGCCATTCCGATGGTCGCGCCGAAAGATCTGGGCGAAGTCGCAGCCGCCCGTTTAATGACGTCTCTCGACGACTGCTGCGTCCGCTACGTAGAAGGCCCTAGGCGCTATACACCCAGCGACGTAGCGCGAGCGTTCGCGAAGACCTTGGACCGGCCTGTCGAGGTCCACGTCATACCGCGAGCGGAATGGCAGCAAACGTTCGTCAGCCAGGGATTTTCTGAAGCCGCCGCTGAATCCTATGCCCGTATGACCGAGGTGAGCGTCGACAGCGGCTTTGACTTGTCGGACACCCCGCTGCGCGGATCGACCACCCTGGAGGCTTACATTCAGGACCTGGTGGTCCATGGCTGAGGTAGCCAGCAACTGAGTACCCCACGACGCGCACGCTAACCAACGAACCGGCACCAGCGTTCTGTCTACGGTAATCCGACGGCCGCGCACCAGGTGGTCTTCAGCATGCTGAGGCTGGGAAATGCTGCCGACCTACTCCAACGTTCATAACACGCTCTAAATATCGGCGACATCGCGCAGCCGAACCCCGGAGAAGTTTGCCGCACGCAATGCATCAAACATCGCGCGGTCGCAGATGGGAGGAGCTCCCATGCGATCCTGGCGGAAGATATGGGCATGTCCCACAACATCCTGTTTGAACACCAAGCTGGCCCCGCCGACGAGGCTATAAAGCTTCTCGTCCTCGCCGGTCTGATAATTGTGGTCGAGCTTGATCCTCACGCGAGAAGAGGCTTCATCCAGGGCATCGAGTCTGCGCAGCACATTGCCTAGGTAGTACTGAGGACCGGGGCTGCCGTCAGCAAGGCTGAAGTCACATGCCACAAATGCAAACGCCTCGGCGTCCAACTGCTCAAACAGCTGCTTCAAAGGCTCCGACACAATCCATATGCCAGCGAGCTCTTCCAGATCGCGTGGCATTCCGCCCCTCTCCGGTACCTGAACCAGGTGGGGACGCTCCGGATACTGATCTGGCATTCCGTCAGGACGCGAGACGACATTCATCCCCGGGTCGATCAGCTTCTCTTCGTTGGCGATTTCTATGCCGGGGACCCTGCCGTTTTCCAAGAAGCTGGCGTCGATCAGGAAAAATTCGCCCTTATGAGAAGCGGCTTCGGCTGAAACTTCAATGGCGGTCGGTTCGGTCACGGCGGCTTCCATCTTGGATGTGGGGCAGAACGGGAATGCAGTTGAGCCGATGCTAGCAGGGCGAAACTAATATCCATGTTGTTGATTGCACGGACGAGCATCGGACCGAGCTCTTGTATTGGAGGCTGTACCGGGCCACGCCAACTTCAGTGAACCAAATCTCAAGTTTAATGAATTTCATCAGCGACGTTAATGAAAGCTCATCCGAGAAGATTGTGATGGAGCCGCCGCTTCAGTTGGTAAAGGCACAGGCGTCAGCTTAGATTTGGTAAAAACTGAGCTGGGTATTGGAATAAGAAGGCCTCTGATGCTCCTGCGACAAGATCACAAGACCAGAGATGTGCATTAGCTCGGTTAAGCTGATTTTACGTGTCACGAGGGAGATGTGTTGTGCTGTATGCAAGGCATCATCGACATACAACTTGAGAAGATAGGATCATGACCCTGCCGCATTCAACACGCCGACCCGCTTACGCACTGAAGATACGGTATACACCTGCGATGAAGCTTCTCTTTACGCTGGGCCTTGCAACGCTATGGACTGGCGCCCAAGCCGCTAGTTTTGATTGCAACAAGGCCGTGGGCGCTACGGAAAGGTTGATCTGTAGCGATGCCGAGACATCCGCGCTGGATGGAAAATTGCAAGGCGCCTATGAAACAGCACTAGCCGCAACCGATGCCTATGGCAAGAAAGAGTTGGCTAAAGAACAGCGCAACTGGATTAAATACGCTCGTGGCATTTGTCAAGACAGCGCCTGCCTGCAGCAAGCATACACAACCCGCATCGCCATGCTGGCGCGTAATGAGGAACATATTGCCAATGGCGAGGTGTACTCAGACTGCAAGCTGCCGGGCAAGCAAACCGTTAGTGGCGAATGCGTTAATGTTGTGCCGATTCGTGATCCCAACTCCCGTGTTGAATCGTTCAACCAATCGTTGGCGCACCAGAAGCAAAACGGCCGAATCATCGGTTGTAGCCGGCTGATTGATCTACCGGTTGGCGTCGCTGGGAGTAATCACAGTTTTGGCGGCTCCTGCGTATTGCAGGAAGGTGCGCAGCGCAAGAACGTGAGGATCTGCAACGACGATATGTTCGGGCATTTCCAAGTAGAGCCGTCCACGCCACAGGATGCCTCAGACAAGCGCTTGGTCGACTTTACTTACGCGCAATGCTATGGCGGTTGATGGTAAGCGCCCGAGCTTATTCCCAAGAGCCCTTTCCCTCTTAACGCGCCGGCACTCGGTGCGCCGCTCTACGAGTTCGGGCCCCAGGTGGCCGACATGAAGCGGCGCGCGCTGGCCGCGCTACAGGCGATGGCTATGGTGGCGCCGGCCACGACGCCGCCGTAAGGCGACGACCTGTTTTGAGGCATGGGCACCTGCCCTCCTGGTATTGCCCGACGATCAGCGTTCCACCGGCCTTGGCGGCCCGCCTTTCCTGCGCCCGCGCGGCCGCGCCGAGGGCCAGGCCCGCGGTCGCCAACGCTGCCACCAGCATTCCCACGGCCACGCCTCGCGCACGGCGACGGCGCAATGCCGGCGGCTGCCCTTTTTTCCAACCCTTGCTGCACTACTGCCCCCATGAGGCTTGCTCCTGACCAGACAAATCAGGCTGCATGGTAGGGAGGCCTGGCGATATCGCGAACAATCAAATGCGCATGAGGGCCGAGCAAGCGCCATGCCTGCCCGGGTGTCAGCATTCCAGTGAGCAGCCTACGTGGGCCGGTCACCCCAGCGCATATTGATAGGAGATTTTCTTCGTTTGTCGTCGCACTGTGCCTCCCTAGAATCCTTGGGTAAGCCGATGTGCATGCATCGGTGAGCCGCCCAGACTCACCCAACAGGCCGCGATGGACACCTCCAGACTCACCCTGAACGAAGACGCCGCGCTCAGCAGCGGCGACGACGCCTATCAGCGAATCCGGCGCGACGTCATCTCCTGCCGTCTTTCGCCGGGCGCCATCGTGACCGAACCCGCGCTGATGGCGGCCTATGACATCCGCAAGACCAGTCTGCGCATCGCGCTGACCCGGCTGGCGCAAGAGGGCTTCGTGCGGTCGCGCCCGCGCAAGGGCTACCAAATCGCACCGATCACGCTGCGCGACGTCGAAGAAGTCTTCACGCTACGCGCTCAACTCGAGCCGCTGGCAGCGCGCCTGGCCGTGGGCCGGGTCGATCTGGACCGGCTGCGCGACCTGGAGGCGGCCTGCCGGGTTCAGCATCCGGTATTGCAGCTGAACGATCAGATCGATGTGTTCATGGACGCCAACAAGGCGTTCCATCTGGCCATCGCCGCTGCTTGCGGCAACGCGCGCCTGCATCACACGCTAGCCGGCCTGATGGACGAGATGTCGCGGCTGGTCGCCCTCGGCTTTGGCGTGCAGAAGACCAAGCCGGAGATCAAACACGACCACAACGCCATGATCGCGGCGTTCGAGGAAGGCGACGCGCGGCGCGTAGAGCTCATCGCCCGCCGCCACATCGAGACCTTCCAGGCCATGACGCTGGAGAAGCTCTACGCCAGCCTGGCCGAAACCGGCGCGGCCATCCCCGTGACCGGCCCGGGGAGCTGGCGATGACGCAGGCCTGCCTCACCCCCGCCCTGCGCGTCGCGGGTCTGTCCAAGCACTTCGGCACGCTCGAAGTGCTGCGCGACATCGCCTTCGACGTGGCTCCAGGCGAGATCGTTGCGCTGCTCGGAGCGTCGGGTTGCGGAAAAAGCACGCTGCTCGATCTGATCGCGGGCCTGCAATCGCCCGGCAAGGGTGAGATCACGCTGGCCGGCGAGCCCGCTGCCGAGTTTCACCGCCATAGCCGGCTCGGCTATCTGTTCCAGGAAGACCGGCTGCTGCCCTGGCGCACGGTGCGCGACAACGTCGCACTCGGCCTGGAACCCGATGCGCTTCCACGCCAGGAGCGGCGCCGCCGCGCAGACGCCGCGCTCAAGGCCGTGGGTCTGTCGGGCTTTGGCGACGCCTGGCCCCACGCATTGTCCGGCGGCATGCGCAGCCGCGCCGCGCTCGCGCGCACGCTGGTGATCGGTCCGGACCTGCTCTTGATGGACGAGCCCTTCTCCAAGCTTGACCCCCAGACCCGCACCCAGATGCACGAGGAACTGATGCGCATCCAGAGCGGCAGCGGCAACACCGTTCTCTTCGTCACGCACGACGTCGAAGAGGCCGTCGTACTGGCGGACCGGGTCGTGCTGCTCAAGCCGCGGCCCGGAAGGATCCGCGAAATCGTGCCGATCGACCTGCCGCGTCCGCGCGCCCCCACCGATCCCGACGTCACCGAAACCACGCGGCGCCTGCGCCTGAAAGTCCAGCAATGACTCGAACCACCCTCACGAACCCCGCCCCCGTGCGCCGCGCAGGTCTGCCCGCGTGGACCGGACTCGTGCTGACGCGCGTGCTGCTCGCCCTCGCTTTCCTGGCGCTGTGGGTGTTTGCCGCCTCGCGCATGCCGACCTTCGTTCTGCCGGGGCCGGCAAAGGTCTGGAACGCCCTCGTCGCGCTCACCCAGACGCCGAGCTTTTTGCACGATGTCGGCATGACGACATACCGCGTGGCCGCGGGATTCCTGCTCGCCACGCTGGTCGGCACGCCGCTCGGCCTGGCCTTGGGCTCGAGCCGGGCGCTCGCCCAGGTCTTCGAGCCGCTGCTCGCCGTCATGAACACGGTCTCGTCCGCGATCTGGGCGGTGTTCGCGATCATCTGGTTCGGTATCTCGAACGCCACGACAATTTTCGTGGTCTTCATGACCGCGATGCCACTCATCCTGACCAACGTCTGGCAGGGCGCGCGCAATGTCGACAAGCAGTGGATAGACCTTGCGCGCAGCCTGCGTTTTTCACGCGCGCGCATCCTGTTTCGCATCCACCTTCCTTCCATCCTGCCCTACTTCTTCTCGGGCGCGCGCCTCGCGTTCGGCTTTGGCTGGCGCGTCTCGCTGGTTGCCGAAACCCTGGGCTCTTCAGACGGCATTGGCTACCGGCTGCGCCAGGCGGCCGATCTGGTGCAGACCGACCAGGTCTTCGCCTGGACCCTGCTTCTCGTCGCGCTGATGCTGGCGCTCGAGGGCGGCATCCTCAAACCGCTGGAACGCCATTTGTTCCGCTGGAAACCTCTCTGAAGCAACGGAGTCTCCCATGCAAGTGAAACCCTTCCTGCGCGCTGCCGCGGCCGCGCTCGCCTTCGCTGTCACCCTCGGACCGGCCGTGTCCCACGCCGCCGACAAGGTCCGAATCGGCTATTGGAGCAGCGGCGTGAGCCTCGGCTACGGCTCGGTGCTCGAAGCCACGGACTTCCTCAAGCAGCAAGGTCTGGACGTCCAATTCGTGCGCTTCCCCGACGTGAACGCGCCGCTGCGTGCGCTGGCCTCAAACTCCATCGACCTGGCCTTTGGCGCCCCCGCCGCCGGCGTGTTCAGCAGCGCCGCCGAAGGCGTGCCGATCAAGGTGTTCGCCGCCACCCAACCGGCCGACGTGCAGTTCGTCGTGCCCGAAGGCTCGCCGATCAAGAGCCTGGACCAGTTCCGCGGCAAGAAGATCGGCATGTCGCCCGCCGGTAGCTCGGTGGCCGTCATCGCGGGGGCGGTGCTGGCCGGCAACCATGGCATTGGCGCGAACGACTTCTCGCTCGTAGGCGGCAACGAATCGCGGCTCGCGCAGTTCCTCGCGCAGAAGCAGGTGGACGGCGCCGCGCTGCGCTCGGTCACGGTGGCCCAGCTCAAGGAACTCAAGGTCACCAAGTTGGGATCGTTCGCCCAGGAATGGCAGCGCCTGACCGGCGCGAGCTCGGTGCCCTATATCGGCATCGGCGCGGTGCGCGCGGAGTTCGTGGCCGAACACCCCGAAGCCGTAGCCCGCGTGATCGCCGGACTGCGCAACACCCTGGCCTGGGGCGACACGCATCGCGATGAGGTCGTGGCCATCCTGCGGAAGTCCGCGAACCTCCCGGAAGAAGACGCGCGCATCTACGCGGCCCAGTGGAACGACATGAACCGCGTGGCCTTCGAGCCGGCCGATCTCCAGACGCTCAAGCGCCAGCACGAGGTGTTCGCCGCCGGCGGCCTCATCAAGGGCAGCCTGCCCGCCGACCTCTTCGTGACCGGCCCCTACGAAGCCGCCAAGAAACTCAAGTAACCCGCGAGGGCCGAACCCCCGCCTTCCCGAACCTCAAGAACGACAGGAATCCCGATGAGCAAGACCATGAAAGCCCTACTGCTGACCGAACACGGCGGCCTCGACCAACTCCGCGTCGTGACCGACAAGGCCATACCCGCCCCCACCGAAGGTCACGTCGTCATCCGCGTGCGCGCCTCTTCCTTCAATTACCACGATGTGTTCACCGTGCAGGGCATGCCGGGCATCAAGGTGCCGCTGCCCGTGGTGATCGGCCTGGACCTCGCCGGCGAAGTCAGTGAAGTCGGCCCCGGCGTGAGCGGCTGGAAGGCCGGCGACCGCGTGCTCGTCAACCCGCTAAACCGCGCGCGCGGCCTGATGGGCGAGATGCTCGACGGCGGCATGGCGGAGTACTGCCTGGTGTCGCAGGAACAGCTGATCGCATTGCCCGATGCGGTGAGCTTCGACGACGCGGCCGCGCTGCCGGTTGCCTACGGCACGGCGCACCGCATGCTGATCACGCATCAGACCGTGCGCGCCGGCGACCGCGTGCTGATCCTGGGAGCCAGCGGCGGCGTGGGCACCGCCAGTGTGATCCTCGCCAAGCTGCTTGGCGCCGAGGTCATCGCGTGCGCCGGCACCGACGCCAAGGCCGAGGCCCTGAAGGCGCTTGGCGCCGATCACGTCATCAACTACCGCGAGACGGACTTCTCCAAGTGGGCCATCGCACAGTACGGCAAGCCCCAACGCCGCACCAACGAAGGCGGCGTGGACGTGGTGGTGAACTTCACGGGCGGCGACACCTGGGTGCCCTCGCTCAAGTGCCTCAAGCGCGGTGGCACCTTGCTCGTATGCGGCGCGACGGCGGGCCACGATCCCAAGGAAGACCTGCGCTACGTATGGAGCTTCGAGCTCAACATCAAGGGCTCCAACAGCTTCTACGACGACAACCTCAAGGCGCTGCTGGACCTGGTGGCCGAAGGCCGCATTTCCCCGCTCATCGACCGGCGCCTGCCGCTCGAACAGGCCGCCGACGGCCTCGCGCTGATCCGCGACCGCGAGGTCCTGGGCAAAGTCATCGTCAATCCGTGAATCCAAGGAGTTCCATCATGAGCGAAACCCCAACCCTGCCCACCGCCGCCGACATTCAGGCACGCCTGCTGCGCGGCCCTTACCATCAATGGCTCGGCCTTGAAGTCCAGGCCGTGCGCGAAGGTGAGGTCGAACTCACCGCGCGCTGGCGCGAAGAATGGGTCGTGAATGCCGAAAGGCGCTACACGCATGGCGGCATCCTCGCCGCGCTGGTCGACCTCACGGCCGACTGGGCGCTCGTGTCGCAGACAGGCCGGGGGGTGCCCACCATCGATCTGCGCGTGGACTATCACCGTCCCGCCGGCCCTGGCGACCTGCGCGCCCATGGCAAGGTGATCAAGTTCGGTGGCCAGGTCTCGGTGGCGGAAGCCCAGGTGTTCGATGCCGACGGCAAGCTCGTGGCCAGCGGCCGCGGCGTCTACGCCACGCCGCGTGCGTAAACAGGAGCCGGCATGACCGCACTGGACATTGCCCGCGTTGACCTGCGCAACCTCGGCGAGCTCTCCGGCCCGATCGGGCAGGCGGACGGCAGCGGCATCGCGCTGATCGGCCTGGACGACACGGGCGGCGCGCTGGCCGTCAGTCGCAACGAGTTCGCGGCCATGGCCGAGGGCGTGGCCCAGGGCCTGCGCAGACGCGGCTATGCGCCAAGAGAGCGGATCGCCGTGCTGGCCGCCAATTCCCCCCGCTATCTCGCTGTCCTGTGCGGCATCATGCGCGCCGGCCTCGTCGCGGTGCCGGTGAACTTCAAGTTTCCCCCGGCGATGATCGCCTACGTGCTCGCCGACAGCGGCGCGCGCCTCGTGTTTCACGATGCCGCGCGCGCCCCGGTCCTGCCCGAGGGCGTGGCCGGCGTCGCGCTCGACGGCGACGACTGGGAGGCGTTTCTCGCGCCCGGCGGCCAGCCGGCGTGGCAACCCCAGGCGGATGACGTCGCCCTGATGCTGTACACCTCCGGCTCCACGGGCAAGCCCAAGGGGGTGCGGCTGTCGCACGCCGGCCAGCGCTGGACCGTGCGCACGCGCCAGGCGGCCACGCCGCTCGATCGCGAGCGCACCCTGATCGCCGCGCCGCTCTATCACATGAATGCGCTCGCGCTCGCATTCCTGGCGCTCGCCTGCCGCGCCACCGCGGTCCTCCTGCCGCAGTTCGACGCTCGCCTGTACATCGAAGCGATCGCCCGCTGGCGCGCCACCTGGCTCACCGCGGTGCCGCCCATGATCGCGATGATGCTGCGCGAGCACGCGCTGCTGGCGGCCACGGATCTCTCATCGGTACGCGCGATCCGCATGGGCTCCGCCCCGGTGAGCGCGAGCCTGCTCGCCCAGATTCGCGCGTTGTTCCCGAATGCCCGCGTCATCAACGCCTATGGCACCACGGAGGGCGGCCCGGTCGTGTTCGGGCCACACCCAGATGGGATCCCCACCCCGCCGCTGTCTGTCGGCTATCCGCACCCAGCCGTGAAAGTGCGACTCGCGCGCGGGCCGGAGGAGGCCGACAACACCGGCATGCTCGAACTGCGCAGTCCGGGCCTGATGCTGGGCTATCACGCGCGGCCCGACCTGCCCTCACCGATCTCCTCCGATGGCTACTACCGCACGGGCGACGTCTTCAGCCGCGACGCGCAGGGTTTCTACACCTTCGTGGGCCGGCGCGACGACATGTTCGTCTGCGGCGGCGAGAACATCTTCCCCGGCGAGGTCGAGCGCATGCTCGAGGGCCACGCCGACGTGCAGCAGGCCTGCGTCGTGCCGGTCGAGGACGACATCAAGGGCGCCAAGCCGGTTGCCTATGTCGTCCTGCGCGAAGGCGCCCGCGCCGATGCCGGCGCCCTGAAGCAATACGCACTGACACACGCCCCGGCGTATCAGCATCCCCGCCATATCTGGTTCCTGCCGGCATTGCCCCTGGCCGGCACGAACAAGATCGATCGGGCCACATTGCTGCGCGACGCTGCGGCGCGCGTCGCCGCCCTCGCCGCGCACTGACACGGCCCACCGAACAAGACAGACACAGGAGTTTCCTCATGCCTCATTCCACGCAACGCCGCGTGCCAGCGGTTCCCCCCCACGCCCGTCTGGCCGCGGCGCTGGCCCTGTCGTGCGCGGGCCTGTCCGCGCAGGCGGCCGACGAGTTCACGGTGGCGCTCGCCATCCCGCCTGCGGTGCACGATGGCGCCCCCTACGCCGCCGCCGAAGCGCTGGGCTTCTTCAAGGAAGAGAACCTGGACGTCAAGACCATCGTGTTCCAGGGCGCCGGGG